>CAXTWC010000266.1:3256-6336 GCA_964247805.1 uncultured Acetobacteraceae bacterium | reverse complement strand
GCCCGCCGGTGAGCTGGCCGACTGCCTCCATCTTCTGCGACTGGCGCAGCTGCTCCTCGAGCTGATGTTGCCTCGTAGTGTCGACAGCGATGCCGACCCGCCGGACGGCCTTGCCGTCCTCGTAGTACGTGTAGCCACGGGACAGCACCCAGCGGGTGGAGCCATCGGGGTGGCGGATGCGGTATTCCAGCTCCAGGTCGCCAGCCTTCTCCCGCACACCCGCCATGATGGCGAGAAGATTGGGCTTGTCGTCGGGATGTACGTTGGCGATGAACTCGACGCGGCTGATGCCGCGCTCGCCCTGAACCGGGTCGAGGGCGTAGAGCTCGGAGACGGCGGGGCTGCAGAAGAAGCGGTCACTCACGGCGTCGTAGGTCCAGGCGCCGACACCGCCGACCGAGGTTAGAGCCAGGCGCGTGAAGTCCTGAGCGTCGCGTAGTTCTCGCGTGCGCTCCTCGACGCGCTGTTCGAGCGTCTCGTTCAGGGCACGCAGCGCCGCGGTGGCCCGGTCGCGCTCGGCCTCCACGGCACGCCGGTCCTCCACGTCGATCAGCACGCCGGGGAAGCTCAGCGACGTGCCCTCGGGTGAGCGGTCCACGCGGCCGTTCGCCTCGATCCAGTAGTAGCGCCCGTCAGCGCGTCGCACCCGATACTGGTGGGCATAGGCGCCGCCGCGGCCGATCGCCTCCTCGATCGCCGCCGCCAGCCCGGACCTGTCGTCGGGGTGAACGGTAGCGACCACCTGTTCGAGGCTGAGGCCGATGCGTCCCAGTGCGGGATCGAGGCCGAAGGCGCGCGCGAATGCCTCGTCCACCGTGAAGCGGTCGGTCGGCAGGTTCCAGAACCAGGTGCCGATGATGGCGCCCGCCGCGAGGGCGAGCTGCACGCGCTGAGCGTTCTCTCGCACCAGCGCCTCGCTGCGCTGCAGATCCCGCTCGGTCAGGACGCGTTCAGTCGTCTCGACCACGATGGCGATGACGCCGGCAGGCTGCCCGCTCTCATCGAAGACCGGCGAGTAGTCGAGGTTCATCCAGGCCTGTTCAGGCCGGCCGGCGAAGCGGGTGAGGACGAGCTCCTGGTCCTTGTAGGACAGTGTGCCGCCGGCGAGGCCGACGCGCATGACGTTGTCGTTGAAGCTGGCCACTTCCGGCCAGCCCTCACGCACCTTGGAGCCGAGAAGCCGCGGATGGCGGCTGCCGGCGAAGCCGGAATAGGCATCGTTGTAGATCATGATGCCCTGCTCGCCCCAGAGCAGCACGATTGGCACGGGGGACAGGAGCAAGGTGGCGACTGTGGTCCTCAAGCTCTGGGGCCAGGTGTCGATCGGCCCCAAGGACGTTGCAGCCCAGTCGAACCTGCGGACGAGTTCTCCCAGCTCGCCGCCACCGCCGAAGAACAGGGTTCCGTCGTTCATGCCCGGGTCGCTTCCTGCTCCACAGCGGCCAAGTGGGCATCTCGGTATACCTGGAAATCCAGCTCGCGCTCTTCGAGCAGGCGTAGTGCCGCCCGTATCACGTCGCTGATGTTGCCGTAGCGGCCCGTGTCGCGCAGCCGCTCGGCCACGGCCTGCATCTCTGGGCTGAGCGATATCGAGACGGTTCTTCGGATCGGCATCCTACATTTTTACGTGTATGAATAGTTGTTGCAAGCCGCGGGTTTGGTCGGCCGCTTGTCATCGTGGGCGTATAGTTGAAACGGCTCTGCCTATCATCTTCAGATCGTAATAGATCAGGACTGAGAGTCTGAGAAGGGGCGACAAGAGCCCGTCGACAGATGTTCGCTTCTCGCCGCCGTTTCTCCGAAGCAGACGGGCCGCTTCCGGCCAGTTCTACTCATTGTGGTCTTGCGGCTGCCAATGATGCAGTAGCTGGGGCACCGTCATGCTGTACTCATCTCTGCATTGGCCGGCTGAGGAGGCGCGATCCGGCGAGACCGAACCGCCAGAGCGTGTCAGCACCACGGGTGATGCCGATGCGCCCGCTCGTGACGATCTCCATTTGTGCTACACGGTTCAGGAACGTGAAGGGCACCGTGTCCAGCGGCTGTCCATCCAGCGCCCCGGTGATGGCCAAGGCCTGACACAGCCGACCGGGACCGCGGCAGAGATCGCGGTCCGATACTTGACCCCGTCGTTCGCGCATGAGGTCGAGGCCATACTCTGGCTCCAGGGCGCGGATCAGCACCGCGCTGCCTGGTGCCACCCCGCACACCACGTTCAGGCACCAGTGCAGGCCATAGGAGCGATAGATGTATGCCCTGCCGGATGGTCCGAACATGGCGGCGTTTCGAACAGTCGGGCCATTGAAGCTATGTGAGGCCGGGTCATCGCGGTCATAGGCCTCGGTCTCGATCACGCGACCGCCGACACCGCCCACGAGAAGCCGCGCGCCGATCAGCGCCCGTGCGACCTCCGGTGCCGGACGCGCGTAGACGGCGGGGGACAATTGTACGGCCGCGGCATCCAATGCCGGGGGAACGACGGGGCGGGGCATCATACCGGCGATGTAGCTGATGTGGTATCATCACGTCAGTGGGTTCCAGCGTCTGAGTGAGCATAGGCAAGCAAGGCAGGTCAGACCGAACTGGATCGCGACAGCTTTCGCTCATGTGTGAAGCTTGCCTTCGGGTCGACATCAGCGGTCCGCGGTCTCGGACAACCAATGTCCGCTTCTCTCAGACCGCCCTGGCGCTCTGTAATGTCTTAGCCACCTGCGCCTTCCCGTGTGTTCTGATGCCGAGGACCCCCCCGCCTGATGCCGACGCCGTTTTCCTCCGAAGACCTCGGCCGCGTGTTCGACGCGACCGCGCTCACGCGAGGGCGCACCATGGTTCTGTTGGGCGCCGTCCAGGTGCGATTGACTGGGGACGTCATCACGGCGGTGGTGGAAGACCGCGGCGCACGCCACACCGCGACCCTGATGCCGGTCCTGCGCGCCCGGCGGGTGGTGTTCGACAGCCGTTGCACTTGCCACCACCCCCACTGCGCCCACTTGGCTGCGGCGGCTTGGGCGGCGCTCGACCGCTACTCCGAGCTACGCAAGGCCGAGCAGAAGAGCCTCTTCGGCGCGCTGACCGCCGCC
>CAXTWC010000266.1:0-3215 GCA_964247805.1 uncultured Acetobacteraceae bacterium | reverse complement strand
TCTCGCACCGGGCGAGCCACCGCACGCCTGCTTCGTGTCTTTGTCCTTGGTCGGTGAGCGCAGCGGCAAGGTCGAGGCGACGACACCGCGCCAGATCATGTCAGACCCGGCCGCTGGGGAGGCCGCGCGATCACTGGGTCGCACGCTAGGTGGCGGCCAGGCGCCGCGGATCGGCGTTTCGACCACCGAGGTCGGGGACGTGCTTGTGGCACTGCTGGGAGCGGGTCAAGCACGCTGGGCGGCCACGGGCAAGCGGCTGGTGCCGGGTGAGGCCCGGATCTTCGACACGGACACGCCACCTCGGCTGCCGCCCAAGTCCGCGGTGTTGTTGGGCACCGGCGGCCCTTGGTATGTCGATGCCGCCTCAGGGGCGGTCGGCCTCGTCCACCTGCGCCAGCAGAAGCCGCACACGCCAGTCCTGCACCAGCGGGCACAGCGTGCGCGCCCGCCGGCGCCAGCGGCAGTTAGTGCGATCAGCAGCGACCAGGTGATCGTCGAGCGCCCGGTCACCCCCGTCCTGAAGTTGACCCAGATGAAATGCCCGGACGATTACGGTCGGTTGCAGGTGACCAACGCCCTGATCGTCGAGTTCGACTACGAGGGCGCGGTCGTCGAAGGACACGACGAGCGTCAGTTTGTCCGGGCGGACGGTCCGGGCGGCCCCACCTTCGTGCGACGCGACCAGGACGCCGAGGCCGCGGCGTTCGACACGCTGCGCGAGGACGGCTTTGTTCAGATGCGCGTGGCCGACGGAAGATCGGCCAGGGGACAGCGTGTGCTGGTCTTCCGCGGCCCGAACGCGAGCGAGGCGTGGCACCGCTTCATGGCGCTGCGCGTGCCGGCGCTGCGCTCGCTGGGTTGGCGCAGCCTGATCGACCGCGACTTCGGCCCGCGGGTCGCAAGCACCGTGGGTGGATGCAACGCCCGGGTGGGCGATGCTGGGCCCGGCAGCTTCTCGCTGGAGCTGGACATCGAGATCGACGGCGTACGCCAGCCGCTGCTGCCAATCCTCAGCCGCATCGTCGAGCGCGGCGGCATGGATGCGGCGCAGGTGGTCGACGGCGAGCTGATCACCACTCTGGGCGACGGCCGCATCGTGAAACTGCCGGCCGAGCGCATCCGCTTGCTGCTGACCGTCATGGGCGACCTGATCGAAGCCGCGGGTCGCCTGACCGGCGACGCCCTGGTGCTGCCGCAAGGCGAGGCAGCCACGGTGCTGGAACTCGAGGACCTGCTGCCGACACGGTGGGAGAACGCGGCGGCGATCGGAGCCTACGCGGAGCAGTTCCGGGGCGAGCCGGACATCGCGCCGGTGGAGCTGCCCGCCGCCTTTTCTGCCATCTTGCGCCCCTATCAGCAGCACGGGGTGGAATGGTTGCAGCATCTCGCGTCACACGGATTGAACGGCTTTCTCGCCGACGAGATGGGGCTGGGCAAGACCGCGCAGACCATCGCCCACATCGCCGTCGAGCATGCGGCGGGACGGCTGGATCGTCCCGCGCTGATCGTGGTCCCGACCAGCCTGGTCGCGAACTGGACGGCGGAACTGACGAAGTTCGCGTCGCACCTGCGTGTGGCCGTGCTGCACGGGCTTGATCGTCACGAGCGCCGTGGTCGCCTCGGCGACATCCAAGTGGTAATCACCACCTACACCGTGCTTACTCGTGACATCGAGCAGATGCGGGAGCTGGCATGGCACTTGGTGGTGCTTGATGAAGCGCAGGCGATCAAGAGCCCGGACGCCAAGGCGACGCGTGCCGTGTGCCAGCTCGACACCCGTCACCGGCTTTGTTTGTCCGGCACTCCAATCGAGAACAACCTGGAAGAGTTATGGTCGCAGTTCGCCTTTCTGATGCCAGGCCTGTTCGGCGAGCGGCGGACCTTCGCCAGACGCTTCCGGACCCCGATCGAGCAGCGAGGCGACGACGTGCGCCGGGCACAGCTCGTGCGCCGGATCAGGCCGTTCATCTTGCGCCGGACCAAGGCCGACGTCGCGACCGAGCTGCCGCCGAAGCACACCATCCTGCGCCGCATTACCCTCGCCCCGGCGCAACGCGAGTTCTACGAGACCATACGCGGCACGCTGCACGACAAGGTGCGTGCCCAGGTCGCCCAGCGCAGCTTGGCTGCGAGCCGTATCGTGGTGCTGGACGCGTTGCTGAAGCTGCGGCAGGCCTGTTGTGACCCCCGGCTGGTGAAGCTGCCGTCGGCGCAACAGGTCAAGGTCTCAAGCAAGCTCGACGACCTGCTGGAGATGCTGACGGAAATGATTCCGGAAGGCCGGCGTGTGCTGCTGTTCTCGCAGTTCACCTCCATGCTGGACCTCATCAAGCCGAAGCTCGCCGAGGCGAACATTCGCTTCGTGGAGCTGCGCGGCGATACGAGGGACCGGGCAGAGCCGGTGCGCGCGTTTCAGGAGGGCGAGGTGCCGCTGTTCCTGATCAGCCTCAAGGCCGGCGGACGCGGCCTGAACCTGACCGCGGCCGACACGGTGATCCATTACGATCCTTGGTGGAACCCGGCTGTAGAGGATCAAGCTTCGGACCGGGCGCATCGCATCGGCCAAACCAAATCCGTGTTCGTCTACAAGCTGATCGCCGCTGACACGGTTGAGGAGCGGATCGTAGAGCTGCAACAGCGCAAGGCAGAACTCGCCGGGATTGCCTTTGGGGGGACAGGAGAGCTGACTTCGCTCGAACTGGACGACATTGATTACCTGTTCGGGACACCGCTCCAGCTAGTGGCGTGACAACTCTTGAATTCTGATGACGCTGTTGCCGATACCCCAAAGCATGTTTCAGCGAGCAAGGATGACCTGCTCTTACAACCAATTGCCCCCATGACTGTCCCGTTTTCTCGATCCTGGTTCAGCCCCAAAGGATCACCAGGCACGGACCTCGCGCCCGGCCATCTCATCGATGGTTGGTCAGAATGCTGAAACGCCAAGGTCTGCTTATTGCGGTTCTGGTCTCCATAGCGGACCATCCGGTATCGACTAAAGCCGAAGACTGTGTTGCACGGACTTCGCGGCGGGCGTGGGAAGCGGACGTTTTCGAGTATCTGCCTACGAGCAGCTGGTTCAGGACGCTGACAGCGAAGGCGATCTCTATGCTGCGTCGGCAGTGCGAGCGCAAATCGTTCCTGACGAAACGCGTCCTGCAGCAGGACGACGTGCCGACGCCGTCAGTCCGGATCCGCTGCCAGAACGTGAACCG
>CAXTWC010000265.1:0-6374 GCA_964247805.1 uncultured Acetobacteraceae bacterium | reverse complement strand
GCCACCTGCACGACATCCTCGCAGCCGCGGCACGCGTAGCGCGGCCGCCGGGTGATGCGCGACGTGTTCAGCGACGTCACCCTCGTCGCCCGCTATACCGAAGTGGAAGTGGCACTCGCCCGCGCCGAGGCCAAATGCGGCGTCATCCCGCAGGAGGCGGCGGACGCGATCGCGGCTGCGGCGGATCCGAGCGCGTTCGACTACGACCTGCTGCGGCGCGAGACCGACAATGTCGGCTACCCCATCCTCCCTCTCGTCCACCAGTTGTCCAAGCAGTGCGGCGAGGCCGGACGCTATGTGCATTGGGGCGCCACCACGCAGGACATCATGGACACCGCCGACGTACTGCGGGTGCGCGCCGGGCTGGAGATCGTGCAGGCGGATGTGGGCACGCTGCGCACCATCCTGGCTGGCTTGGCTGAGCGCTACCGTGACACGCCGATGGCCGGCCGCACCCATCTGCAACAGGCGCTGCCAATCACCTTCGGCTACAAGGCCGCGATCTGGCTGTCCATGTTCGACCGTCACGCCGAACGGCTTCGCCAACTACGCCCCCGCGTGCTGGTGGGCGAGTTCGGCGGCGCGGCGGGCACGCTGGCGTCGCTCGGCGGCAAGGGCCTGGAGGTACAGGCGGCGCTGATGGAGGAGTTGGATCTCGGCGTGCCGATCGCCACCTGGCACGTGGCGCGCGACGGTTTTGCCGAGGTGGTCAACACCCTCGCGCTGATCACCGGCTCACTCGGCAAGATCGCCTACGACCTGATCCTGCTCTCCTCGACTGAATTCGGCGAGGTATACGAACCCTTCGTCACGGGGCGCGGCGCGTCCAGCACCATGCCGCAGAAGCGCAACGCAATCTCGTCGGAGCTGATGCTGGCAGCTGGCAAAGCAGTACGGCAGCACGCCGGGCTGATGATGGACGCCATGGTGCAGGACCTCGAACGCGCAACGGGCCCTTGGCACGCCGAGTGGATGGCGGTGCCGGAGAGCTTCGTGCTGACCGCGGGAGCGCTGCACCAGGCGAAGTTCGCGTTGGGCGGTTTGATCGTCGATCCAGGCCGTATGCTGACGAACCTCGGCAGCAGCAAAGGCCTGATCGTGGGAGAGGCTGTCATGATGGGCTTGGCACCCGTCATCGGGCGGCAGACGGCGCACGACGTGGTCTATGCGGCCTGCCGGGTCGCCGCTGACACTGGGTGCAGCCTGGCGGATGCGCTGATGCAGGATCCCGCCGTCACCGCGCATCTCGATGAGCCACGCATCCTGCAATTGACCAACCCCGCAAATTACGTCGGCCAGGCCGCGGAGATGGTCGACCGCGTGCTCGGCGCAGCCCCAAGGGGAAGCGCGGACCAAGGCTAAGCCGGCACACAACGACAAGAACGGGAGGAAGTGGGTGGGAACGAGAAACGAGCAGGATCGACAGCCGATGGGTGGCGCGGCACTCTCGGCACAAGCCGTCTATCGCAAGATCGCGCTCCGGCTGATCCCATTCCTATTCCTGTGCTACGTCCTCAACTATCTCGACCGTGTCAACATCAGCTTTGCCAGCCTGCAGTTCCGCGAGGAGCTCGGGATCGACGCCGGAGCCTATGGCTTCAGCGTCAGCGTATTCTTCATTGGCTACGTGCTGTTCGAGGTGCCGAGCAACCTCATCCTGCAGCGCTTCGGCGCTCGGCGGACGATCATGCGGATCATGGTGCTGTGGGGACTGGTGTCGATCTCGACCTTGTTCGTCCGCTCGGCGACCCAGCTCTATATCGTGCGCATCTTGCTGGGCATCGCGGAGGCCGGGTTCTTTCCCGGGGTCATCTTTTACCTAAGCGGCTGGTTCCCATCCGCCCTCCGTGCACGGGTGCTGTCGCAGTTCGTGCTCGCCATCGCCGTCTCCGGCATCGTGGGTGGGCCGCTTTCTGGCGGGATCATGACCTTTGCCTCCGGACTTGGCGGACTGCATGGCTGGCAATGGCTGTATCTGATCGAGGGCATTCCGCCGGTCCTCGCCGGCATTGCCGCCTACTTCTATCTCGACGACTCCCCGGCGGAGGCACGCTGGCTGACACAGGCCGAGAAGCACCTGGTTACCGAGGCGATCGCCGTGGAGGCTTCCGCTCGCGACGGCGCCGGCCATCGCAGTTTCGGCGCCATGCTGCGCGACCCGCGCCTGTATGCGGCCGCTGCAGCTTACATGACGGTGGCCTGGGCGGGGTCTGTGATCAACTTCTGGGGCCCGACCGTAATACGCGAGGCGGGTGTGAAGGATGCGTGGTCGATTGGTCTGCTATCGGCGGTGCCCTACGCGGTGGGCGCGGTCGGCATGCTGCTGATCAACCGGCACTCGGACCTGAAGTTGGAGCGGCGGTGGCATTACGCCGGGTCGGCCATGCTGGCGGGGGCCGCGATTGCGTTGCTCCCTCTGACGTCGGGCCATTGGCAGCTTATTGTCGTCTTCCTGGCGCTATTGTCCATTGGCTACCTGACCAGCGTCGCGGTGTTCTGGTCGATCCCGACGGCATATTTCTCGAGCGCGACGGCGGCTGGGGGAATCGCGCTAATCAGCAGCCTCGGGCAATGCGGCAGTTTCATTGCGCCGAACCTGATTGGTTGGGCGCAGCAGACGATGGGCAGCACCGCTGCGGGGTTCTGGGTCATCGCGGCCGGATTGTTCGCGGGAAGTGCGGCGATTGTGCTGGCGATCCCCGCCAAGCTGCTTCAGGAGCGTCGGCTGTCGCTACGGCGCTTGGAGGCGTAGGTCATGGGGTGTCGTCCTCTCCATGGACTCGTTGATCACCCCTCCCCGAACCCGTGCCCTGGCGTGGCCGGGGCAAGGGCGAAGCCGGCCCTAGCCGGCCCGGTGCGGAGCACCGGACCCTTGCGGCGGACAGGCCGTGGCGCGGTAAAGCTTCTAAGTTCCTCCTGCCTGGTTGACGCTCATGGCCACACCGATCGGCCGAACCCAGATCGGTAGCGCGGAGAGCATGAAGCTCTCGCCGGACCAGGCCAGCAGCAGGGTTTTGCCCATGGTGTCCGCGATCGCCGTCGCCGCATCCGGCGGAACAGCATTGCCGATGCGCTCGCGCCAATCGGCATCGGACAGGCCGTCCAGTTCGAGCTGCTCCTCCGGATCGATCAGGCTCTGCAAGGCGGCCAGCTCGAAGGTGGTGAACGGCCGGTGCCAGGACCCGTCCTGGCTGCGGATAACGGCCACCAGGCGGTCCTGGGCGGCCGGTAGCTGGTGAGGCGTCTCGCTCTCAGCCTCACAGGCATGCCGGGGATCGGCGACGCTCCAGCGGCCGTTGTCATGGCCGGCGGCGCTGCTGACTGCGCCAGCACGGCCGGTCCACGACACGACGCCATAGTGGCCTGCACCGGCCCAGTCGTCGCCCTTGTCGCGCTGCAGGTTCGGCCGCGGGTCGGCGACAGCGAACGCGCCGTTGCTCGGCAGGCTCTCGCCGGCGACCGTGCCGGTGCTGTCGCTCCAGCCAACCACGCCGATCGCGCCGCTCCGGCGGTCGTCAGTGCGGGGGTCTGCGACGCACATTGCGCCGTTGCTGGGCGAATGTTGGCCGGTGATGGCTCCAGACGAGCCCGCCCAGGGCACGAGCTTGTAGGCATTGTGAAACATCGCGTCCTGCTGGCGGGGGTCGGCGACCGCCACATCCCTGCTGCTCGTCACCGCTGAAGCATGGCGATCCCACTCGACCACGCGGTAGACGTTGCTGAACTTAGTCGGGCCGCCGTGGCGAGGATCGGCGACCGCGAACTGCCCGGCGCCTACGGCGGCCTTGCCGATCACCGTCTGGGAAGCCTCGTTCCATCGCTTCACGCCGTACTGTCCGAAAGCAGCGACGCCGTCGGCCCGCCGGGGATCGGCAACGCTGAAAGCGCCAGCACCTGGGCGCGCGTTCCCCGTGACGGTTCCGGCTGGATCCTGCCACGCTTGGACCCCGAGTGTGCCGTTTCGCCAATCCATGTCCGGCTTCAGCCGGAAGTCCGTGAGTAGCCCATCCTCGACCTGCAGGCACTTGAGCGAGCGCCAGTCAGATCCGGCCTCCACGAAGGCCAGGCGAACCCAGGTCTGCCATTGCAGCATCGGCACGCGGTGCATCGGGCCGCCGCGCTCGACATCACCTGGCAGGGGCATCCGGCCGAGCACGTCGCCGACGGCGCGCAGGGACCGCTTCAGCGGCTCGTAGAGGAAGGGCGGCACCTTGGCTTGGTGGCGGGCGACGAGGAGGAATCTCTTCCGAGTCTGCGCCAAGCCGCCCAACTCCCCGCAATCATGCGTCGTCTCTGCGACGGCATAGCCGTAATGCCGCAGCATCGCGCCGATCCGATCGAGCAAGTTACGTCCCCGACGGGCAATGCGCGGCACGTTCTCGAAGACGATCAGCTCGGGCGGATCATCCTGGAACGCCTCTAGCGTCAGCCACATCCCGCGCAGTGTCAGCCGGGGCCGCGTCGTTCCATCCCGACGGTCGGCTTCCTTACGAAGACCAGGCGCAGATCGCCGACTATCGCCGATCAGGCTACGATCGCGGCCACATGACGCCCTCTGGCGACATGCCCAACGTCGCCGCCCAGGAACAGAGTTTCTCCCTGGCCAACGTGGTGCCCCAGACCGCGCAGCTGAACCGAGGGATCTGGGAGGGCGTGGAAACCGCTGTACGCAACCTCGCGATGCGCGAAGGCGAGATCTACCTGGTGACGGGCCCAGCGTTCGTCGGAAGTGAGTTGCAGTCGATCGGCATCGATGGCGTGCTGGTGCCGACCTCGACCTGGAAGGCGGTCTACGATCCGAAGGCCGGCGGCACGGGCGTGTATGTCTGCCAGAACACGAAGCGGCCCCGGTGCGCGGTGGTGTCGGTCGCTGCGCTGATCCGGACCGTGGGGATCGACCCGTTCCCGGGACTGCCGGAAGGCATCAAGGCTACGGCAATGACCCTCCCCGAGCCGGAGGTCAGCGCCTATGCTCCGCGGCGACGGCGGTATCCGGCCTTGCTGGACAGCCTGCCCGGCCAATCGGAGATCCTTCCGCAAACTCGTGACGCTGCTCAAGCCAGGCGGCCTACTGGCCATCACGCTCCGGCACGGGCCGGACGATGGACGAGGCGCCTACGAAGTTAGTGCTGACGAGATCGAGGCGCTAGCACGACACCACGGCATGGAGGTCGTGCTTCGCGATTTCGCCGACGACGCCATGGGCAGGTCAACGGTCCGCTGGACAAGGATGGCTCTGCGCTTACCCGACGACGGCACCGGGGCGCTCCCACTGCTTCGGCACGCGATCCTGGTCGACCAGAAAAGCTCGACTTATAAGCTAGGCCTGCTGCGAGCGCTCTGCCGGGCGGCCGATGGTGCGGCCGGGCTCGCCGAGGAGGATGACGACGGGTTCGTCAGGATTCCGCTTGGGCTGGTCGCCCTCAACTGGCTGCGGCTCTACCTGCCGCTGACGGCCGCCGACCTGCCTCAGTCGCCCACGAACACGCACGGAGCACACAAGCTCGGCTTCGCCGGCCCAGGTTGGACGGGAGTGGCCGGAGGGGCAGCGACGGTGCGGAGCCTCCGCCCGGGCGCTGCCTTCGGGCCGTCCGAGGGAGTTGCCGTGTGGTCCGCACTCCGGGAAGCGGCCGACCTGATCCGCGCCATGCCCGCCCGCTATCTGACTCGCCCGGACGGCAGGCCCGTGTTCCCAGTCAGTCGCACCAGGGCCATCGCGCCTTTCGCGGTCCTGCTGGACGGCCCCGCGCTCCGGAGCTTCGGGACGCTTTCGGTTCCTGTCGAACTGTGGCGGGCGATGAGCCGTTTCGCGGCTTGGATCGAGCCCGCTCTCGTTGCGGAGTGGATCCGGTTGATGCACGACTACGCGGCGGGGCAGCGTCGCAGCTTAGACCCGGTAGCGGTCGCCACGGCCACCGTCTGGTCGGACCCGGACCGCGGGGTAGGTCTCCCGCGCAGGCTCGCCCTGGATCGGCTACGGATGGGGTCGGCTGTGCACTGCGTGTGGAGCGGGAGGGTGCTGGACGCAAACAGCCTCGACATGGACCATTGTCTGCCCTGGGCCGCCTGGCCCTGCGGAGATCTTTGGAACATCGCCCCGGCTGATCGCAAGCTGAACCAGCACGCCAAGCGCGGCCTTTTGCCTTCGGCAGCCCTCCTGCGATCCGCATCGGAGCGTTTCGCGTCATGGTGGTCCGACGCCTACCTCGGCACTGAAGCGGGAATGCTGCAGCGCTTCGTCTTGGAGGCCCGCGCCAGCCTGCCCGGGCTGGTAACGCCGGAAGCCGCGGCCGATCCGGCCGAGATCCTGTCGGCGCTGGGATTACAACGCCTGCGGCTGCGGCACGACCAGGGTGTGCCCGAGTGGGACGGAC
>CAXTWC010000264.1:0-6574 GCA_964247805.1 uncultured Acetobacteraceae bacterium | reverse complement strand
CTATGTAGACGCCGCCACCCAATAGCGGCGGCGCTTACATAAGCTAGATGACGCCGGTCAGGCTGAGACAGGTAGGCGCGTCAACAGCTTGTCCAGGGTGATCGGATAGTCCCGAACTCGCACCCCGCATGCATTGTAGATCGCATTAGCGAGGGATGCGCCAGCGCCACAGATCCCCAATTCGCCCACGCCCTTGGATTTGAGCGGGTTCGTCTTGTCATCTACCTCCGCGAGAAAGATTGCATCGACGTTCGGCACGTCGGCGTGAACGGCGACGTGATATTCAGCCAGATCGTGGTTGACGAAATTGCCGAAGCGATCGTCCATCACGAGGTCCTCCTCGAGCGCTGCACCAACGCCGAATATCATGCCCCCGATGGCCTGCGAGCGCGCCGTCTTCTCGTTCAGAATTCGCCCGGCAGTGAACACGCCCAGCATGCGTCGCAACCGCACCTCGCCGGTATCCATGTTCACACCGACCTCGGCGAAATGCGCGCCATACGATTGTTGTGAGAACTTCTTTCGCATGTCGCCGGGCTTGATCTCGCCGTGTGCCTCCATCCCATCTGGGCCGACCAAGCTGGCCAGGGCTACGCTCCTCCCGTCGGACTGGATGTTGCCGCCCTCGAAAGTGACTGCCACCGCGTCCATCCCGGCCTTCTGCGCCAATTGGCTGCGCAAGGTCATGCACGCGTCGAACAGCGCCGACCCGGCACTATTCGCGCCAAAGGATCCCCCTGACCCAGATGCAGCGGGATAGTTGGTATCCCCCATCTCCACATGGACGCGATCCATCGGCAGTCCGAGCAGTTCGGCGGCGAGTTGCGTCATGATCGTGTAGGTGCCGGTGCCGACATCCGTCATCGCCATCCGCGCCGTGGCAACGCCGTTCGGGTCCAAGCGGATAGTCGCCTGTGACGCTTGCAGCGGGTTTTGCCGAGTGGCCGCCGCCACGCCCATTCCGACGAGCCACCGTCCATCCCGCGTCGCACCTACCTTGCCGCGTTTGGACCAGCCAAAACGGTCTGCCCCGGTCCGAAGACACTCCACCAAGTGACGGCTCGAATAGGGGACGTTGTTGGTCGGATCAATCGTGGCGTCGTTGCGAACGCGTAGCTCGATCGGATCCATGCCAAGCTGCTCGGCAAGTTCATCCATCGCAGCTTCGAGGGCGAGCATGCCAACCGCCTCACCCGGCGCGCGCATAGCAGAGGCGACAGGGATATCCAACGGCACCAGCCGATGCCGCGTTTGCCGGTTCGCGCCGGCATACAGAGTGCGTGTCTGATTGGCCGCGCCCTCATAATCCTGCTCGGTAGGCAAATTGCAGGACATCACGTCGTGCCCGATCGCCTGGATGTGGCCATCCTTGTCGGTCCCAATCCGGATACGCTGGATGGTCTCGGAGCGGTGCGTGGTCACGTGGAAGATTTGCTGGCGGGTCAGGGCGATCTTTACTGGACGCCCGCAGGCCTTTGCACCTAGGGCGGCCAACGTCGCGTCGGCATTCACCCATAGCTTGGAGCCGAAACCACCGCCAATATACCGACTGACGACGCGGACATCCTCCGGCTGCATTTTGAACGTCTTTGCCAAGGCCTTTTGGCTCTGATTCAGCATTTGATTGGAGGTGAAAACGGTCAACTTGCCGCCGTTCCACGTCGCAATCGTCGCATGCGGTTCCATCATGGCATGCGACTGGTCAGGCGTCGTGTAAGTCACATCCAACTGAACGGGAGATGATGCGAACGAACCAGCGAAATCACCCTCCGACGTGTCGGCAGGCGATTGCGAAGCTTCCGGCGTCTTGGCGGCTGCCTCGTTGCCGGTCATCGAGTAATGCGCCGGCTCCTCCTGATAACTCGCGTGCACCAAATAGGACGCAGCCCGAGCCTCCTCGAAGCTCTCGGCGACGACGAGCGCAATTGGCTGGCCATAATGCGCGACCTCGTCGGAATAAAGCACGGTGCAGGCCTCGCGGTGATTACCCTGACCCTGCGGCGGGGAGTCACGCCACGTCAGCACCTTGATGACACCTGGCGAACGCTCGGCGGCAGACGTGTCGAACGCGGTAATACGGCCTTTGCCAATGGTGGAGAGCACGGCATAGCCATAAGCCGCCGGGCCGGCGTCCTGCACCTCATAGGCGTAGCGGGCGGTGCCAGTGACTTTCAGCGGGCCATCGACGCGATCCAGCGGCTTGCCGACGAGCCCGTTGGTAGTGGTGTCGAGCAGATTACTGCCGATTGGGGCGTTCATCTCGATCATGGTCGGCTCCTTAGATCCGGGTCGCTTCGGTCAACACGGCACGCAGAGTGCGGTGGACGAGCGGGACCTTGAAATCATTGTTGCCGTAGCCGCGTGCGCCAGCGAACGCGATGTCGGCGGCTTCCGTGAATGTCGCGTCGTTGACGGGCGCACCGGCCAACTTCTGTTCCGCCTCGACCGACCGCCACGGCTTGTGCGCCAGGCCACCAAAGGCGAGGCGGGCCGACCGAATGTGCCCTCCATCCGCGTCGACAATCGCGGCGACGGAAACCAGGGCGAACGCGTAAGACGCGCGGTCGCGCACCTTGCGGTAAATGTGCACGCCGGGCAGGGGAGGTGGTAAGATCACCGCGGTGATGAGCTCGCCGGGCTTCAGGTTGGTCTCGATCTGCGGCGTGTTGCCCGGCAAGCGATGGAACTCGGTCATTGGGATGGACCGGGTCGCACCCTTCCCATCCACTACTTCAACTGTAGCGCCCAGGGCCAGCATCGCGACCGCCATGTCGGACGGGTGCGTAGCGATACACGAATCGCTTGTGCCGAGGATGGCGTGGATGCGGTTATACCCGCCGATGGCCGAGCAGCCGGAGCCAGGCTCGCGCTTATTGCAGGGCTTGGATGTGTCATAGAAATAGTAGCACCGAGTCCGCTGCAGCAGGTTACCACCCGTTGTGGCCTTGTTTCGCAGTTGCCCGGTGGCGCCCGAGAGTAATGCGCGGCTGAGCACGCCGTAATCCTTGCGCACGCGCGGATTGGCGGCGACGTCGGCATTCGTCACCAGAGCGCCGATCCGCATCCCGCCATCCTGCGTGTCGCTGACCGTCTTTATATCCAGCCGAGTCACATCGACCAGATGCCGCGGCGTCGTGATCTGCAGCTTCATCAGGTCCAACAAGTTGGTGCCGCCGGCGATGAAGGTGGCATCCGGCGTGGCGAGTACTGCTCCAGCGGCGGCTTGCGGGCTGGTAGCCCGCTCATAGGTGAAGGCCCTCATGCTGCGCTCTCCGCCACGTCGCGAATAGCGGCCAGAATGTTGGGGTACGCGGAACAGCGGCAAATATTGCCACTCATGCGCTCGCGGATTTCTTCATCCGTGAGGTGAGGCGCCCCCGTCAGGTCCGCCGTGACCACGCTGGGCGCACCGGCCTTTACTTCGGCGAGCATGCCGGTTGCCGAACAAATCTGCCCCGGCGTGCAATAGCCGCACTGGTAACCGTCGTGGTGTAGGAACGCAGCCTGCATCGGATGCAGATTGTCCGGCTGACCCAGGCCCTCGATGGTGGTGATTTCATCGCCGTCGTGCATCACCGCCAGCGACAGGCAGGAATTGATACGGTGACCGTTGAGCAGAACGGTGCATGCGCCGCACTGGCCGTGGTCGCAGCCCTTTTTGGAACCGGTAAGGTTCAGGTGCTCGCGCAGCGTGTCCAATAATGTGGTACGCGTATCGAGAGTCAGGTCATGGGCCTGACCGTTGATGTGCAACGTGACGGGCAAGCGTTGCACCTGCTCCGGTAACGCTGACCCGGGCTGCGCGAGAGCGGTTGCGCTGTCGCCGAGCGTAGCCAAAGCAGATACGGCAGCAGCAGTTTCGAGCACCGTGCGACGACGGACGGGCGGGCCGCCCCACTCTGGATTGTTCATCTTGCCTCCAAGCGAGAAACGCCGACACCGGCTCGGATAGCATGCTGGTGTCCCACGGACACATCACAAGCCCAAGCTCGCACGCGAGTTGCGGCTGCACTGGGGAGTTGATCGTCGGGTAGACGCCTTCGTGGCACGGGACGCCGGGCATGGAAGGCGCTAACCTGCCGCAAATGGTTGAACTGGCCACCACACCCCCGATTCCCCCCACGCTCGTGCAAGCCGCTGCGTTGCTGGACCACCCGCCGCCGAGGGTGAGTGCGGCTGACGCAATCGCCCTGGCTGCGGAGTATTACGGTGTGGTCGGTCGCGCGACCCAGTTATCGGCCGAGCGCGACTGCAATTTCCGCCTGCTGACGGCGGATGGCGCGTTGCTGCTGAAAATTTCCAACCCGGCCGAAGACCTTGCGGCAATCGAGGCGCAGACCGACGCCTTGCTCCACATTGCCGAACGGGATCCCACCCTGCCGGTGCCTCGTGTGTTGCGGACGTTGGTAGGAGAGGCGGTGCTAGCATGGCCCCGCCCCACCGGCGTACTGCAGGTACGGCTGCTGAGCTACCTGCCGGGCCAACCGCTGCATCTGGCACCAGCCTCTGCGTCACAGCGGCGCAGCGTCGGTCATTCGCTTGCCCGGCTGGCTCGCGCGTTGCAGGATTTCGACCATCCCGGCGCGCGGCGGCCCTTGCTTTGGGACAGCACCCGCGCGGGCGACCTCACCGTCCTCCTGCCCTACATCGGCGACCCGGCGCGGCGGGCCTTGGCAACAAGGTTCCTTGCGGCGTTCGAGACCCATGCCGCTCCGCGCTTGCCGACGTTTCGCGCGCAGGTGCTGCACAACGATTTCAATCCGCACAACCTGCTGGTGGACCCGGATGCGCCCGACCGTCTCGCCGGGATCATCGATTTCGGCGACATGGTCCGTGCGGCGACCGTCAATGACCTGGCCGTCACCGCCGCGTATGGTGTGGCGGCGGACGGCCACCCGCTTGCGCACGCAATGGACCTGGTGGCCGCCTACCACGCGGTGAACCCACTTCTGCCGGAGGAAATCGACGTGCTGTTCGACCTGATCGCGGTCCGCCAAGTGGTGAGCGTCACCGTCAACACTTGGCTCGCGCAACGCCGTCCGGAGAACCGGGACTACATCCTGCGCAACAGTCAGGCGGCCTGGCACGGTTTGGAACGCTTCGCCTCGATCGATCGGGTGGCGGCGCAGAGCCTGTTCCGCACCGCGTGCGGGATGCCGGCATGATCCCTCCGCGCTCCGGCCAGATGGCCAACAGTTTCGATCCGGCCGCAGCCAGCGACGTCTCGTCAGTAGAGCGTGCGATGATCGAGCGACGTGGCGCACTCTTAGGCCCGGCCTATCGCCTGTTCTACGCCAAACCGCTGCACTTCGTCCGTGGCGAGGGCGTGTGGCTATACGACGCGGAGGGCACTGCGTATCTGGACGTGTATAACAACGTCGCGTCCGTCGGGCACTGCCATCCCCATGTGGTCGGCGCCATCGCGCAACAGGCGGCGACGCTGGCCACCCATACGCGCTATTTGCACGACGGCATTCTGGACTATGCCGAGCGCCTGCTCGCGACGTTTCCCGCTGCTATCGGTCACCTGATGATGACCTGCACAGGGAGCGAGGCGAATGACTTGGCGATCCGCATTGCCAAGGCGGCCACTGGGAACACTGGCTTCATTGTCACGCAGACCGCCTATCACGGGGTGACTGGGGCGGTGGCGGAGATGTCGCCATCGTTGGGCGCCGGCGTGCCGCTTGGGCTGGCGGTGCGTATGGTGCCGGCGCCGCGGGAGGGCGGTGCGCAGTTTGCTGCTGGCGTGCGGGCCGCGATCGAGGATCTGGCCTTGCACGGCCTGCGTCCGGCCGCGCTGCTTTGCGACACGATCTTTTCCAGCGACGGCGTGTTCGCCGATCCGCCTGGCTTCCTGGCAGAGTCGGTGGCCGCCGTTCGCGAAGCCGGCGGCATCTTCATCGCGGACGAGGTGCAGCCCGGCTTCGGCCGCACGGGCGAGGCCATGTGGGGCTTCGCGCGCCATGGTGTGGTGCCGGAGTTGGTGAGCATGGGCAAACCGATGGGTAACGGATACCCCGTTGCCGGTGTCGCGATGCAGCCCGGCCTGACAACCGAGTTCGGCCGCCGGGCGCGCTATTTCAACACCTACGGTGGCAACCCTGTTGCGTGCGCGGCTGCCAGTGCCGTGCTGGACGTGATCGAGCAGGAGGGCCTGCAAGCCAACGCCCTGCGCGTCGGGGCGATGTTAAGGACCGGCGTACGTGCTCTTGGGCAGCGGTTCGAAGCGCTCGGAGAGGTGCGCGGGGCCGGTTTGTTCGTTGGCGCCGACATCGTGAACCCGGCCGGCGAACCGGATGGACGCCGGGCTGCGGCCCTGGTGAATGCCTTGCGGGAGCGGCGTGTCCTGATCAGCGCGACCGGGCCGCACGCCCACACGCTGAAGATCCGCCCGCCCTTGGTGTTCACCGAGGCGCACGCGGAACAATTCCTAGAGACGTTGGAGGGAGCCCTCGGCGCGTTGGCATGATTCGCTGAGCTGCTTCTGGCGAACTCCACTTTCAGGTGCTCGCCCAGGCGGCCTTTAACAAGCAGTTTGCTAGTCTCACCAGGTTAGATGGACCGAACGGCT
>CAXTWC010000263.1:0-6616 GCA_964247805.1 uncultured Acetobacteraceae bacterium | reverse complement strand
ATGGGGCCGGTCTCCACGCCAATCCTGGCGTCCTCTCCCGCATGCCCCTTCACCATACGCTCGATCTGCCCGGGGTCCGTAGCGCATTGGCCGCGCCACAGCCTGCGACCGGTCTCGTCAACAACGCAGATCGCCATCAGCTTCTGCGACACGTCCAAACCAACAAACCTGGTCATCGAACCGCCTCCCATGGTGCGAACCGCCGGGCAACAACGCCCGGATCGCAGCATCATGGAGGACCTATGCCCCCACCGCGATTACCCGATATCCACACATACAACAACGCCCACCAAGGCCCAACAACGCCCCACCTCACACCGGTCCATCGATGGCCGTTAAAGACGGGCTGACCGATCAGCCGGCTTTCTCCGCCTTTAACGGACCGGCAAGGTGCCCGGGGAGTAAAATGACTATGAGCAGCGCCGCAGCCGAGAGCGCCACCGCCATCCAGTAGCCGTTGCGCATGCCCGTGGCAACAAAATGAAGAAGTAGCTCCTGATCCGCTGTTCGAAGGGTGCCGCGCAATGCCTGGTCCAGGCTAGCCGGAACCTCAACGAAAACAACTTCTGATGCCCCCTTGAGGAGCGTCGCGTTCAGCACCGCTCCAAAACTCGCAACGCCCAAAACCTGGCCAATAAAGCGCGCAAACAGGATTGCCGATGTGGCCGCCCCGCGCTGACCCCAACCGACGGAAGCCTGGATGGAAACTATCAGCACGGTGTTGCAAAGGCCCATGCCGGCACCGACCACCAACGACCCGGCCGTCGTCGCTGCCAAGCCCCAGGCCGGTGTCGCCGACGCGAGCACCAAGCTGCCTGCAACCAGCGCCAGCGCTCCAAGTACGGCAACGTTGCGAACATTCCCTTTTCGCATAAGCTGACCTGTCAGAACGCTGGCGGCTGCCCAGGTCAGCGACATGGCACCGAGAACGAGGCCCCCGGCCAGCGCGGTTCCGCCCATGACACTCTGCACATAAGCCGGCAGGAAAGCGGAGATGGCCATCATCACGGAACTGACAGCCGCATTGGCCAAACAGCCGACACCAATCATACGTTGCCGGAGCAACTCGACTGGCAGCATCGGTTGCGGAGTATGCAGTTCATGCCAGCCAAGCACGATTGCGGCCGGGATGCCAACGGCAATGGCCGCACAGATCGCCCAGCGCGGCAGCCCGCCGCCCTCAACGAGCAACAGGAGGAGCGCACTGGCGCTCACCGCCAGCAACGCCGCACCGGCGTAATCGACTTGGTGGTGCTGTGGGACGATCTGCTCCGACAAAAACAGCTCTACGCCAGCAATCGATGCAATCCCAATGGGAATGGCTATCCAGAACACGACTGGCCACGCCCCATGGTCTACCAAAGCTACGCCCAGCAACGGCCCGCCGACCGCGGCCACGCCGAACACCGAGGAAACCAGTCCCTGCACCATGGCGCGCTCGACCGGACTATAAAGGTCACCGCAAATCGTCATGACGATGGGCTGCACACCACCCGCGCCGATCCCTTGCACCACCCGAAAACCAATAAGCCACATGATGCTGGGGGCGAAGCCGCATAGCGCCGAGCCTAAGACGAACAGGCTTGTACCAGCTCGGAATGCCACCTTTCGGCCATAGGCGTCGGAGAGGCGACCGAACACCGGGATGCTGACGGTTTGCGCCAGCAGAAAGGCACTGAAAACCCAACTATAGCGATTGAACCCGCCGAGGTCGGCCACCACTCCCGGCATGGCGGTCGCAACGATTGTGCCCTCGATCGCGGCCATGAACGTTGCGAGTAAACAAGCCATTAACACACAGGCCCGCCCAGATTGAACAGGTTTCATTAGAAATGGTTTCCAAGTGTATGCATGAGATTGTGTGCCCTGATGATTACGCTAACTTGATCATAGCAAACATCCAGGGTGGTCGCGAGCTATGGGTCTTTCGACTTATAAAGAATTTTCGTTTGAGGCTGCACATCAGACCCCTCCCTATTCTGGGCTGCATGGACATTCCTTCCGGGTTAAGATTACGTTTGGCGGGGAACCGGACCCGGTGTTCGGGTGGAGCCATAACCTCTACGACATCGACCCCATCGTAGACGCCCTCAGGCGCGAACTCGACGGTCGTTACCTCAATGACGTCGAGGGTCTTGCCGTCCCAACGCTGGAAAACGTCGCCCAGTGGATCTGGACCCGGCTTGAGGTCTGCATCGATGGCCTCGAGTGCGTCAGCGTGCGCCGGGGAAACCCGGGCAGCTCGGAAGGCGTGTCGTACGTCGGCAACAAGAAGCAGATGCGCAGCCCTGTGCTGCAGGAGACCCTGTCGTGAGCGTCAGTCTACATCGGATGCGGCCGGGTTGCCGTTCCAACGAAGCCCTGGACGTACCTCTAAGCCAGGTTGAGCGGGCAAACATGATCGCCTCTGCCGCTCGAAAGCTGGAAGAGTTGCTGGACGTGCTGCGGGTGGATCACCGCTCAGACCATAATACCCGAGATACGCCCACTCGTGTCGCGCGCATGTTGGTTGACGAAACGATGGCCGGACGCTTCGCCCCCATGCCGCCGATCACCGCATTCGACAACGCCGAGAAGTACGAGAGCCTCATCGTCACGGGCCCGATTGCGGTTCGCTCCACTTGCGCCCATCACATGATGCCGATCTACGGTAGCGCCTATATCGGAATTGTTCCGGCACGCGACGGGCGGATCATCGGCCTTTCGAAATACGATCGGATCGTGAACCACTTCGCGTCGCGGCTGCAGATACAGGAGGAGCTGGTGCAGCAGATCGGCAATTACATCCAGGAAGTCACTGCCCCGCGTGGGTTGGCCGTCCGGATCAGCGCGGTGCATATGTGTAAGACCCACCGGGGCGTGCATGCGAACCATCTCAGCCGCATGGTGACCAATGCTTGGTTTGGCGAGATGAAGACCGACCAGGCGTTGAAGCAGGAGTTCCTGGGTGAGTGCTCCACGCTAGGATGCTCTTCGTGAGCGGAGCGATGTCAATGGTACGGCCGATCGGTCGCCGGGCATTGGGCGCACTCACGGTAGCGCTTACGATCGGGCAAGCCCATGCCGAAGAGTTGGCCAGTCCACACGAGCGACCGTTACTGACGATCTCAGGGGCGATCGGAGTTAAGAACGACGGTGACAATGCACGATTTGACCGTGCAATGCTCGAGGCAATGGGCACCTCATTGCTCATTACGAAGACGCCCTGGTATAATGGCGAGCAGCACTTCGAGGGCGTCCCAATGCGCACCTTGTTGCGCGCTGTCAACGCTTCGGGCAACCGCATCACCGCCGTGGCGCTCAACGACTACACCACTGAAATCCCGGTTGCCGACGCGCAAGAGTTTAACATGCTGCTCGCGCTCAAGCGCGAAGGCGCCTACATGCCGGTGCGCGACAAGGGGCCACTATTCATTGTCTATCCCTATGACAGCGAGCAGCGCTTGCAGAGCCAGACTTATTACGGCCGGTCAGCTTGGCAGGTCAGCAAACTGATCATCCGCTAGCCAACATGCCGATCTTTGTCCTACGGCACCTCTTATTCCCCCTGGGCCTTCGCTTCACAAAGCTGGCCTTGGGGGCGATTGCAGCATTGCTCGTTCTGGTCAGCGTCTATTCTGCGACACTGATATTACGGCAACAGAAAGTGATGCGGGATATCTCCCGCTACAACGTCACCTGGCAGACCAGCCAGGCCGCTTACGAGTTGTCCCGCCTCGAGATCGCCGTCGGCGCGTATGCGACCGGCATGAGCGACATCGATGCCGATGAGCTTCAATTGCGGCTCGACATCGTGCTGAACCGGGTTCAACTGTTCGAAAATGGTGAACTGGCCGCCTTTGTCGGTATCAGCCCGGAGCTTTCAGGCGTCGTCCACAGGTTCCGACGAGCGATCCAGGACGCACAGCCTCTGCTGGACCATTTGCCCAATGCGGATGCCCCGAGGAAGCTGCTGCAGCTGCTCACACCGCTAAACCCGATGCTTACCCAACTGTCGGTGGCAGCGCACGACCACTCCGAGGAGCTGTTTGCGCGTGATCTGGACAAGCTTGATCGTCTCTATGAGGTGATCACAGTTGTCCTAATACTGCTAATCGGATCCAGCCTCGGGCTTATCGTCATTCTCGCAAACCACAACCGAATGCTCGTTTTCGCCCGCGACGACGTCCAAAAGATGGCGAACGACTTGCAGCGTAGCGGTGAAGTGCTGAAAACCACCATGCAGGAGCTTGAGGCGCGAAACGCCGTTCTTCTGCAACGCGACCTCACTTTGTTGGAGCAGAATGGCCGCTTTACGGCCGCCCTGAACAACATGTCCCAGGCGTTGATCATGGTGGACGCGGGCGGATGCTTAATCGTAGCGAACACGCGGTTTGCTGCGTTGTTCGGGCTCGATTTCGCCAGCTTGAAGCCGGGTATGAGTGCAATGAAGCTGTTTGCCGTGGTCCGCACCGGCCAGCGGTATGGGAAAGCCTTGATCGAAGCCGTAGCGGTAAAGCAGAGTTCCGTCCTTGCAAGCCGACAGTCCTGCTCGTTCGTCCACGAAGACTCCGACGGCCGCGCCCTGTCAATCTCTCACCAGCCAATGGAGGACGGAGGCTGGGTTGCCACGTACGAGGATATCAGCGAGCGCTGCCAAGCGGAGGCGCAAGTTCGGTACATCGCTTACCATGACGCACTAACCAACCTGCCGAACCGTCGCGCGTTCCGGGAACGTCTGGAAGAAATGCTTGGAAAGCAGCGCCGCAGCCTCGACGGCGTTGCCGTCCACTGCATCGATCTTGATTTTTTCAAGCATGTGAATGACACACTAGGGCACCCGGCCGGGGACGCATTGCTCATGACGGCGTCCGACCGACTTCGCGCCTGCTTGCGCATAGGCGACATGGTGGCAAGGTTGGGCGGCGACGAATTTGCCATTCTTCAAGGCGCTGGCACTGAGGCTGAAGCCGAGGAACTGGCTCAACGTGTCCTTCACGCGCTGCGCTCACCCTACGAGATTGCCGGGCGCCAAGTCGTGGTTGGTGCTAGTATCGGTGTTGCCTTCGATGCGAACGGCACAAGCGGCGCTCAGCAGCTTTTCACCAATGCCGATCTCGCGCTTTACCGAGCAAAAGCTCGTGGCCGGAACACATGTTGCTTGTTCGAGCCCAGCATGGAAGCAGATCAGAAGACGCGCTTCCTCATGGGGCTGGAACTGCGCGAGGGCCTGGAACGTGATGAGCTTGAGCTACATTACCAGCCCATTTTTAACCTCCAGCAAGGCAGGCTGAGCGGCTACGAGGCTTTGGTACGCTGGCGAAGCCCCATCCATGGCTTAGTTATGCCTGGCGAGTTCATTCCCATGGCAGAGGAGTCTCACCTTATTAGTGAAATCGGCGAATGGGTCTTACGCCAGGCGTGCCACGACGCTGCAAGGTGGCGGGCGCAGGTCAAGGTTGCAGTCAATCTCTCTCCGATGCAATTTCGAAACAACAGTGACTTTGCACAGACTGTGTGTGATGTTTTGGCGGAAGCCGGGCTAGCTCCTGACCGGTTGGAACTTGAAATTACAGAGTCTGTCTTGCTTCAAAACGAGCAGTCAGTCCTCGAAATGTTGCACGAACTACGTGCCATTGGAGTCAACATGGTGCTGGATGATTTCGGGACGGGTTATTCCTCTCTCAGCTATCTTTGTAGCTTTCCCTTCGACAAGATCAAAGTGGACCAGTCATTCGTGCGTGATCTGGGCATTCGATCGGACTGTAAAGCCATAATTGGTTCCATCTCGGGCCTGGCCCAGAAGCTCGGTATGCTGACGATCGCCGAGGGGGTAGAAACCGAAGAGCAACTGCGCCAGCTTCGCGAATACGGCCTCGACGAGGTGCAGGGCTATCTGCTTGGCCGCCCCGCGCCGAACCACACAATAGAACTGCTGGAACAGACCTCTGCGTCTGAGCGGCATGGCGTACTGTCATAAGAAATCGGGCAAGACTTGAACCAGTGAGTGTTAAAAACGTGCTAGTACTCCGCGCCGGAAGTAGCGACTCCGGTTTCGGGTGAGTCTGTGCTGCCACAACTGGCCAACAATCGTCATGGTGGACTGTTGTGTGGCCAGCAGCGTTGGTGCACTTGGCTGGTTGAGGAGTGGTAGGCTGCTCTTTCCCTTTCTGGTACTGACCGGCCGATGCCCTACAAACACAACGCCGGTCGCCGTCACCACATCCCGAAGTCACGTCCTGGACAAAGGTGCGAAAATCGGCGTGGTTCAGATTAGGGTAACACCCAAAATGCGAAATCCCTTTATCGTCAGAGCTCTGTCGATTTCCGGTATTACCTGAAAGCGGCACTTTCTGAACCATGCCGCTCTTTGAGCGTAAGGGGGTTTCTGGTTCTGGGTGTTACCGTAATTTGAAACACGCCCCGACAACAAACCTCCGCAGGCCGTGCAAGGCACCACGGCCGACTGGTTTAGTTTTACTCCGCCGACCTGGCTGGGTTTGTCTCCGCCGTTGACAGAGTGCGAGCCATGTGCCCGTATCCTAACCCCAATACCGTTCATTTAGGCATTCAGGTGTCCTATATCACTGGTCGGGTGTTCTGGGATCGACAGTGATGGCGGGTGTTCCTGCCGGCC
>CAXTWC010000262.1:0-6655 GCA_964247805.1 uncultured Acetobacteraceae bacterium | reverse complement strand
GAAGGGGCAAACATCGTGCCACCGCAGGTATTCAATGACTTAGGGCTGGGCCGGGATCGAACGTGTAAAAGTCACCGACGCACCAACACAGCGCCACAGCTAGGCTTGCGACATCGTTCGACGCGCCAGCGGGAGCAGGTCTATGCCTGACGAAATGTTGGCGGTGGGTGAGTGAGGTTTCTCGAATTCTTGCGCCCCTTAAAAGAAATGACGCGCCTCAGGTGCCAACGTCGAGTTCCCGAACGGTCTCGTGCGGCGGGTGAGCCCGCAGTCAAAAGCCAGCCAGTGAGGACGCCAACTGGCTTGGACCGCTGGCTTCAGCGCTACGGCTGGCGCCTCGTGCTGGTTGCCTTTGTCGTGACCGCGCTCGTCCGGGCATGGGAGATGTGGCAGCACCCGGTGCTGGCTTGGTGAGTGCGGCGTGCCCCCGCAAGCGGTTCTCACCGGCATTGCCCTACACCTACATAGGCCGCGTGTCGGTCCGCCTCCGCCCCACCCGCATTGACTGTTGGCCGAACCGCTTCCGTCCGGGCTTCTCTGCCCCACCAGGGGCCGTAGAAGCCTCGTCGGTTACCTTATCGCCAGGGAAGTTCGCGAACACGCTCGCAGCCGTGTGCTGGGGCTCTGCGACGGACACCGTCGGTTCCTCCGCCTTCACCGGCACATGCGGCGCCTTGGGTGCGGACGGCTCCTCCGTGCGCAGGGCGGTTCCCAAGCCAAACTGCTTCGCCAGTGCCGACCGGCGAGTGGCGTAGGCGGGCGCCATCATCGGGTAATCGCTCGGCAACCCCCACTTGGCGCGGTAGGTATCCGGGGTCAGGCCGAAGCGCTGAAGGTAGCGGGTCAGGATCTTCAGCTTGGCTCCATCCTCAAGGCAGACGAGGTATTCCTGCTGGATCGAGCGCTTGATGGGCACCGCTGGCTCCCGGGCCGGCGTTACGACCACAGGGGCACCCACCCGGGCGAGAGCGCCATAGACGTCATTGATCAAGGCGGGCACATCGTCAGGCGCCACCTTGTTGCCCGCGACGTGGGCGGCGACGATCTGGGCGGTGAGGCTCAGTAGGTCGGAGGTGGCCGGGTCGGCCATGGCGGACTCCTGTAGGTGAGCGAAAGGCTACACCTTCTTCGCAGCTTTCCGCTTCGCCTTCTTGAGCCCGGCGAAGGCGTCGTCCTTCAGTGCGGGCGCCGCTTTAAACCGCACGGTCGCACCCGCCTTAACCGCGACATTCTCGCCGGTTTGGGGATTGCGCGCCGAACGCTTCGGGGTCTCTCGTACGGTAAACGAGCCGAAGTCCGGCAAGGTGAACCGACCGGTGGTGACGATTTCGGCCTTGATGGCATCGATGATTTCGGCAGCAAGCCGGCCGGAGGCGAGAGCGGTCATCTCAGTGGATTGCTGGATGACGTCGGTGAGGAACTTCTTTGACATGACCGGCGCAAATAGCTGGGAGCGCGCGGAATGCCAAGGCATTCGCATCAATCTCTTCCCAGCGGAACAGCGGCGTGATGGGTGGTGTGGGCGGATGAAAGAGCCGCAACTACGGGATACCCGTTGACATGACATACGGGTTTCCCGTATATGTCCTGCATGCATTCGGTCGTTGAAACCCCGACCTACCTATCCGATGCAAAGCAAGCCGGCATGGATGCCGACGAGCGCCTGGCCGTTGTCGCCTACGTGGCAGCCAACCCACAGGCCGGTGACATGATGGCGGGCACAGGCGGAGCGAGAAAGCTTCGCTTCAAGCGACCCGGCACGGGCAAGAGCGGCGGCTACCGGATCGTCTTCTACTATGGCGGTGATGACGTGCCGCTGTTCCTGCTCAACGTGTTCATCAAAGGTGACCGCGCCAATCTGTCCAAGGCCGAGCGCAACGAGCTGCGGGTCATCCTCGCCAAGATGGCCCAGGTCTACCGCGAGGGAGTGAAAGCATGAGCAAGCTTGGCAGCCGCATGATCCAGTCGGCCAATGAGGCGCTGGCTTATGCCCAAGGCGAGGCATCCAAAGGGTTCGTCGTCCATACCCCGGTGGACGTGAAGGCATTGCGGAAGAAGCTCGGTCTCAACCAGCCGGAGTTTGCTGCGCGCTACGGCCTAGCGGTCGGCACCGTGCGCGATTGGGAGCAGGGGCGCAGCCAACCTGATCGGCCGGCGCAGGTCCTGCTCCGAGTGATCGAGCAAGAGCCGGAGATGGTGCAGCGCGTGCTTGAGCACGCCTGATGCAATACATCAGCCTACTCCTGGTGATCGCGAGCAAGCCCGAGGTGGTGGACGAGGTGTTGGCGGCGGCTATGCCGCAGGCCGCGTGATTAGGCCGCTATGTCACACTCCGTCCTTTGTGAGGCCATCCGCACTAAACGATGTGTCGAGCTTCGGTATGATGGATACCGACGTTTAGTAGAGGTTCACGCTTACGGAGTGACCAAGGCCGGGCACGATATCATGCTTGTTTGGCAGGTAAGCGGCGGGAGTGTTCACAGTGAGCCGACAAACTGGAAGATGCTTCGCCTAGACGAAACATCCGGCGTATCGCTCTCGACCGAAACATCCCAAGCGCCGCGCACAGACTATAGGCGCGGGAATAAAGCCATGCAGACAATCTACTGCCAGGCGTGATCCCGCCACAGTCACATGGCTCTGGCGGCAACCGATGAAGCGCGCAGTCGGCCCAATGCCGTTGATTACTCATACTACGCACTCCCACCGCCCAACAACGGCGATACCACCGACCGATCGCCTATCCAGGTTATCACCCCCTGCCTCTCCAGCTTTTCGCGAACCGCCTCCGCGATGAAGCCTGACCGGGTGAACCCGGCCGATTTGGCTGCGGTGTCCACTCGCCGCAGCAGCGGTTGCGCCATCGAGACGTTAAGGCGAACGGCACCGACCACATCATAGCGGTTGGCCGGCTCGTTAAGTGACGTGGTGTCCTTCATGCGTGGCCTCCGCCCAGCAACGGCGACACCACTGCGCACACAGCATTGATGCTGTCCTCGCCTTCTGCGTGCAGCGAGATCGAAGTGCCGGCGTCGAGCGCGTGCACGAGATGGGGCAGCATGTCAGGCCAGATTGCCAGCAACTCAGGCTCTGATGGCATCATCCAAACAAGGCCAAGATCACGAAGCGGCTCATTGCACGTTGGCCTACAGACCAGCCGTGCGGCCGGCCGCACAGACAGGCAATCGGCATATGCGTCGGTCACCTGACCATCCACCATCAGCGGCTCGTATGCGCCACCAAGATGAGTGCCTGACCCATCGTAGATACCGTGTAGACGCAGAGACGGCGGCAGCTTGGTCACCGAGCGCCTAGCCCCGACAGGGCGTTCACGAAGGGTGATACCGAGATCGGTGCAACCGAGCGGGGCCCGGGGCCGTCCGCCTGTCCAGCGCCCGCTACGGCCCCGGTAGCGGTGGAACGGCGGAGCGTTGCCGCTAGTGCCTGGCCCACATTGGCCGTTGTCTGCGGCGTCACCCGCGACAGCAGCGTGCGTGCCAGAGCAGGGTTGAGCATGGCCTCTTTCACGAGCCCGTCCACCGTCGAGATGTTCGCCGCCTTCAGGCTCGAGGCGACCTTCCCCGCCAGTGTTCCCACACCGCCGCCTATACTGCCCCCAACCATCGCACCCGGTACACCGAACAAAGCACCGCCGGCCGAGCCGCCGATCGCCGCGCCGGTCCCGCTGCCGAGCAGAGTTTCAATGCCGTGCTGGCGAACATGGTCCAACAGCGTGCCACCGACGCTGGCGCCGTTCATCGCCGCCGCGTTCTGCGTCGTCTGCGAGCCGCCACCGAGCACGTTGCCGCCGATAGACTGATCCGACCGCTGAATATCGGCAGAGACATCCCGCAATACCTGCATCTGCCCAGGCGTCATGACCTCGCCCAGCGCTGCACCCTTTTGGCGAACGAACTTTTGCAGTTGGGTACCATAGAGCTGCGTCGTGCCAGTTTGGCCGGCCTGCTTGTCGCCCCGCATGTTGGTCAGGATGTGCTCGACAACAGCGCGTTGAAGCCCGGCTCGGGCGGCCTGATCGTTCGATGTGGCCTGGGCAAGCTGGCGCATCTGCGACTGAGGGGTATTTGATCCGAGAATGGCGCCCACCTGGCGCACCGGATCGGCATCACCTAGGAACTTGCCTGCTGCCGACGATTGGAAGGCCTGCGTATTGGCGGTCTGAGCCGCCGTTGCCTGATCAAGGGCATCCTGAGCGCCAGCAGCTGTGCCAAGGCGCTGCTGGAGGTCCGGAAGCGCCGACAACGTCTCGCTGCGTGCCTTTTGCCAAGCTGCCAACTTGCTCGGATCCAGGGTTCCATCGGGGTTCTGGGCCGCGCGGCGCAAGTCGAACGCGAGACCGCCCGCGAGCGTGTCAGCATCACCGCCAGCAGCAAGGTAAGAACGAACCCGCTCAGCCGAGCCCGCGCCGCTCGTCAGCGCCGAGAGAACCTGGCTGTCTGGCATCTTGAACTCGCCCGACCATCGCCCTGGAGCGAGAACGGGCCCGACGCCGGGGGCGTTGGTGAATGTGGCGTTGCGGCCGGCGGTCGCTTGACGCGCCGCGGCATAGCGGGCCGCAGCGTCGGCATCGAATGGAATTACAGGTTGTGCTTGGCCCGGTAGGCTCGGATCTCCCGCAATACCTCGAGATCCCCCTCCTGCCTGGCCCGCTGTTCGAAGTGAGCCAACATCGGAAGACGCTCCGCCGCCGGCAGGCGGGACAATGACGCTTCCACCGCTGCCCCCGGTTCCGGTTGCTTGTCCACTGGCTGCTGCGTCACGCTGTGCATCGGCCCATCGGTTGAGGCGATCAATAATAGTCTGGTTAGGTTCGGCTGTGCCAGCCTGGACCGCCGCAGCATCGGACGCTGCCCTATCTGCCACCGCGCCATCCAGTGCGCCATGAACGCCATCAAGCACCTGAGATAGCCGTCGGACCGTCTGGTTATCCCCGGCCTGCCGGGCTTGGCTGATCGCATCGGTAATCTGCGACCGGTAGTCTTTTACGTCCGAGAACCGCATCGGCTGCGGCGCATTGACCCCAAGGTTCAGGATATCGTTCTCAGGCCCGCTTAGCGGGCTGGCGAACTGCCCGTGTTGGCCAAGCACCTGTTGGGCCGCCGCCTGGATCGGGCTGGCATCCACGGTCAGCGTGCCGTCAGGGTCGACCGCACTCCATAGGGAGGTTTCTCGGGCCTTGGCCGCTTGGTTCGCGGTATCCAACTGAGCGCGGAGCTGCTGGCCGTATTGCTGCTGGGCCGACGCGGCGTCGCTTCCTTGCGCGCCTCCACCGAGGCGATCCATTGCGGCATCCAGGCCGGAACGCGCCTGGTCAATCGCAGCCTGGTGTGTCGCATCAGATGTGGCGAGCTGCTGCCGGAACGCCGCTCCAACATCCGCGGGGTTCGCCGTATCCGGCGTCAGGTTGCTCAGCGCTTCAACCCGAGCGGCATTCTGCTGGTTTCGGATGTCGATGAACGGTGCGGGATCGCGCTGCGAGATGCCCCGCTCCAGCGAGCCTAAACCCTGGTCGCCGGTCACCTGGTAGGTCGTCGCCGGAGACTGCGGCAGCGACGTGACGGTGGGTGTGGCCAAGGCATTGCGAACGGCATCGGGGTCAGATGCGGCTCCCGCTAATTTTGCCCCAGCAGCCTGCGCCTGAGGCACCGTAACCCTTAGTGCGTTGCCGGCTGTATTGGCGATCGGCACGCCCGCGGTGTCCAGCAGCGCATTGCGGGGTCCCAGCCCCATGTCGGAGGCCAGGCTGGAGAGCGCGTTGCGCGTAGCCTGGTATCCGGCGGCAGGAAGCGCGGCCAGGCCACCTCCGGCTAAGCCGCCGAGCGCTCCAGCAACCGGCTTCCACTGATCTGGAGCCGCATTGGATGCCAGTTCGCTACCGATGCCCGACACCGCCCCGGTGGTGACGTTCCCAGGAGTGATAGCGCCAAGGCGTTCCACCACGGGGGCCACGCGCGCCGCACTGGCCAGCCCTGTCCCGATCAACGCGGCACCGCCAGCTTCTGGCGCCAGTGCCATCGTGGCGCCTTCCGCACCGGATCTCACGGCCTGCTGCAGCGGCGTGGTCGCCGCGACGTCGTCGGGGTCGGCGCCGATGACCCCGAATGCTCGCTTCACGTCCGCCGCGCCGCCAATCGTGTCGGTCAGCGGGATGGCCGTTCCCGCGACGGCATTGATGCCCCGCACAGCCAAATTGCGGATGGCGTTGCTGGCCTCCATCGGAGCGCCCAACAGGCTGGCAAGGCCCTGGTTGGCGCCCGCGGCGGCGTTCAGCACGACGCCGTCCGGCTTTGCTGCCACAGAGGGCTGAATAGCAGGTTGAGATGCCGCGACTGGTTGTGCCGGCCTCAGGCCGAATTTTTCCGGCGCCCACGGATCGTCGTCACCAGCCGCCGGTGGTGCAATCACGCTAGGTGGAAGGGCGGCCGGCTGAGCGGGTGTGAGGCCGAACGCTGCGGGATCCCAGGGGTCAACCGGTTGGCCCATCAGATCGCCTCGCCTCCAGCGGCGTGATCGAGGATCGCCGCGAGCGCGTCGCTCAAGGTGGTGAAGGAGGCCGCATCTTCAGGAGCAGCGGCCAGACTTAGTGTCGATCCAAGATCATGTTGAGTCGGGTGAGTGGGTTGTGATTCCATCG
>CAXTWC010000261.1:0-6678 GCA_964247805.1 uncultured Acetobacteraceae bacterium | reverse complement strand
CGATGGCGCTGTTCAGCAGCTTCTGGTGGATCAGGTAGGGCGGTTGGAAAATGGTGGCGAAATTGTCCAGCGTGGGCGTGAAGAACAGCTTGAGCTGGAACACGTCCACCCCGGTTTTGAAGGCGGCCAACGCGATCCAGACGATCGGCAGCAGCACCAGCACGGCGGCCAGCACCACTAGGCAGTCCTGCACCCAGCGCCAAGCTCCGCGACGTTTCATGCCACCCTCCGGAACACAAACTTGATGTAGAGGAACGTCAGGCACAGCATCGGCACGACCATTAGCCACGACACCGCGGCGGCGTAACCCATGTCGTAGTATTTGAAGCCGTTGAGATAGGCGTAGTACACCAGGGTCTGCGTGGCGTGACCGGGGCCGCCCTGGGTCAACATGAAGATCACGTCGAACTGCTTCAGGGCGAAGATGGTCTTCAGGATCACCACAACGGTCAGCACCGGGCGTAGCTGCGGGATGATGATGCCGAACAGGATACGCCAGGCCGGCGAGCCGTCCATCTGCGCCGCTTCCACCGTCTCTTGCGGCAGCGACGCCAGGCCGCCAATCAGGATGAGAGTCATGAACGGAGTCCAGGCCCAGACATCCGCCATCACCATAGCGGCAAAGGCCAGCGACGGCGTGGATAGCCAGTTGATGCCGGCGAGCGGCGGTATCAGTGTGCCGAACAGGGCGGCGAACAGCCCGAATTCCGGATTGAACAGGAAGCGCCAGGAGATGCCGACCAGCGCCGGGCTCATCGCGAACGGCAGGATCAGCAGCGTCTGCACCGCCCGGCGCAAGAACCCACCGCGCACGAGCAGCAGCGCCAAGCCGAGCGCCAGCACCGTGGTGAATGTAACGGACAGCAGTACGAACAGCGCGCTGTTGCCGACCGAGAGCCAGAACTCGCTATTGCCGAAAGCCTGGGCGTAGTTGGCGATCCCTACGAACGGTCCCGGCACCGGGGAGCGCGCCAGCCGCCAGGAGCGGAATGACAGGATAAGCGAATAAACCAGCGGCCACAACGCCGTGCCGGCCACGACCAGCATCGCCGGCACGACGAGCAGATATTTGACATGGCGGTCCCGCAGCTCCGGCAGCCGCAGGCGGCGGCGCGGCGGCGCGGCACTCGTTAATGGGACCGATGCAGGATCTGCCAGCGTGTCCATCAGTCGTAGCCGGCTTGCTTCAACACGTCGGTGGCAGCGGCGGCGGCCTTGGTCATTAGTGCTCGGACGTTGCCGCCACCCGCCGCCTGCTCGATCGCGTTGGCTAGCAGGTCACCCACCTGGGGCCATTCCGGGATCATCGGCAGCGTGTCCGACTCCCTCAGGCTCTCCAGGCACGCCATCGGCACGCCGGCATTGGCAACGTTCACCTCGGGATCGCTGAAGCTCGCCGTTTCGTTGACCACGTTGTTGATGATCTTGAAGCCGTTTACGTCGCGCTGGATTGCATTGGCCTTGTCCATCACCGGGTTGGACAGCCACTTCAGGAACTCCCAAGCGGCATCCTGCTTGCGCGAGAAGCTGTTCAGTGAGAACGGCAGGGTGGAGGCGCAGGTGACGGCGCGGCCCGCATAGGTCGGCCACTTGGTGAATCCCACCTGCGCCGCGGTCAGCACCGACTGGCCCGGCGTGACCATTGGTGAGTAGGCCCATTCCCAGATGGGGATCATCGCCGACTTACCCTGTTGGAACGACACGCGTGCGTCCTGTTCCACGAAGGAGATGGAGGCCGGGTTGGCGACCTTGTCCTTGGTCAACAGCCCGACATAGAATTCGGTGGCCTTGATGGCGCCATCCGTTGTCCAGGCCGGGCGCATCTTGGCATTTAGGATCTGGTTGCCGGACGACCAGACGAAGTCGCACCAGTGGAACAGCGCCTGGCGGGTCCCGTCATTATGGTAGGACAGCGCCAACGGCTCGATATCGGTGCGCTTGGCACGGATCGCTTTGCCGGCGGCGACGACGTCATCCCAGGTGTCCGGCGCTTTTAGGCCGAGCGCGTCGAAGACGTCTTTGCGGTAGTAAAATAGCTGCCCGTGGCTGCGCATTGGTAGCCCCGTCACCGCGCCCTTGAACGAGGACGCTTTCACGAACCCCGCCGGATAGCGATCCATCGAAATGCCGTCCCGCTTCAGCAAGGGATCGAGCGGCACGAACCACTGCGCATTGGCGGGGCCCCAACCGTCGAGGTAGTTCACCACGTCATACGTGTCGTCCGAGCCGACGCCGATGGACGTAACCTTGTCCTGCAGGGCTTGGAACGGAACGAAGTCCCAGGTGGCGGTGATCCCCGTCAGGCTGGTGAACTCGTCCTGCCGCTTCTGCAGCGCTTGGAACTGTGGGGTGACTACCGCGAGGATGTTGAGCTTGGCTCCGCTGAATGGCTTGCCTGGCTTCAACCCGTACGGAGCGCTACCCTGGGCCGCCGCCGGGAGCACCAGGGCGGCGCTACTCGCCGCGAGAAGCAATCGACGCGTGAGTTCCAAGGCTTGCTCCCTTTTGGCCACAAGGGCGATGCGACGAGATGTTGCGAATGACTGTCAGACCAGGATGCCCTCCTTGGATTGCACACCTGCGACGTTTGAGTAGAACATGGACGCCATACCGGTGAGCAAGGACGTCGAATGCTGGCCAGCAGCGATCGCGATACGCCACAACGCCGGGCCGGTGTGAGGCTTTCGGTCGGCATCATCCCGCTGCCGAACTTCACGCTGACGACGTTCTCGGGTTTCGTTGACATGCTGCGCCTCGCAGCGGACGAGGGCGACCGCTCCCGCCCGAATGCCTGCAGCTGGACCGTGCTGGCGCCCGAGTTGCAGCCGGTACGCTCCTCCTGCGGGGTGGAGATTATCCCACAGGAAACATTCGGCGCGCCGGAGCGGTTCGATGTCGTGGTGGTCGCGGGCGGCTTGCTCCCGCCGCGGGGGGATACGATGCTGGATGGCCGCACCCGGGCCTTCCTGCGCAAGGCTTACCACGCCAATCTCGAGCTGGTCGGCATCTGCACAGGCAGCTTGGCGCTGGTGGAAGGCGGGTTGTTGCGCCACGGCGCCCGATGCTGCGTTTCGTGGTACCACTATCCCGACTTGCTCGAGCGCTTCCCGGACGTGACCCCCGTTGCCGACCGGCTCTGGGTGAAGGAAGGCAGGATCGTGACCTGCGCCGGCGGCCTAGCGGCCATCGACTTGGCGGCGGCCCTCATTCAGGAACGCCTCGGCGGCTCGGCGGCGCAAAAGAGCTTGCACATCCTGCTCTCAGACGGTCCCCGAGCCGCCGGCGCGGCCCAGCCTCAACCGCCGAATACGGTGGCGGTGCGGGACCCCAGGGTGCGCCGGGCCATGCTGCTGATGGAGCAAAACCTGTCGTCGCCCCCGCAAGCCGACAAGCTCGCGGCGGAGATCGCGGTGTCCAAGCGGCAATTGGAGCGGCTGTTCCGCAAGGAACTCGGGGCCAGCCTGCAGACCTTCAGCCGGGACATGAGGCTGTCCTACGCGGTCTGGCTGATGTCCCACGCCTCCAGCCGGATCAGCGATGTGGCGGCGCAATGCGGCTTCTCGGACGCGGCGCATTTCAGCCGCACGTTCCGCACGGCCTTCGGCGCGTCGCCCGTTGAGATGCAACGGCAGGGCGCCGAGGTGTTGCAGCACATGCTGGAACGGTGGTGGCCATATGGCCAAATGCGGGACGAAAGGACGCCAGCGGGCCAACCTCACGCACTGCCGGCCTCGGCGGACCGGCGGCCGTATTTATAGACTTAGCCGATGGTGGTGTGCCCCTCCGCATGGGCCATGATCTGCTTCCAGATGACCACCTCGTCGATCGTGACCCACTCCATGGTGATGCGCCCATCCACGATGTAGGCGTGGCTCAGGCCCATGATGTAGACCGGGGCGTTGGTGGGCGCGCCGAATTGCCCGAACCCAGTATGGGTGCCGCGCACCGACCAGCGCAACGCTACGCGAACCGGCTGGCCCGGGTCGCGGTTGATCGTGGCGCTGTCCACGCTGAAGGTCGCGTCCGGGAAGGCGGCGAGGTAACCCAGGTAGAAGCGGTCGATGTCGGAGTGTCCATGGTAGCTCTCTCCGCCGGGCCCCTCAAGCGTGGCGCCGTGAAAGTACAGTTGCTTGATCGCGGACGGCGCTTTCTCGCCCCACAGGCGGCGGTAGCCGTCGGCGTAGATCTCGACGTCACGGCCCTCCTGCACGACGGGCTTGTACACGCCGGGTCGGTCGTGCTCGGGCAGGTAATAAGCGACTCGGCCACGGGTGCGGAGGTCGTCCTCCACCATTTGCCGGGCCAACGCCTTTGGCTCCATGCCCAGGCAGCGGGCAAAGGCCGCCTGATCGCGCACCAGCCACTCCTCCGTCACAACTTGGTCCACCACCCAGCAATCCGCGATGATACGCGTCTTGATCAGGCGGTTGGTAGCGCGGCCATAGCTGCCGTCCCCGGTATGCCGCATAACGGAGATCAGCCGGTGTGAGGATAGGAACGAGCAATCCTCGTACGCTGTCCAGATCACGTCCTCGCCCACCAATTGGCGATCGGGGAACTGGTGCAGCGTGGCCAGGGTCTGCGCCGTGACGTCCTTGTTGTCGGCGGCGAGCCCGGTGGCGGCACGGACCAGGCAATCGGCACCGTAGTAGCGCTGCAACTTGCCGCCGATGCCGCGGTCCTCCCAGATCTCCCGCGTGATGCCGTAGATGAAGTCCGGTACGTCTTTGTAGTCACCGATTGCGGGTTGCATGGGCGCCCTTCCTGCCGCGTGTCGGTAGAGTGTCGCGCCCGGCTGCCAATTACCGCTTGCGCGCACGCGACATTCCTGCGGGATCAGGGCGACATTCATGCCGCGTGCGTGCCTGCTCGATGTCGCATGGGCGCAAGCCGACGCGGCCCGGCTTGGCGGATGGTGCTGCCTAGGAGGGTCAGCGATGCAGTTCTTCGATGTGATCGTCGTGGGGGTGGGCGGCATGGGAAGCGCCACGAGCTGGCAGCTCGCCAAACGCGGCCAGCGCGTGCTGGGCTTAGAGCGGTTCGATATCCCGCATGCCATGGGGTCCTCCCATGGGATCACGCGGATCATTCGCCTCCCGTATTATGAGCACAGCGCCTACGTCCGGTTGCTACACCGCGCCTACGAGCTTTGGCACGACATAGAACAGGTCACCGACACTACGCTGCTGGTCACCACCGGGTCGGTCGATGGCGGGCCGGAGGATGATCCGCTGTTCAATGGCGCGATGCGGTCCGCCGTGCTGCACAGCCTTCCGCACGAGGTGCTGACCGGAGCGGAGGTGAACGCGCGCTTTCCGGGCTACCAGATGCCGCAGCATTCCCGCTTCATCTACCAGCCCCGTGGCGGCTTGATCGCCAGCGAGCGCGCCATCGTCGCACACGTGAATGCCGCGATTGCGGAGGGTGCTACGATCCAGGCACGCGAAAAGGTGCTGGGTTGGGACGCCAATCCCTCGGGCGAGGGCGTGACAGTGCGAACCGACAAGGCCACCTACCAGGCGGCGCGCCTGGTGATCACCGCAGGGGCTTGGATCGGCGAGCTAGCGACGCCACTCGCGGGCTTGGCCGTGCCCGAACGCCAGGTCCTTGCCTGGACGCAGCCGCTGCAGCCAAAGCTGTTTACCCCTTCCCGTTTTCCCGTGTTCAATTTGCAAGTGGAGGAGGGCAGGTATTACGGCTTTCCCGTCTATGAAGTGCCAGGTTTCAAGTTCGGCCGCTACCACCACCTCGGTGAAACCATGCCGGCCGACGAAATGCGGCGCGAAGTCGACACTGTCGACGAGAGATTGCTGCGTAGCTTTGGCGAGCGCTACTTCCCGGACGGGACTGGCCCGACCCTGGGACTGCGTGGCTGCATGTTCACCAATACGCCCGACGAGCACTTCGTGTTGGACCACCATCCGCGCTACCATCAGGTCGTCCTCGCCTCGCCCTGCTCCGGCCATGGCTTTAAGTTCTGCAGCGTTGTCGGCGAGATCCTCGCAGACCTCTCTATCGGGGATGGCAGCACCCGGCATGACATCAGTTTCTTGCGGCTAGACCGGCCAGAGTTGTCCGGCTCGGATGAGCGAAACGCCGATCGATTACCTAACCCGCTGGCGAATGATGATGGTTGGCGACCGGTTGACCCACACGAGTGATCACTTGGCAAAGACGCTACTGTCGCGCAGTTACAAGTCCGAAAGTGCGTTCAGCACGGCTTTCAAGCGGTTCATGAGATGCTCTCCGCGATACGCGCGGGGAGATGCGGCGCGCGCAGGAGGCTGAGATTAACCCGCTGCGATGCCCTGTTCATAGGAACTGAGCTGCTGCCGGTTTGGTGGACACGCACCTTGAGCTGACGCTTCTTTCCGCTCGAACTCCATAGGGCTGAGGTACCCGATGGTCGAGTGGCGTAGACGTGGGTTGTAGAACCGCTCGATGTAGTCGAACACGTCGGCCCGCGCTTGATCCCGGGTACGATATACCTTGCGGGCGGTCCGCTCTGTTTTTAGCGAGAAGAAGAAGCTCTCCATCGCCGCGTTGTCCCAGACATTATCCGATCGGCTCATGCTGCAGGTGAGGCCATGATCCGCCAGCAACGTCTGGAACTGCTCACTGCTGTATTGGGCGGACTCAACCGGTCGTCGCAACACCAGCCTGAACTGATTGCAGCAT
>CAXTWC010000260.1:0-6679 GCA_964247805.1 uncultured Acetobacteraceae bacterium | reverse complement strand
CTGGCCCGCCTGGGTCAAATTAGACCGAGTAGTACATCTCGAACTCGACCGGGTGCGGCGTGTGCTCGAACTTGTACACGTCGTTCCACTTCAGTTCGATGTAGCTCTCGATCTGGTCGGTCGAGAACACGTCGCCCTGCAGCAAGAACTCGTGGTCCGCGGCCAGCGCACCGAGCGCCTCGCGCAGGCTTCCGCACACCGTCGGGATCCCGTGCAGTTCTTCCGGCGGCAGGTCGTACAGGTCCTTGTCCATCGGGTCGCCCGGATGGATCTTGTTGCGGATACCGTCCAGGCCAGCCATCAGCAGCGCCGAATACGCAAGGTACGGGTTGGCCGACGGATCGGGGAAGCGGACCTCGACGCGCTTGGCCTTCGGGCTGGTGGTGTAAGGAATCCGGCACGACGCGGAGCGGTTGCGTGCGGAGTAGGCCAGCAGCACCGGCGCCTCGAAGCCGGGAATGAGGCGCTTGTAGCTGTTGGTGCTGGGGTTGGTGAACGCGTTCAGCGCCTTGGCGTGCTTGATGATGCCGCCGATGTAATACAGGCACATCTCCGACAGATCCGCGTAACCGTTGCCAGCGAACAGCGGCTTGCCTTCCTTCCAGATCGACTGGTGGGTGTGCATGCCGGTGCCGTTGTCGCCGTAGATCGGCTTGGGCATGAACGTCGCCGTCTTGCCATAGCTGTGGGCCACGTTGTGCACGCAGTACTTATAGATCTGCATCTGGTCGGCCATCTTGGTCAGCGTGGTGAAACGCGTGCCCAATTCGTGCTGCGACTGCGCGACTTCGTGGTGATGCTTCTCGATCGGCAGCCCCATCTCGCCCATCGTAGAGAGCATCTCGGCCCGCAGGTCGCTCTCGCTGTCGACCGGCGGGACGGGGAAATAGCCGCCCTTGATGCTGGGCCGGTGGCCCATGTTGCCCTCCGGATACTCCTTCATGCGGGATTCCGGCCCCTCGATGCTATCGATGTGGTAGGTGCCGTAGTTGCCGCCGGTGCCGAACTTGATGCTGTCGAAGATGAAAAACTCGGCCTCGGCGCCGGTCAGGATGGTGTCGCCGATGCCGGTGGACTTCAGGTACGCTTCGGCCAGCTTGGCTGTGGCGCGCGGGTCGCGGGAGTAATACTGGCCGGTGGACGGCTCGATGATGTCGCAGAACAGGATCAGCGACGGCTTGGCGGCGAATGGGTCCAGCACCGCGGTCGCGCAATCCGGCTGCAGGATCATGTCGCTCTCGTTGATCGCCTTCCAGCCGGCGATGGAGGAGCCGTCGAACATGAAGCCGCCGGTGAGGCTGTCCTCGTCAACGGTCGAGATGTGCTGCGCGGTATGCTGCCACTTGCCGCGCGGATCGGTGAACCGCAGGTCCACGTACTCGACGGAATGCTCCCGGATCATATCCAGGACCTTGGCCGCGTCGCTTGCCGCAGACGCTTCGCTCACACCGCCCGCCGTCACTGCCTTCTTTGCCATATTCGCCCTTCTCTCCTGATTGCCGGCCGCACCAATGCGGCCGGTTTACACCGCTTCTTCGCCGCGTTCGCCAGTGCGAATCCGCACTACTTCCTCGACGTTGCTGACGAAAATCTTGCCGTCCCCGATCCGCCCGGTGCGCGCGGCGTTGACGATCGCCTCCAGCGCCCGCTCCACCAGGCTATCGGCACAGACCAGTTCGATCTTCACCTTGGGCAGGAAGTCCACGACGTATTCCGCGCCGCGGTACAGCTCCGTGTGGCCCTTTTGTCGGCCGAACCCCTTGGCCTCGACAACAGTGATGCCTTGGAGCCCGACCTCGTGCAGGGCGTCCTTCACCTCATCGAGCTTGAATGGCTTGATGACCGCCTCGATCTTCTTCACCTCGTTTCCTCCAAATCGCACCAGCGGTTTGCCCCAAATCGCATGCCGGGCATCGGGGTGCGATGGCCTCAAAGGGTTGCATGTGCTGTGCCAGGGGGCAATGCGGCGCCCCGACTTTCCAAGGCAATCGCCTTTCCATCGCAATTGAACGTCCGGCCAGGCGGGGCCATAGTCGCTAACCGCCTCGCGAGGAGCCTGTTCGAGTGAAGCCTGCCAACGAATTGCTGTCCGGCATCGGCACGACCGTGTTCACCGTCATGTCGGCGCTGGCCGTCAAGCACGGCGCCATCAACCTCGGCCAGGGTTTCCCGGACACCGACGGCCCGGCCGATGTGCTCGCCGCCGCCGCCGCCGCCCTGCATGATGGCCGCAACCAATATCCGCCGCTGACCGGCGTGCCCGAACTCCGCAGTGCGGTCGCCGCAACCAACGCCCGCTTCTACGGCCTGGAGGTCGACCCGGCGACCGAGGTGGTGGTGACTTCGGGGGCCACGGAGGCGATCACCGCCAGCCTGATGGCCCTGCTCAACCCCGGCGACGAGGTCGTGCTGATCGAGCCGCTATACGATACGTACCTGCCGATCGTGCGCATGCTGGGTGCAATCCCCCGCCTGGTGCGCCTGCAGCCGCCGCGGTGGGACCTGCCCCGCGCCGAACTCGCTGCGGCATTCGGGCCGAAGACCAAGGCGATTCTGCTGAACACGCCGATGAACCCGACGTCCAAGGTGTTCACCGCGGCCGAACTTGCCTTCATCGCCGACCTGCTGGTGAAGCATGACGCCTATGCCGTGTGCGACGAGGTCTACGAACATCTGACGTATGATGGCTGGCGGCACATTCCGCTCATGACGCTTCCGGGCCTGCGCGACCGTTGCCTGCGCATCGGCAGCGCCGGCAAGACATTCAGCCTCACGGGCTGGAAGGTGGGCTACATCACCGCACCGGCCCCGCTGGCGTTGCTGGCGGCACGCGCGCACCAGAACCTGACGTTCACGACGCCTCCCAACCTGCAGCGCGGAGTAGCCGTCGGGCTGGCCAAGGACGATGCCTATTTTGCCGGGTTGGCGAGTGCGTTGGAGGCCAAGCGGGATCGCCTGTCGGCCGGCCTTGCCGCGATCGGTTTCGGCGTGTTGCCGAGCCAGGGCAGTTATTTCGTGTCCGCCGATTTCAGCCCGCTGGGGTTTGCGGGGGATGATGTGGCGTTCTGCAAGCACATCACCGAGCAGGCTGGCGTCACCGCGATCCCGGTCAGTGCATTCTACGACGCGGCTGGCGGTCCGGCACCGGGCCACTACGCAAGGTTTGCGTTCTGCAAGGGCGACTCGGTGCTGGATGAGGCGGTCGCGCGGTTGCAACGGCACTTCACCGCGCAGCGTGGGGAACGGTTGCCGGCGACTGGCTGAACCCTCGGTTCTACTCCCTCTCCGTCTGGGAGAGGGCCGGGGTGAGGGAGCTTCTTCATCGGCACGCCTGGTTAGCTCCCTCACCCAACCCTCTCCCAGGGGAGAGGGCTTAGCTAGGGGCTAGGGGCTGGATCAGGACGGGAAGTCGGTGGCGAGCCCTTTTTCGCGCCATGCCTCGATCTCGGCCAGTGTCGCTTCCAGGTGCTTGGTCACTGCGGCAAGGCCGATTGCTCCGAGCACCAAATGGCGCGGAGGTGCGTCGATCTCGGTAATGGCGATCATGGCTTCGGCGGCGCGCACCGGATCGCCAGGCTGGTTGCCGCTGGCCTCGGCTGTCGTCTTCATGCGCGCGCCAACGGTGTCGGCGTAGTCCGCGACACGGTTCGGTGTCTGCCGTAGCGAACGCCCGGCCCAGTCGGTGCGAAATGGCCCCGGCTCGATGCAAGTGACCTTGATGCCAAGCGGGGCGCCCTCGGCCGCCAGCGCATCCGACCAGCCTTCCACCGCGTGCTTGCTGGCAGCGTAGTAGCCGGAGCCGGGAAACCCAGCAAAGCCAGCCACCGACGAGATATTGATGACATGGCCCCGCCGCCGCTCCCGCATCCCCGGCAGCACCGCACGGGTCATCGCGAACAGGCCGAACACGTTGGCATCGAACTGGGCGCGGATTTCGGCCTCGTCACCTTCCTCGATGGCGGCCTGGTAGCCGTATCCGGCATTGTTCACCAACACGTCGATGCGCCCGAACCGCTCCTGCGCGGCGTGTACGGCGCGGGTGATGTTGGCGGAGTCGGTCACGTCCAGGTCCAGGGCGAGGGCATGGTCCTCGGCCCCATGTGCCAGGTCTGCAACGCGCGCCTTGTCCCGGGCCGTCACGACGGCCGGCCAACCGCGGGCGAGCACCAGCCGGGCGAGCTCGCGGCCGAAGCCGGTGGAGCAGCCGGTGATGAACCAGACGGGTGAGGAGGATGGCGCCATGATCGGGGTCCTTTGGTGTTGGTGCCGCTAACGCAAGCGACGCTCAGGGGTTGGCCGACGGCCGGCAACAGGCAGGAATGCAGCGGGAGCCAGGCGATGGGGCACTGCGAACATTGACGCAGACCGGGTGGTGGCGCTACGTCCGCAGCCCTGGTGGCGGACGTAGCTCAGTTGGTAGAGCGCCGGTTTGTGGTACCGGTTGTCGCGGGTTCGATCCCCGTCGTTCGCCCCAGGATCTAGCACTAGTTTTCGCACTTGAAATGGCAGTGCAGAGTCGTACTCTCAGTGCATGGTCAAACAGCCACCTACGATCGCCGATACGGCGCACGTCGAAGAAGTTCTTGCAGAGAGCGAGGCGGACGTTGCAGCTGGCCGTACAGTTCCCCTTGCGGCGGTGCTGGACCGGATACGTCAGAGTATTACGCAGATGGAAGCCCGCCGCGAGGCTAACGAGAGGCTGACTGCCAAAGTTTGACGTCAATCAGCGCGAGGGCTGCGCGCCAAATCGATGACCTGATTGTTTATTATGACTGGAAAGATCGACCAGAGGCGGCGGAAAACCTGGCATTGGCCCTTCAGTGTGCCGCCCTTCGGATCGAACAGACGCTCCACGCAGGCTTAAGGGCGCCCCGGCCTTATCCCTCACTCGCAAGGACTGGCCGATACTGGATCAAAGAGGGAGTATACTGGTTCCAGTATCTTACGGCCGATGATCCAGTGATAACGGCAGTGTTTCATGAGAGCGCCGACATTCCCGGCCGCCTATGACTTCGGGCGGTTCGGTCGGGATCGCTGCCGTCATCCTCGCCGGCGGGCAGGCCAGTCGCATGGGCGGCGGCGACAAACCTCTCCTCGAACTTGGCGGACAAACCCTCCTCGCCCGCGTCTTAGCCACCCTCGCCCAAGACCACCCGCATGTCGCCATCTCCGCGAATGGCGACCCGGCGCGCTTCGCGACCGCGCTGACCGTCCTGCCCGACCCAATCCCCGGCCAAGGTCCGCTTGGCGGGGTGCTGGCCGGTCTGGAGTGGGCCGCCAAGCTGGGCGCCACCGCCCTCCTCACCGTCCCCGGCGACACGCCGCTGATCCCGGCTCGCCTTGCTGCCTCCCTCTCCCCCGCTCCGGCGGTGGCGGAAAGCGGTGGCCGCCGGCACCACCTGGTGGCGCTCTGGCCCGTCGCCTGCGCGTCCCGCCTGCGTGCCTGGCTGCAGCGACCCGGCACCCGTAGCGTGCGCGCCTTCGCCGAAACCCTGGCCATGCGCGCGGTGCCTTTCCCCGGCGATCCGTTCGCCAACGTCAATACGCCGGCGGACCTCGCCGCCCTCGAAGCGCGCATCTCGCGGCTTGGCACGTGACGTGCTTCTCTGCCGCACGAATCGGTAGGGATTAGACGAATGAAGCGTTTGTGGATGGTGGCCACGATACTGGCCGCCGGGTTGAGCACCGCGCGGGCCGAAGACATCGTGATCGGCGCCATCTACCCGCTGACGGGCAACGCCGCCCAGATCGGCGCGGATGCACAGGCCGCCGTCTCCACCATGACCGACATCATCAACACCGACCACGCGCCGATCCCGATGCTGCTGGGCGCCGGGGGCGGGCTGCCGCACTTCAACCACAACCATATCAAGGTGATCTTCGCCGACCACCAGAACGACCCGCAAAAGGCCCGCGCCGAGGCCGAGCGGCTGATCACGCAGGAGCATGTCGTCGCGCTGATCGGCAGCTACACCAGCGCCACCGCGGCCACGATCAGCCAGGTCGCCGAGCGCTACGAGGTGCCCTACGTGGCGATGGACAACTCCTCGCCGTCGCTGAACCAGCGCGGGCTGAAGTGGTTCTTCCGCACCAGCCCGCACGACGAGATGTTCACCGCCGCCATGTTCGACTTCATGAAGGCGGAAGGTGCCACGACCGGCCATCCGGTGAAGTCCGTGGGATTGTTCTACGAAGACAGCATCTTCGGCACCGACAGCTCCAACGTGATGCGCAAGCTGGCGGACGCAGCGGGCATCAAGGTCGCGGCCGACATCAAGTACCGCGCCAACTCGCCGTCGCTCTCGGCCGAGGCGCAGCGGCTGAAGTCGGCCAATGCGGACGTGGTGATGCCGTCCTCCTACACCTCGGACGCGATCCTGCTGATGCGGTCGATGAACGAGGTCGGCTATCACCCAACGGTCCTGGCGCAGGCGGCCGGGTTCCAGGAGCAGTCGTTCATCAGCTCCGCAGGCCCGCTGGCCGAGGGCGTGATGAGCCGCAGCAGCTTCGCGTTGGACGCAACCAAATCCCGCCCGGCGATCCCCGCGGTGGACGCGATGTATAAGGCGAAGGCGAACAAGGACCTGAACGACAACACGTCGCGCCAGGTCGTGGCGGTGCAAGTCCTGGCCGACGCGATCGACCGCGCCGGGTCGTCCAAGCCGGAGGACATCCGCGT
>CAXTWC010000259.1:0-6695 GCA_964247805.1 uncultured Acetobacteraceae bacterium | reverse complement strand
TGCACGAAGCGCAGGCGTGGCGTCGTGGTCAGAGTCGTGGACATCCCGGCTTCCCCTGAGGCTCTTAATGGCCGCCGTAGCAGGCTGCCCGGTTTGCAAGCCCGGCGCTAGAGATGCCCCCCGTGCCTGGCACGCCGGTGAAGGCCTAAATGCGTCGTTGCCCGGGATCGTCGCGAGATGTTCGTCGTGATACCGACGAGGTGGGCGGCGGCTGCTTCATCGATGTGCCGGACCTCGACGTCTCGCTCCAATGGGCCGGCCGCAGTCTGGCTGCCGCATTTCATACGCTCCCGCTCCAGAGCGGAATATCCGTTCTCGGCCAAGATCACCTATATTGGTGTGCGCCTATGTCGGCTACCCGAAGCCATGATCTCCACCCCCGGCTACCTGCGTCCAAGGACAGCCTTCCGGCAGGCTGGCCGAATGTTATCAGGCCTACATGACCGGCGACAGATTGCCGTCCACGTTGATCGCTGTTCCCGTGACGTAGCCGGCCGCATCCGAGGCTAGGAAGCAGGCCACATTGGCAAACTCCTCGGCAGTGCCGACCCGGCCCATAGGGATGCCACGGCCCATGTCAGCGAGGAAGTCGGCATAGGGCTGGCTGGTTCCCTTCCCGGCATGCCGGCGTATCCACTGGTCGCTCTCGATCAGGCCTACATGCAGCGAGTTGACCAGGATGTTGTGCTCGGCCCCCTCGCCGGCCAGCACCTTGGTCAACGCCATGCCGGCCGCCCGCGACACCGCGGTGGGAGCGCCACCGGCCTTGGGCGCCTTTGCCCCGATGTTCAACACGTTGATGATCCGCCCCCAGCGCCGCTCTGCCATTTGCGGCCAGGCCAGCCGGGCCAGGCGGATGGCCGCGAACAGCTTGAGGTCCAGGTCGGCCTGCCACACCTCGTCGGTGATGGTCGGGAACGCGCCGGTCTGGGAGGTGCCGGCGTTGTTCACCAGGATGTCGACCCGGCCCAGCCCTGCCATGACCTCGCCGTAGGCACGCGTGACCTGCCCGGCATCGGACACATCGCACGCCACGGCCATCACCCGGCCGCGCGCCGTCCTGCTGACCTCCACCGCCGCCGCTTCGAGCACGTCCGGCCGACGTGCCAGCATCGCAACATCCGCACCGCTGGCTGCCAGCCGGATCGCGATCGCCAAACCGAGACCCTTGCTGCCGCCCGTGACCACGGCTGCGCGGCCGTCCAGCTTGATGTCCATGTCCGCTTTCTCCGTTCCAATTAGCTGCCAAATGCCAGGAAGGCACTTGGCTCCAGCCAGATGCTGCTAACGCCTGAGCAGCGGTTGACCCTGGCGCGGGCGGTCGAGAATGGTCCCGTGCCCGAGTGTCCCAGTCATGCACCTGGCCGGCAAATGCAGACAAGCGCCACGCGGGTGTCAACCGCTTCTTCCCGAGAGGCATGCGGAGCCTTTCAACGCCCCGCCTCCCGCCCCCGCTCATGTCTAGCCTTGCAGCAGCGTCATGTTGATCAGGGCCGACACCTGGAGCTGGTCCTCAAGGTTCCACAAAGCGTGGACGAGGTTGTCGATGAGCTTGGGCCGCATGTGCTTCTGCGCCGAGAGACGGAACTTCTCTTCCATCTCTCCGTCGATCATGGGGTTCTTGAAATGCCCGCGATGGTTCTCCACGCGCACCGTCCTGCGCTCGCCAGACTTCAGGACGAGTTCCAGGATGCACAAGTTGGCAAACTCGGGCTTGTCGGCCTCGGCCAAGGGCAGGACCTTGATGCGGCTGACGAGGTCGAGCAGACGCGGATCGTGTAGATATGGGTCCTCATAAAAGTCCGGGTCGATCCTGCCGTAGGAGCGCGAGGCCCGCCGAACACGGGATGCTGTGGTCGGCGGTCTCGTGGGTTTGCGGTCGCCATTTGTCCGGTCCGTCGGCCATGATCTTGATCGCTGCTCGCGACACGTTGACGTTGACCTCGGCAAGCTCGTCCGGGTTCTTGACGAACGGTCTCGCCTCCACGGCGGCCTGCGCAACCGTCTGCGAGAACTGGCCGAGGGGAAAGCGCTTGGTGAAGGCGGTGCGGATGCCGAACGGCTCATCAAACTGTGGCCGAGCGACCGGCTTGCGGCTCATGACCTTGAAGAAGCCGTAGCTTCCCTCGGTTCGCCGCCAGCTCTGGATCGCACAGGCTTTCTCAACGTCGCCGAACGCCCAGAACATGGCAACAATCCCGCGCTCACTCCTCGACAGCCCTACCGAAGCCGCTTGCTACCCAGCCTGAAATGGCCAAAGTCGAGCTTAGGAATATGGTGGCGGCGCTCAGCATTGGCTTTAAACGGCACGACAACCCACCCCGGCCAGTGACGGAGAACGGCCCCCACCACATCCTACCCCAACCAACGCGGCCTGGCCTGTGCAACAAGGTCACCCTCCATGCGCCTGGGACTAATGGGCGCCAGCGCCGGAAGCGGCCCCTTTTTTGAGCAACGCAACAAGTGCAGCCGCGACTAGCAGCACGGCGCCGAGTAATGCAAAGCAGTCTGCGTAGCCCATGATCGTCGCCTGAGCGCGGATCGTGTTACCAACGGCGATGATGGCGCGGTGCATCGCAACCTCAGGATCGGGGACGCCGTGCAACATGAAATACTGCTGCAAATCGTCCAGCCTGCCCCGCGTCGCCGGTTCGAGCAGCGAGACGTGCGGGTTGATGATAGCGGAGTGGAACTGCTCGCGTTTGGTGAAGAACGTCCCGATCGCCGCGGTGCCGATCGCCCCACCAAGATTACGCATCATGTTGAAAAGACTTGACGCACCACCCGCCTCCTGGGGCGTGATCCCAAGCATCGCGATCGCCGAAAGCGGGGTCATTACCGTCGCCTGACCAATTGCACGCACGATGTTCGGCCAAAACAGCTGTGGCCCGGCGTAGTTCTGGTCCATCTCGGTATTCATGAAGCAACTGACGGCAAAGACGACCAGGCCAAACCCGACCAGTAAGCGCGCATCGATTCGCTTCATCAGCAATGGCACTAGCGGGATCAACACCAGCTGCGGCAGCCCGACCCAAGCCATGACCTCTCCGATCTGCTCTGAGTCGAAATGCTGGGTCGCCGTGAGATATTCTGGGAGCAGATAGACCGAACCGTAGAGGGCGAAACCGAGCAGGAAATTGCCTGCAGTGCCGAGGCCGAAGTTCCGCCGTCTGAAAAGGCGCAAATTGACCAGCGGTGCAGGCGTGATCAGCTCGAGAACGACAAAACTGCCGAGGGCCGCGGCCGAAACGAGGCTCAGGTCAACAATGAGTCGGGAGCCGAACCAGTCAAAGACGTTGCCGTCGTCGAGCACTGCCTGTAGCGCGGCAAGCCCGACCGCCATAAGTGCGATGCCAATCCAGTCGCCCTGGCGCAGCAATCCAAGTTTCATCGCCGATCTTGGCAGGCCATACCACAGCGCAGCTAACATCACCGCACCAGGGACGAGGTTGATGTAGAATATATAAGGCCAGCCATAATTGTCGGTGAAATAGCCGCCGATCGTCGGGCCGATCGCGGGCGCAAAGGTCGCCGTTATTGCAAAACCCGCCAGACCGATCGAGTGCTTTGAGCGCGGGAGCATTGTCATTATAATGGTAAACGCGAGCGGAATCATGACTCCGCCGGTAAAGCCTTGCAGCGCCCGGAACACGATCATCTCACTCAGGCTGTGGGCCTGCCCGCACAAGGCGGAAAACAGCAAAAATAGTGCAACGTTGGCGAGCAAATATCGCCGCAGCGAGAAGACTTGGCTCAAGAAACTTGTCAGCGGGATAGTGATGATTTCACCAATTAGATAAGCGGTCGAGATCCATGTCCCGTAGACGCCACCGGTGCCGATGCCGCCTTCGATATACGGCAGCGAGGAGTTGGCAATTTGGATATCCAGAACCGCCATGAAAGCGCCCAGTAAAGATCCACCGACGGCGATCCAGGTCGTCAGCAAGATCGGCGCTTCGTCTGTGCGATTGGGGCTCATGGCGCACTTCCGAGGGTCTGAGCTGAACCGGCCGGCTTCGTATCGATTGTCGGTTCAACCGACATGCCCGGGCGCAGCAGATTGGCCAGCGGATCATTCGCATCGATGACGATCTTGACGGAAATGCGTTGGACGATCTTGGTGAAGTTGCCGGTTGCATTGTCGGGCGGCAACAGCGCAAACTCCTGGCCGCTTGCCGGGGCCAAGCTGTCGATACGGCCGGTCACCTTGGCGCTCGGATAAGTGTCGACGCCAATCGTGACTGGTTGGCCGGTCCGCACATTCGTCAGTTGAGTTTCCTTGTAGTTCGCGACGATGTACACCGCCTGCAACGGTACCACCGCCATCAACTGCGTGCCCGCCTGCACGTATTGTCCGACCCGCAACGTGCGAACGCCGAGGTTCCCGTCGGCCGGCGCCGTGATAATCGTGTAGCTGAGGTTGAGTTCGGCTTGGTGCTCCATTGCCTGCTGTTGAGCGAGCGTTGCAGTGGCCTGAACGACCTGTGCTTTGAAGATGCCAGTCTGCCTCTCGGCGGCAGAGACCACCGCGATGTCGTGTTGCAGCATGGCGTCCTTTTCACGAATGTCGGCTTGTGCCTGTTGGGACCGTTGCACTGGGGCGAAACCGTCCTTGGCCAATTGCGTGTAGCGTTGAAAATCCTGCTGCGAAAAGACAAGCGCGGCTTGATCCGACACAACCTGATGGCGGCCCTGCTCGATGACGAGCGCTTGCTGATCGATCTGTTGATTGAGTGTGTCGATGGCCGCCCGTGCGGCGGCAACATTCGCGTGGGCCTGGTCGAGCGCGGTCTGGTAATCGCGCGGATCAACGCGCGCGAGCACTTCGCCCGCCTTCACCGGCTGATTGTCGTCGACGGGCGCCTCGGAAAGGTAACCTGAAATCTTGGGACTGATCAGGATCGAATGCGCCTCAACGTAAGCGTCATCGGTCGAGATCAAGAACTGGCCCGTCCTCCAGTAGTAGTTGCCGTAGCCGGCGGCCGCCCCGATCAACAGCACCGCCCCGGTGGCGAGCAACACCTGCTTCAGCGACCACCGGCCGCGCACGGTCCGGCTCGCGGCTTGGTCGATCGGCCCAGCATAGTCAACGAGCTTCGAGCCGTCCATCATAGCAGATTCGCTGACGTCCATAATCGCACCTCCAGCCGCCCAGGGCGTCGGAAATCATCCGGCACGACATCCCATCCTGGGTCAGGTTTGGGATATGGAGGGTGCTTCATTATATGATAATGTCGATTCTATCGCAGATACTATCCATCACTGCTTCACATTCGGACAGCCAATGGACCGTCTCGACAACATGCGGGTCTTCACCAAGATTGCGGAAATCGGTAGCTTCGCTGGCGCTGCTGCGCGGCTGAACATGTCGCCAAGCATGGCCAGCCAGCATGTGAAGACTCTGGAGGAGAGCCTTGGCGCGCGTCTTCTGAATCGCACCACGCGCAGAGTGAGCCTGACCGAGATCGGGCGCGAATATTACGAACGCTGCACGCAGATCCTGGTTGAGGTCGACGACGCCGATCGGATCGCGAGCGCCTTGCAGACGACGCCACGCGGACGTTTGAGGATTTACTGCGACACGAATATCGCCCGCTTCATCGCACCGGTCGTCGCGCGGTTTTTGGCGAACTATCACGAGGCAACAGTCGATCTGCGGACAGGTGATCGGATGCCGGATCTTGTCGAAGAAGGGTTCGATCTTGCCATCCGTGCGGTCGTGCCGCCGGACTCAAGCCTGATCGTGCGGCAGTTGGCCGAGTGGCGCCATACTCTGTGCTGCACGCCGCAATACCTCGACGACCATCCGGCACCGGCGCGGCTCGCCGATCTCGCTCTCCATAATTGCCTGCGATATGCGTATTACCCATTCGGTGATGAATGGCATTTCACCGACCGAGACGGAAAGCCGACTGCCGTGCGCGTGTCGGGTAACCTGATCACGAGCGGCGCTGACGTCTTCCGCACCGTCCTTCTCAGCGGTGGCGGCATTGCCCTTGCCGCTCCCTTTATCGTGGAAGAGGAACTTAGAGCCGGCACATTGGTCTCGCTCTTACCCGATTATCGTCCGGTCGGGTTTGCAATCAACGCAATCTATCCACATCGGCGCTTTTTGGCAGCAACGGCTCGTGCTTTTATCGATATGGCGGTTGAGCGGTTCGTTGAGCATCAGTGCTGGATGGACCCGCTTGACTTGATAGAACCACCAGCAAACAGGAGGTGATCATGGCTTCGGCGTACGACCACAGCAGGCCAGCCGGTTGGCCAGGATGCGCGGGTAAGTGCGGACGGCACCGTCAACTTGTTGGATTGAGGTCGCGATGGTGCGCGGCAAGGACGGCGTACTCGTGGTTACGCCGCAGCGGCGACGCCGGTGACCTCGGCTCAAACCTGAAAGGCTTGGGTCCGGGCAAGTCGATACTGGGCGGCGTGCACTCGGTGACGGCGGAGTAGAAAGAGGTTGTTGATCCCGTCATGGGCGGAAAGGAGGCGTTGCGCCTGCCCGGCTAACTTGAACCGCTTCACCTGCCGTTCTCGTCGTAGCGTCGGCTGGTGTGAGGTCTCCGCCCAGTTGTTCAGCCGCTTGTGCTTTCGGTGCTCGACCGAGGGCATCACCACGCGCTTGGCCACCCCGTAGCTCGGCAGCTTGTTGACCACCATGACACGAGGCGCCCGGCACTGCCGCTTCAGCAGCT
>CAXTWC010000258.1:0-6716 GCA_964247805.1 uncultured Acetobacteraceae bacterium | reverse complement strand
GAGACTCTCGCAGGGTAGCAGCCCCCTGAACGCGGTGGTGAATTATCGCGGCTAGCGCCAATCAGTAGCATGAGTATGATCCAGCGGCTTTTGACCATCGTTCTATCCCCAGTCTTCTTGTCGAAATCGCTCGAATATGCCGGCTGATGAGCCAGTGAGTTTTAAGCCGAAGATAGAATAATGACTTACCTGCGCTTTGAAGGATGAAGCAGCATGATTGAGTTAGTCATAGCTATGGTAACAGTGCATGAAACTTATCCACGTCACAGTCACAACCAGCAGTAAAGCGACACACCAGACACCTGCCTTGAGAGCGGCAACCGTTTTTTGGGACGCTCCAGTCATTCATCCAACTTAGAGGAGATCGGTTCATCGTGCGTGGGACCGAAGGTCGTCGATCCCAAAAGAGATTTAAACGACTGTATCGGCTTACGAGCTATTTCGTAGGTTTGCAGAAGCAAGGTAACAGACCGAATCTTCTGTCTTGGCAAAAGGGAGATGCACCATCGCGCGACTATCTGTCCGCGTTCTCCTCGCATCGGATAGTATCGTCCAAGGGTCAATTTCTGCGACATCGGCCTTCAGTGAGACGAAATGAGCAGCGGAAACGTCCCTAAACTCGCCACCGTCAGACCCGGACGAGGTCGGAGGATGAAACGACTTTATCCGGGGATGCATACGCTACGCCCGCCATAGCGGCTTGCGAACTTCAGCCTCGATGTCCAGACCACGTGCCCTCAACTCTTGATAGACACCGGGCGTCAACCTAGCCAAGGCGAGCCTCGTCTCCCGGCGTTCCCGGAGCGTAGCAAGGACCCGTGTCACCCATGATGTTAAAAGCGGCGGGTGACCTTGACCTTCAACGGTGCTTAGCTGTGCAAGTGATCTATGGCTCAGCGGGAGCGAATAGCCTGTAAGAATGGGATAGTGACTGTTGTCCATAGTGGCCTCTTTTCGAACCACGGCATTTGGACCGAGAGCCCGGTGCCTTAGGAGGACAGTTTCTGGGGGTTTGCGGGCAGCCGCATCATCAAATCTGACGATGCCAGTCTGAATTGCGTCACGGCCGCCAAGAGTATGCTGGACCGAGGGTTAATGCGGCTTAATACCACCTCCCGCGTCCCACGCTGTGGCTTGGCCGAGTTGCGCGCCATGATGGCGTATCGAGGGTTGGTGGACCCCCAGAAGTTTGCGCACGTTCGGGAAGAGTTAGGCTCATCGACTAGCCCATCCTATTCAGCGCATTGAAGCTCGGTGAGGTCTCGGATCGTTGGGCGCGGCTGACCGAGACGCCAAACTGGCGCGAATTCGGCTCGGAGGTGGCAGGCGCTGGGGTTGGTGGAGCGGGGTGGAACTGGGGCGACAGCCCCGGTTGTCATGGCCCGGCCGGTTGCAGACTGCGTGCGACGCCACGGAACAACTCGGCTTCGGGGACATGCGGCGGCGAATGCGGAAATTTTGCTCTTGAGCGACAACCTACGGACAGCTGGCACTTCATGGTTGCGGTCGTGTGATCCCACTTAGCAGTGCCATCATGTCGGCCTGACGCCTGCAACCGGTCTTATCGAGTATACCGCGCACCTGGCTTCGGACCGTGTTCGGCGACACCTTGTCCTTGACCGCGATCTCGTCGACCGTCTCGCCCGATACAAGGCCTCGCGCCACGCGGGCCTCGGCCGGAGATAGGTCAAACAAGGATTGCACGAGCTCCACGGGCGGGGCCTGCGGCATCGTTACCGGCATCAGCACCAGAATAGCCGCACACCGCACAAACAGGTCGCGCGCCGTGCCGCGGATCGGCACGACGTGGGCGATCATCCCAGGTTGCGCCTCGGTCTGCCTAGTTGCGAAGGACCGCACTGCCACGACCTCGTCGAGGCTGAGAATGGCATGCCGGAATAGGACATCGGCAGCGGCGTCCTTGAACGATACCCGGTCGTTGGCGCCCCATCGAAGGTAGCCGCCGACCCCCTCGGCGGCCGCGTTCGCTGCGACGACCCGTCCTTGTCGGTCGAGAACCAACGCAGGCAGGCCGAGCAGCGCCAGCGTTTCGGCGGCAACGCGAGCGCGCTCAAGCTGCAGCCGGGCCGAGAGCAGGGCGCTACGGGCGATATGTGGCCGAAGCGCGTCCAGGGCAGAAATGGCGTCAAGCTCGATGGGTCCCCGAGCCCGTTCCCGCTCCAAAGACAGGATCACGACATCGCCGGTAGGCGCCTTCATCGCAGTCGCTGCGCCGAAGCCCAGCCCACTTGGCCAGAGGAGTTCCCGGTAGATCGGATCCTGCGCCATTTCCTCGGGCGTGTAGTGATCACTGTCACGGGCGAAGCCGGCGTAATTGAGCCCGAGAATCTTCGCGAGACGCGGCGAGCGGACCACGAGGTCGCTGTTTGCGAAACGCGTCATGTTGTCCCGCGACGCCTCCGAGCACGTCCAGTTGGAAACTTGGCGGTTGACTGCGAACAGCAGGCCGCCCCGCGCGCCGGCGAGCCCGGACAAGCGGTCGAGCACGCCAGGCCACAGCTCCGGCAACAGCGCGCATTCATAGATGCTGTCGATCAACTCGGCGCAATGGTCCAAGTCCTTCACCCCAGTTACGGCTGCGGGACTTTAAAACTAGCCAACCCGGTGCGCTCAAGAAATGAACTTGCCGCGAGATGTCCAGTATCATCCGCTCTGATGAAACCCGGCAGGCTACCGGCCGGAGCCGACCGAACGGGAAGCTACCTTAGCGGGATACGCAATGGATCAGCGCGGACTCACGAACCCGCATCGAGGCACCCCAGTCTTCGCGCATACGGTCCTGCTGGAGCCGTCTGGAGCCTCCATGATGCTGGGCTTAGTAGGGGGTCAGGTCACGCTGAGTGCTATCCGTCGGAATGATAGGTGTAGCCGCCTGTCAGGAAGTCCCCGGTCGTCAAAGCCTCGGTTAATCCTGTCGCGCCAGGACAAATCCATCGGCTGAGTCTGCCGGGTCATCAGATTTGGTGATGCGAACCCGGTTGCTTTGGATCCAATTCGCCGCAGCGCACAAGCTGGGGAGGTTGGCATGGCTGAACAGCATGATACCGATGTGTCTTCCATCGACGTAGATGTCGACGGTGTGAAGACAGTAGCGAAGACCATTGGTGACAACGGGGACGCGATCGATCCGGACCGTCGACGGGCTTTCGACCTCGTGGCGCGGTTGTCCAAGACGGCACCGCTCCCAGCAGCTGTCAAAGACGCTGCTACTGGCACGATAACTTCAGCAGGCAGGTCCTACGCAGTCCGTATTCAGCGCCGGTCGGCACTGACCGGCGGCGCCTGGCAACTCTGGAAAGCTGTCGTTTGGCCAGCACGGGAAGTCCGGCGCTGGCATGAGGAGTACACTGAGACGCTCTGCCTCCGATCGGCCAGCCACTCCGAGCGGCGAGACCTCTACGTCATCGGGGTGACGTTGCCGCCGCCGTCCGACTTGCCACCGCTCTGAGCAAGCCGGCGCTCGAAGTTCGCTGCGGCGGACCGATTGAGTTGACGCATTCCCAAACCGGAATCAGCCATGACCCATCTCAACCCGACGCGGCTTGCCGTTGCGATGCAAGGCCCGCAAGCCCGACCGGCGCAGCTCCGGATAGCCATCGCCCTACGATTGCTTCTCGAGTTGTTTCGGGTTTGGCGCACGCGGAGCCACGAACGCTCGGCCCTGTTCAGGGCGCCGCAATCCGTCATCCGCGAACTGAGCGCCAGCGGCATGGACGTGGGGCATGAGGCAGCCAAGCCCTTCTGGCAGCGCTGATCTCGATCAAGGAGAAAATCCCATGACACCGCAACCGACTCTAGGGTCCGCTTCGCAACTTGCGACACTCTCACTGCGTCGGCCTATAACAACCCTTGCCGGCGGGGCACTTTGGGCTACCTGCCTCGTCGCGCTTATCGTCCCGCTACCCCCCTGGGTGGCAGAGGGCGAGGTGGCCGCAGCGATGGCGGTGACCTTGCCCGATATCAGCAAAGCACTCCGCTTGCCGCTGTTGGGCTGTGCAGCGCTGCTCTGTGCGTTGACACTGGCCACTGACCGCCTCGCGCCGCTCCTCGCCGGGCTTGACTTCGCGGCGCCGCTCGCGGGCTTTCTGGTCTCGATCAGCGTTCTCCGCGCGGCCCTGACAGGCGGGGCACGTGGTGCGCTGACTCGGGCCCGGTTCGATACCTTGCCCGCTTCGGGCAAACGGTCGGCGGTCCTTCTACTCAGCTTCGCCTTGAGCGCAGTTTTCCTGGTCGGTGTATTCCCTTTGGTTTCACCGCTGGTCACGGAGCGGGACGATCGGCTGAGAGCGAGGCTCGCCGCGGCCGCGCTGTGTGGCGGCGGTCTCGCGTTCCTCTGGTCGCCGTTCAGCGTAGGCATGGCCTTTACCACAGCCAGCTTGGGTGTCGCTGCCGGGCCAGGATCGACGGCGCTGATGTTTGTGGTCGCGCTGTGCGGGCTGTTGATCGCCTTGGTTCTACATGGGCGCCTGGATATCGGCGTACTGAGGCATACCTTGGCCGTGGTGCGCCCCCTTTTCGTCCCGCTCGGGCTGGCGGTTGCCATGACGTTGATCGCGGTGCTCGTAATGCCCTTGCGCGTGACGCAGGTGGTTCCGCTTGTGACGCCGTTCATTGTGCTTCTGCTGGGGTTGCAGAGCGGTCACGGCCGCATATTCTCGGGCGGCCCAGTGAGTGATGCAGTTAAGGCGTTGCCGGACTGTGGCGGCGCGCTCAAGGACCTTACGGTCTTTGCTGTGGGATTCGCCCTCGCGCGGGCAATGACTGACACCGGCGTCTTTCTGACGGTCGCGCAGAGTGTGATGTCGCTGCAGGCCGGGGCCTGCATCCCAGCGCTCTTAGGACTACTGACCATCGTGCTTGGACTGCTGGGTGTCCCAGCGATGGTGTGCGCCGGGCTGGTCATCGCCGCATCGTCGGTTCCCATGGCCGAGCAGCCTGTACTCGGACGTCTCCTTCTAGCCCTCTATGCCTGGTCATGTAGCTCCATGCTCTCTGTCACATCTGGCACCCTGACTGTTGTGGCGAGCAGCTTCGGCGTCCCGCTTCGGCAACTGGTGTTCGGCCGGACACTGCTGTTCGTCACCGCCTTCGGCGCACTCGTCGCGGTATTCATAAGCGTTATCTTTTAAACCGGATCTAGGGAGACAACTATGCGGATCATCCATGTCATCGACGACCTGAACGAGCAGGCCGGCGGTCCGGCCCAGGCCTGCATCGAAATGGCGGCTGCCGTCGCCGGCCTGGGCCACCAGGTTTCGATCTACGCGTTTGGCGGACGCAGGCCGGCCTGGTTCCCAGCAGCCGGATCGCTCCCGATGTCCATTCGTCATCTCGGTGTGGACGTCCACCTGGTCCCCGGCAAATCGAGCTCGGCGTTTGGCCTCGCAGGAGGTTTGCAAGGCGCGCTCACCCGAGCCATAGCCGATGCCGACATTGTGCACGCCCACGTGCTATACGGTTCGCACCTCTGGGCCGCCTGGCGACTGTGCCGGCGTTACCGGGTCCCGCTGATAATACGGCCATGCGGCATTCTCAACGCCTATTCATCCTCGCTTCGGCAAGTTCGGGAGCGACTGATAGAGATGCTGTTCCAGACGCGGCTGCTTCGACAGGCTTCAATGGTGCACTATACGACCGAGCAGGAGGCGATTGATGCTGCGCCCTACGTCGGCAATCCGTCCTGCACCGTGGTGCCGCTGGGTGTTAGCCTGATAGCGTATCGGGGCCTACCGCCCCGCTCCACGTTCGACCAGCAATACCCTCAGGCCAGGGGGCGCAAGGTCGTCCTCTATTTCGGTCGGCTGCACCGTAAGAAGCGGCTCGATCTCGTCGTCCAAGGTGTCGCAGCGGCCGTGAGACGAGGCCACGACGTGCACTTGATGGTCGCCGGCTCTGACGACGGGATGGAGGCAGAGTGCCGAAGGATGGTGCAACAAGAAGGATTATCGAGTCGGACCACGTTCACAGGACTACTGGTCGGGGACGCCAAACGATTGGTATTTGCGGGAGCCGCCGTCTTCATCCTGCCATCGATGACGGAGAACTTTGGCATCGCGGTCGCGGAAGCCGCCGCCGCAGGTGTGCCATTGCTGATTTCTGACCAAGTCAACATCGCACCGGTATTTGCCAAGGATGACGCGGCAGTGATCGTGCCTACCGAAGCCGGGGCGGTGATCGAGGGCCTTGATACTCTTCTGAGCCGCCCGGAGCAGGCGAGGAAAATGGCAATGCGAGCAATGGACGTTGTCGAGCGGCATTTCTCTTGGGCAGCAGCGGCTGAGGGCTTGGTTCGCATGTACCTGTCTATTATGACAGCGCCTTGCCGGGTTCACCCTTTCCACGCTCAAGCTGTTCCGGCCGGGATGTGGCGACGGTAGATTATATATTACACGGTTGGTGACGCATCCGATGCTGCACCGCCATTTCGAGTGCGCCTAGGCGTGGACAGAATTAAGCCGACCTTGTTGAATGATCGGCGGACGCGCGCTGACGGGCCCAGTATGGTCAGCGCTGCGGCGATGGCCAGCCCCGAATAGCGCGGCTGGCCCCTTCGCGTGGTTCGGGGCTCCGCTTTCCAGGCAGCGGCTGCCACGTCCTGACCGGGCGCCGTAGAAACCTACCTTGCGGTAAGTTGGTCCATTTGCGAGAATGGCGGTTATCGCAAGTTGACCTGCATCCGCCTCCCTGCAAGTCTG
>CAXTWC010000257.1:2986-6757 GCA_964247805.1 uncultured Acetobacteraceae bacterium | reverse complement strand
GGCGGCGTGGTGACACCGGCGTCGACCAAAATACGCCGGAGGCCAGGGCAGCCGTCGGTGAAGGCGGTCAGCGCCGTGTCCTTGGTTCTCCCGACAGCGTCGAGACTGCGGCGGATCAGTGCTTGGATGTCGGTATCGGCTTTGGCGACAGCGCCGAAAACCTGGCGGCCACCAGCCTGCGTTTCGACATTGCCGACCTCGCCCCGGCCGAGGGCTACGCCACCCTGCTCGACGAGGGCGCCTATTGCTGCTCAATCACGACCATGTATCGCATCCTCACCGCCAACAGCGAGGTCCGTGCCCGCCGCCAGCAGCTGCGCCACCCCGCCTATGCCAAGCCCGAACTGCTGGCCGAAGCGCCCAACCAGGTCTGGTCGTGGGACGTCACTAAGCTCATGGGCCCGGCCAAGTGGTCCTACTTCTATCTCTACGTCATCCTCCACATCTTCAGCCGCCGCGTCGTCGGCTGGCGCGTCGCCGACGCTGAACGTGCCTCGCTGTTCACCGCCCTGTTCGACGACACCATCACCAAACACCAGGTGCCGCCTGCCAGCTCACCCTGCACGCCGACCGCGGCGGGCCGATGAAGGCCAAGGCCACCGCGTTCCTGCTCGCCGATCTCGGCCTCACCCAGTCGCACAGCCGACCGCACACCTCCAACGACACCCCATTCTCGGAAAGCCACTTCAAGACCCTCAAATACCAGCCGACGTTTCCACGCCGCTTCGGCTGCATCGAAGACGCCAAAGGGTTCTGCCGGGCGTTTTTTGCCTGGTATAACCAGGACCACCACCACGCCAGCCTGGGCCTGATGACCCCAGACCAGGTCCATTATGGACAGGCCAACGCCGTCCATGCCGCCCGACAGGCCACCCTCGACCGCGCCTTCGCCGAACATCCCGAGCGCTTCGTCAAGCAGCCGCCCGCACCGACCCACAAACCCACCCGCCGCCTGGATCAACCCACCCTAAACCCAAGCCAACCCAACAAGCCTAAACCAAACGGAAACATGTCTCAAAGTCGTTGACAGGTTCCGCGCCGCCCGGTGCGAGTCGCACTGCAGAGCCAGCGCGACGCCTTGCTCGCCTTTGCCGGCGTGCTCGATGGCAAGCTGGCCGCCATCGCGCACATTCACGCCATCGCCGAACCGCTCGTGCGCGAGGCGTGCATGCTGCACCGCTTGTCCACCACCTCGCCCGCATACTGGCAGGGGTGGAACCGGCTGCGGGCGTAGATCGGGGGCAAGTTCCACGTGCTCTTCGCCGCCGTGAGCCGGGCCATGGCGCAGACACCGCGCAGCAGCTCGCTCGTCGAGAACCTCAACTCGCGGCTGCGCAGCTACTTCACCCTGCGCCGCCACCTCGGCGGTTCGTATCTCGATCTGCTGCGCTTCTTCCTGAACCACCGCCGCTTCCTGCGCAGCCGGCATGCCGAGCGCCAGAGCAAGAGCCCGCGGGAGCTGACAACCGGCCAAGGCCATCCGCATTGGCTCATCCTATTGGGCCTCGGACCGCTTCAGCCTCAGCGAGCTTGACCCGGGGCGGCTGGTCGCCTCCCGCACAGGACACCCTTCCCAACAAAATCCGGCCCCCGCAGGCCGGCGGTTTCCGCACGCCTTGTGACCCAAAAAGGACGGACTCTGAACCACGCCCCGCGGCCACGGAACGCCGGCGCTGCGGCTGGCGGATTGCTCTATCAAGCCACCTTCACCGCCAGCATGGCGCCACCCGGCGTGACCAACTGTCCTTCCTGCACGTAGATCCGGCGCACGATGCCGCTCATCGGGGCCAAAATCCGCGACTCCATCTTCATCGCCTCGATGACCGCAATGAAATCGCCTGCCTTAACAGCCGCACCTTCGGCGACGAGCAGCTTCCATACGCTACCGCCGAACGGCGCCTCCACCAGTTCGCAACCGTCAGGTAGGTCAACCTCGGCCACGTCGGCAGCGTTGCCGGCATCCTCGGTAAGTGCAGTGACCCGGTCAAATTCGCCGTTGCGCTCCCACTCGGCTCGCTCGTCGGCAAAGGCGGCCTCTCGTCTGGTCTGGAAAGCGGCGATGCTGTCGGCATTCTTTGCAAGGAAGGCACGATACTCTGACAGGCGGAATGTCTCCTCCTCAATTCGAATCGGGCGGCGGCCCAGGGGGAAGTCGCGGCGCCAGTTGGTCAGCTCCTCATGGCTGACCGGGAAGAAGCGAACCCGGTCGAAGAAGCGCAGCAGCCAAGGCTTGCCGTCGCGAAACGCTTCGGTCTGGCGCCAAGCGTTCCACACCTGGATGGTGCGGCCGAACAGCTGGTAGCCGCCCGGTCCCTCCATGCCGTAGATGCACATGTAGGCACCGCCGATGCCGACCACGTTGGGCGGAGTCCATGTCCGCGCAGGATTGTACTTGGTGGTCACCAAGCGGTGCCGCGGATCGATCGGCATTGCCACCGGCGCCCCGAGATAAACGTCGCCCAACCCCATGACGAGATACTCGGCGTCGAAGACGATGCGTCTCACGTCCTCGATGCTGTCGAGGCCGTTAATGCGGCGGATGAACTCGATGTTGTCCGGGCACCACGGTGCATCGTCGCGGACCGAGGCCATGTACTTCTCGATGGTCTGATAAATCGCCGGGTCCTGCCAGGACAGCGGCAGGTGGATGACACGCGACGAGATCTCGAAGGCGTCGAGGCCGCCCAGCCGGTCCTCGGCCATGGCGAGCGCCGCGATCAGCGCCGCCTGCGGCAGCTTCCGGCTGTCATAATGGACCTGCAGCGAGCGAATGCCCGGTGTCACGTCGATGATACCGGGCAAGCCGAGACGCCCGATCTCGAGCATCAGCGCGTGGATACGCAGGCGCAGCTCGAGGTCGAGGACCATGGGGCCGTATTCCACCAGCAAGTTGCGGTCGCCTTGCTGCCGGTAGGTCACGGACGGGCGAGGCCCCTCGCCGGCCATGGTGTGCAGGATCGGCGAGCCTAGTTCTTCGCCCCACTCCGGCCTTGCCTGCCGCGCCGGACTGGCGAGCGTGCGGATGAGCAGGTCCTGCGCCTGTTCAGCGGCAGTGGCAGCGCCGTTGTCTATGACTGCGAAGCGCACTCCGTCCCCCGGGGCGAGCTGGCCCACCTTCCACAGGTCCGCCTGCGCGACCACGAACGGGCAGACGAAGCCACCCAGCGACGGGCCGTCCGGCCCCAGGATGATCGGCATATCGCCGGTGAAGTCGATCGCACCAATCGCATAAGCATTGTCGTGGATGTTCGAGGGATGCAGTCCCGCTTCTCCGCCATCCATGCGCGCCCATTGCGGCTTGGGGCCGACCAGGCGGACGCCGGTGCGGTTGGAGTTGTAGTGCACCTTCCACTGCGTGTTCCGGAGCATGGTGATGTCGGCGGGCGTGAAGAAGTCGGGCGCGCCGTGTGGGCCGTAAAGCACGCGCAGTGTCCACTCGCGCGTGATCGCGGGCCGATCCGCCGACGCAAGTGGCGCGGTTCCCGCCTGCGTCGGCGCTCCGGCGAAATGCAGCGTGTCGCCCGTCATCACTGCCCGACCGGCATGGCCGCCGAACTCACCCAGGGTGAACGCGCTGCGGCTGCCGAGATAACGTGGTGCATCGATGCCACCGACAACAAGGACGTAGCCGCGCATGCCGGAGCCGGCGACACGGCCGATCTTCAATACTTGTTCCGCGGTCACGTCGAACGGCGTATAGCGGCCGATCGGCACGCCATCGAGCGTCGCGCCGAAGTCGGCCCCTGTCAGGCACAGGCGGACAGGCGCGTT
>CAXTWC010000257.1:0-2886 GCA_964247805.1 uncultured Acetobacteraceae bacterium | reverse complement strand
CCCGCGATCACCGTTTGGTCGAGCGCGACCTGCATCGCCGCCACCGCCGCCTCGCGCGTCGGCGCCGTGACGATCAGCTTGGCGAGCATCGGATCGTACCAGGCGGACACTTCGGTGCCGGCATCGATCCAGCTGTCGACCCGCGGCCCGTCGGGCCAGGAAACGCCGACGAGGCGGCCGGAACTGGGGCGATAATCCTGGGCCGGATCCTCGGCATAAAGGCGCACTTGGATCGACGCGCCGTTGGGTTTCGCCTGAAAGCCATCGAGGAAGGAGAAATCGCCGGCCGCGCCGCGCAACATCCATTCGACCAGGTCGATGCCAGTCACCTGCTCGGTGACGCCATGCTCGACCTGAAGACGGGTGTTGACCTCAAGGAAGAAGAAGTCGTCCCGTTCGGCGTCGTAGAGGAACTCGACCGTGCCTGCCGAGCAATAGTGCGCGCCAGCGGTCAAGCGGACGGCGGCATTGATCAACGCGTCCCGGGTCGCGGCGGGCAGCAGCGGCGCGGGCGTCTCCTCAACCACCTTCTGGTTACGGCGCTGGAGCGAGCAGTCGCGTTCGCCAAGCGCCACCACATGGCCAGCGCCATCGCCGAACACCTGCACCTCGATGTGGCGCGCGCGCGCCACATAGCGTTCGAGGAAGACGCCGCCATCGCCGAAGTTGCCGGCGCCCAGCCGCGCGACCGTGGCGAAGCCCTCGCGGATGTCCGCCTCGCCGGCGCACACCGCCATGCCAATGCCGCCTCCGCCGGCGGTTGCTTTGAGGATGACCGGGTAGCCGATCCGCCCCGCCGCCTCCATCGCCGCCATCTCGTCGGTCAGCAGATCGGTGCCTGGTGCCAGCGGCACGCCATACTGGGCGGCCAGCGACCGCGCGGTGTGCTTCAGGCCGAAGGCGCGGATGTTGCCGGGAGTGGGGCCGATGAATGCGATGCCGCGAGCGGCACATGCTTCGGCGAAAGCGGTGTTCTCGGAAAGGAATCCGTAGCCGGGATGGATCGCCTGCGTGCCTGTCGCTTCGGCGGCAGCCAGGATCGCCTCGATGTTCAGGTAGCTTTCCGCTGCCGGTGCCGGGCCGATGCGGACGGCTTCGTCGGCCTCCGCGACGTGGCGGGAGCCGGCGTCGGCATCGCTGAAGACGGCGATCGAGCGAATGTCCATCGCCTTCAAGGTGCGGATGATTCGGCACGCGATCGCGCCGCGGTTTGCGATCAGGACTTTAGAGAACATCACGCGACCACTACCATGCGCAGCGGCGTTGGATTGGAGCCGTCGAAGGGATATTGATCTGCGGGCAGTTCGAGACGACCACCCCGACATGCATCTCCGCGGAGATCGACCGTGAGGCCAGGAGCGGAAATGCTATCGGCGATGCCGAGAGTGCCGTCCGGCTCAACTGGCACGTTCATGAAGAAGTTGATGTTGGATACTGCTAGACGCAACCGCGTACCACGCGCAGTGCGGCGCGATGCGTAGCCGCCAGATGCGATCGTTTCTTCGCACACGGCACCGACAGGGGCATCTGCGGGGGCAGTGGGAAGGATCGGCATCACCTCGACCCGAGTGCCAGCCACAGCCCGCGCATGGGCGCGCGCGCTGTGCAGGTCCGCTGTCATGCTCGTCATTGGGACTTCCTTCTTGATTACGGGTGTGGCCAGCGCGTCGATGAAGCCCGGCGGTGGCAGGGTCTTGCGGTCGAGCAGCAGGCCGTACGTCGCGGTCGCACCGAACCGGTAGGGTAATTGGAGATCGTGCCGGCGCTTATCGAAGGCCAGCATACGGGTGCGCGGCTTAAAGGCCTCGCTGATGTCGTGCGTGACCATGACGATGGTGAGCGCGTGCTCCCGCCAGAGCTGCGTGATGAGCACGTGCATGTCCAGGTGAATGCCGGGATCAAGCGCCCCGAACGGCTCGTCGAGAAGGATACAGGGATGCTTGACCAGCGCCTGGGCAATTGCCAGCCGCTGTTGCATACCGCCCGACATCTGCGCCGGATGGACGTCGAGGCTGTTCTCCAGGCCGACCGCCTCAAACATCGTCTCGGCTTCCGCTCGCATCGCGCGTCGGTGCGAACCAAACAGCCTAGCGGCGAAGGGAACGGCAGCGCATTCAAGGCCAAACATCACGTTTTGGAGTGTGGTGAGGTGCGGGAAGACCGAGTAGCGCTGGAAGACGACGCCGCGATCCACCTGGCATTCCGCTGGCATCGGCTTGCCGTCCAACATTACCTGCTTACGCGTCGGTGCTTCCTGGCCGAGGATCAGGCGCAGGAAAGGATGGAGCCTGTCTGGGCAATCGCCTCCAGCAGCGTCACCTTGCCCGGACCGATGCGTCCGCCGCCTGCGAGGTCGATGCGGATGCTGAGCCGGTGATCGGGCACCCGGTTCATTGCGCGTCTTCCCGCTGGCTGGCGACCAAGCCCTGGCCAAGGTCCACGATCGGGTTTGCGGCCGGCCAGACCTGGATAGAAGCGGGGTCGATCCAGGCCCGGCAGGGGCCAAGGGGAAGCGCGATGCCGGGATCGGTCAGCACGCGTAGCCGGGCGTTGCCGATCCGTATGAATAGAGTCCGCTGCCCGACGCGGACATCGCCGGCGTCGAGGAGATCGAGGACGGGTCAACTTCAAAGACCTAGTCTGGCGTGATCTGTGCAAGCTGTGGCTCTTATTGGGTTCCGGGGTGGTGCCGGGTGGTCACGCAACCAGGCCGGCAATGAGAGCGATAAGCAGGGCTTTGCCGCATCGATGGGCGTTGTGCACGAATTGGAAGAAGCCGAGGTAGAGCGGCAGCTTGTCCTGCGAGATGCCCCGGTGCGGTCGCAGCCAGGAACGTAGGGGCGACCAGAACCCTTCCAGGGTGTTGACGTGGACCTCGCAGAAGCC
>CAXTWC010000256.1:0-6761 GCA_964247805.1 uncultured Acetobacteraceae bacterium | reverse complement strand
AGGCCACCGACCGTGCCCACCGCATCGGCCAGGACAAGCCGGTGTTCGTGCACCGACTGATCACCGCGGGCACGATCGAGGAGAAGAAGGAGACGCTGAAACAGCGAAAACAGGCCCTGGCGGACGGCATCCTCGGCGCCAACACCGTGGCGACGTTGGCGCTGTCGGAAGGCGACCTCGACATACTGTTTGCACCGTCCAGCACTGCACGATGAAGCGTCACCGCAATCCTAGTCTTGGGTAGCTGCAGTGCGGGTCGGGCGCAGGTTCGGAGACAGCGGACCGGCATAATGCGGGTTAGCCCCGCGCACTAGGATGTCGGCTTTGCGCCAATCGTGCCAGCTTCCGGCCGACCCAGCCTTCCTGCAAGCTGCCATTTAGACGATACCTTCTTGCCCCGCTAGATACAGCGCATTCCTTTTGGGGGCTTGGGGCTGGGCCTCGATGACAAGCCAGACTTCGTCGCCCGGCATGCACTGGACACGCTTATCGAGCATGCGACGTTTTTGGCCATCCGCCACGCGGACACGGCGGGCGGTAAAGAGACATGTCAGCCGACCCTTTGTGCCGCGTCGCCAGCTGACCCGTTGCCACTTCCCTCCGGCCGACAAGGCTTCGGCAGCCACCGGAGGCTGATCCGGGACATGGTACTTGCGGGACTTTCCTACCTTTGCGACGGGCAAAATCAGCTCGACGTCGGCGGGATGGATCCTGGCGGCGCGACAGGCCGACCGCCCACAACAGACCCCGTTCGCTCAAAGCCCGACGGATGGGTCGGCTGTAGCCGTATCCTGAAACGGCAAGCACGCAGCCGAAACGCGCGCCCGCCGGAAGCAATGCCGTGACACCGCTAGGCACGATCACCGTGCCCCCGGTCAGTGCGGCCGTTGCTCGTCGATCAGGATGATGCGGTGAAGCCGACGCACCTCGGTGGCCTCGTCCCATTCGCTCGCACGGTGCAGGCTGCAGCGGTTGTCGGACATCAGCACGTCACCGGGTTGCCAGGCATGCTGGTAGCAGAAACGGTCCTGGATCGTATGGCCGAGTAGCGTGTCGAACAGCACTTGCGCCTCGTCCTGCTCCGGCCCGAGGATGGCCGATCCCCACTCGCCCCCCAGAAACAGGCCGCGACGCTCAAGTTCGGGGTGGGTGCGCACAAGAGGATGCACCACGTCCGGCGTCTTGCGGCGCTCTGCCTCGGCATCCGTCTCGCTGGCTTCCGGAAACAGCATGCGGAACAACCGTGCCCGGCTGTGCAGCACCTGCAGCCCGTCGATCCGCTCGCGCATCGCCTCCGGCAGCGCGTCGAACGCCGCCATCCCGTTGGCATAGCGGGTGTCGCCGGCGGCCGTCGGCACCTGCACCGCGTGGAGAAAGGTGAACAGCCCCGGTTCCGGCAGGTGGTAGTGGTCGGTATGCCAGTTCTGGCCGACCCGCGAGGCACCCACCGTCTTACCGTTCTCCTGCGCGTTGCCGACGACGAAAATCTCGTGGTGAGCCGGCAGGCAGTAATGCCGCTGGGAATGCAGATCCGGCCGGCCACCGAAGCGTCGGGCGAAGGCGAGGTAATCCGCCGGGTCGAGGGCATCCTGGCCGCGGAACAACAACACGACCCGCTCGGCGCAGGCAGCGCGCAACAGGGCGATCATGGCTGCGTCCGGTGCGCTGGCTAGGTCCACCCCGTCGATCCGCGTGCCGACATGCGCGGCCAGGTCGGTCACGCCCAGGCCGCGGCCCTGCGCTTCGGCGCGCCAATCCATCGCTACGGGCATGCCACCTCCTGCTTGCTGCAGCCGCAATCTGGCATCGATCTTGCGTCGATCGCAACCGGCCAACGTCGTCGCGCTCGCTCGATTCCAACCCGAGGTGCCGCCGATGCGCGTAGTCCGCCTGCTCATGCTAACCGCGGCGTTGTTGCTCGCAGACCGGACGGCCCAGGCGCAGGGCTGCACACCGACGGTGCCGGCGGCGGACCTGATCAGTGCCGGCAAGCTGCAGATGTCGATCAACCCAACCCTGCCGCCGCAGCAATTCGTCGACACCAGCGGCGAGTTGCAGGGGCTGAACGTGGACCTGATGCGGGAGGCGGCGAAGCGGCTCTGCGTGTCGATGGAGTTCATCCGGATGGACTTCCCGCCGATGTTCCCGGCTTTGGCCGCCGCGCGGTTCGACGGCATCGACACGGGCATGTTCTGGACCGACGAGCGCTCCAAGATCGCCTACACCGTGCCCTACGCGCAGCAGGCGATCAGCATCACCGTGCCGGCCGGATCAAGCCTGGACGTGGCGTCTGCCGAGGCGCTGGCGGGCCGGTCCGCCGGAGTGGAGGTGAACTCGTATCAGGAACGCTGGTTGCGCGGCGTCGACAAGGACATCACCGGCAAGGGCGGCAAGCCGATCGACATCCGCACCTTCACCACCGCCACCGACGTGATCGCGGCGTTGCGCGCCGGGCAGGTGGACACGGCGATCCTGATCGACCAGACGGCGCGGGAAATCGTCAAGCGCGGCATCATCAAGATCACCGCGACCGGGCTGGGCGGTGCGCCCACGACCCTGGTGTTCCGCAACCGAGAGGTCGCGGAAAAGGTCGCGGCCGCGCTGACGGCGATGCGCGCGGACGGCTTCTACGACGCGCTGTTCGACCGCTACGGCCTGACCAAGTTGCCGGACAAGACTTTCGCAATCCGCGGGCCAGGGCCGGGCTAGCGCGACTTGCAGGGGTTCGACGGCGCGGATTTTCTCGGCGCGCTCGCCAACCCGTTCCTGCTGCGCGGCGCGCTGGTGACGGCCGGGCTGGCGGCTGCGGGCATGGTGGGCGGTTTGGCGCTGGGGCTGCTGGTGGCGTCGCTGCGGGCGTCGCACAACCGGCTCGCCTCGGGCCTGGCGCGCGGCTACATCTGGTTCTTCCGGGGCACGCCGCTGCTAATACAGTTGGTCATGATCTATTCCGGCCTGCCGCAGATCGGGATCCGCTTCGGCGTGGTCTCGTCCGTGATCCTGGGGTTGATCACCAACGAGGCGGCCTACATGGCGGAAATCATCCGCAGCGGCTTCCTCGCCATTCCCCGCGGCCAGCGCGACGCCGCCATGGCCCTGGGCCTGACGCGCTGGCAGGTGCTGCGCAAGGTGCTGTTGCCGCAGGTGTTGCGCATCGTGCTGCCGGCTTTGGGCAATTCGGTGAACGGGCTGCTGAAGGCGACCTCCGTCACCTCGGTGATTTCGATGGAGGAGTTGATGCGGCGGAGCGAGATGACGATGCAGGTCAAGTTCGACGTGCTCGAGGTTTTCGCGGCGGCGGCCGTCGACTACCTGGCGCTGACCACGCTGTGGGACCAGGTGCAGCGCCTGCTGGAACGCCGGCTCGGCCGCGCGGATCTGCCGGCGGTGACGCTGGACCAGGCGGCTTTGACTCGGTGATTCTGGCTAACGGCGAGCGCGCGGTCGGGCTCAAACTGGTGCTGCTTGAAGCTCCGCTCTCGCTCTAAAAACGGTCCTAGGAACGCAAGTAGAAGAGATGTCAGATTTCCCGTCGCCGCGACCAATTGGATTGACGATTGTCGCGATGCTTGCGTTCGCGGCCAACTCGGTCTTGTGTCGGTTAGCCCTAGCACACGCCTCGATCGATCCGGCAAGCTTCACGTTGATGATCGACTTGGGTTGTGAGCGGCATAGCTTGCGGGTTTCAATCTATAAGCGCACTGGAACGAACGCAGTTCAGGCTCAACGGAAAATACTCGCATTGCCGAAGCACAGTACGCGCTACAACTCGTCGCAATGATCTGCCAGCTTGCGACACGACATGGCGGCCGGCTTTGGGTCGGCAGCCATCGCGCCAAGTTTTATCCCGGCGACTTCAACACGCGCTCAGCGAGCCTCGCGCTGCAGCATGCGCCGTTCGAGCCGGGCGGTGAGGCGGGCGAAGGGCCACAGCAATGCGGCGTAGATCACCGCGGCGGCCATCAGCGGCGTTGGGTTGTAGGTCTGCTCCTGTCCCACCCGGGCGGAGCGCAGCAGTTCGGGCAGCGCCACCATCGCGGCGATGGACGTCTCCTTCACCAGTTCCAACGAGTTTGTTGCCAGCGGCGCCCGCACCCGGCGTAGCGCCTGCGGCAGCACCACCAAGCGGATCACCTGCCACGGCGGCAAGCCAAGCGCCCGGGCCGCTTCCATCTGGCCGCGCGCGACCGCCTCTAGCCCGGCCCGGAAGATTTCGGCGTAGTACGCCGCATTGTTGAGCACCAGGGCCAACACCGCAGCGGCGAAGTTCGACAGCCGCAGGCCCAGGAACGGCAAACCGTAGTAAATCAGGATCAGCAGCACGATCACCGGGAAGGCGCGGAACACGTCGATCACCGCCAGGATGGCCCAGCCCGCCCAGCGCCCCACCGCACCGTGCCCGATCGCGACCAGCAGCCCCACCCCCAGCGCCAGCGGCAACGCGGCCAGCGACAGCAGCGCCGTCACCTGCAAGCCTTGCAGCAGCAGCCAATGCACCTGCACCAGCGAGTCCCAGTTGGCGAAATTCTCGAGCAGGTCAGCCATGGGCGCGGCCCCGCTCCAGCCAACGGCTCGCCACCACCAGCGGCAGGAACAACAGCAAGTACAGCACACCCGCCAAGGTCAGCGGCGACGGGTTGGCGGCCTGCGCCGTCGCACTCTGCGCGTTGCTCAGCAACTCCGGCAGCGACACCGCCGCCCCCAGGGCCGTGCCCTTCGCCACCGCGATCGCCCGGTTGGTCAATAACGGCACGGCCAGCCGGATGGCTTGCGGCAGCACCACCCGGCGCAGGATCTGCGGCTCCTGCAGACCCAGCGATCGCCCGGCGTGCCATTGCCCCTCCGGGACCGCGCCAATCGCCGCCCACACGATCTCCGCCGAGAACGCCGAGAGCACGCAGGCCAGCGACAGCACCGTCGCGGCGAACGGCGACAGCGACAGCCCGGCATACGGGAGCGCGAAATAGGCGACGATAATGACCACCAACTGCGGCAGCGAGCGGAACAGGTCCACCCACACCACGATCAGCGCGTCCAGCACCCGCCAGCGCAGGCAGCGCAGCAGGCCCAGCACGAAGCCCGCGCCTACCCCCAGCAGCACCGTCGCGCCGGCGACCCCGATCGTGACCCACAAACCGTCCAGCACCGACAGGCCGGTGGCCCGCAGCACGGCCAAGTTGCCGAAGGTGTCCAGCAGACGGTCCAAAGCCGGGCTGTCCGACGCGGGAGGTCAGCCGCAGTCGGGCTGGTGCGGCGCCGGGTCGTAATGCGGCAGGCCGGGCGGGCCGTAGCCGGGGAACACTGTGTCCAGCGCGGTGCCGGGAGTGGGCTCCTCGCCATACCATTTCACATACATCTTGTGCAGCGTGCCGTCGGTCTTCATGCACTCCAGCGCAGTCTCGACCTTGTCGCGGTACTCGGCGTCGTCCAGCCGAAAGGCGATCCCGAAATTGCGGCCGTTCATGTCCTTGAACCCGACCTTCACCGCCTTGTTCCGGCTGGCGGCATATACGGTGGTGGGGATTTCGTTGATCGCGGCGAACGCACGCCGGGTCAACACGGCCTGCACGGAATCGGGGAAGGTCTCGTAGCGCTGCACCTCGAAGCCGTATTTGGCGCCGTTGTCGGTGGCCCAGGTGTCCGAGATGGTGCCCCGGTTGACCGCGATCGCCTTGCCCTTCAGGTCGTCGAACCCGCTCATGCTGTCGGCGGCGCGGATCAGGAAGCCGTTGCCGGTGGCAAAGAACGGCTCGGTGAACAGCATGCGCTCGCCGCGCTCCGGGGTGATGTTCAGCGGGTTGATGGTGAACTCGATGCGTTTTGCGAACAGGGCTGCGAACAAATTGGCGAAGTTCACGTCCTCGATCTGCGCGCCGGGCCGGTGCACCCGGCGTGCGATCTCGTTGGCCAGGTCCACGCCGAAGCCTTCGGGGCCGTTGGGGCCGCGCAGCATCCAGGGCGCCAGGCCGAAATCCGAGCCCATGACGATCGGCTTGTCGGCGGGGTGGTCACCCTGGGCGAGCGCCGGCAGCGGCAACAGCAGGGCGGCGGCGAGCAGGAGGCGATACATGCGGGTCATGGTCCTTGCTAGGGGTGGGTAGCGGCCCAGTGGCGTGCGATGTCGATCCGGCGGCACAGCCACAGGCCGGGCTGCCCCTGTGCCCAATCCAAGAATCGTTCCAACGCGACCGCCCGCCCGGGGTGGCCTGCCAGCTGCATGTGCAGGCCGACCGACATGATCGTCGAATGGCCCTCGCGCAACAGCAACCCGGCGGTGTCCCGCAGATGCTGGAAAAAGTCGTCCGCCCCCGGCGACCACCAGGGAGGGCCAAGCGGCTAGGGCACGCAGTCTTGGGTTTTGGGAAGGGGGATGATCCCTCGGGTAACGTCTGAGCTGCTGCCGGTTTGGTGGACACCGAGATTAGGGTGCTTCACGAGATTGGAGGATGCAGATGACGCGCGACAGTTCAGTCGTGAGTTCAAGCTGGACGCGGTCCGGCTGGTCAAGGAGCGTGGTGTTTCGGTGGTTCAGGCCAGCCGGGACCTGGATGTGGGCGAGGGCATCCTGCGACGCTGGATCAAGGAGCTGACATCGGGTCCTGGGCAGGCCTTCCCTGGACAGGGTCAGCTCAAGCCGGAGCAACAGGAGATTGATCGGCTGCGGCGTGAAGTCGCCAAGCTCAAGGCAGAGAGCGACATCCTAAAAAACGAACTCGGTCTGGGTGTCCGCCTGTAGCGGCAGAAACAGGGTGCGGTATTGT
>CAXTWC010000255.1:0-6821 GCA_964247805.1 uncultured Acetobacteraceae bacterium | reverse complement strand
AATCGGTTTCCAGAGCTTGGCTGACGAGGTGGCAGGCATGGGTCAGGATCTCATCGAGATCCTCGCTCTGCAGGGCGAAATCGCCGAACTGGGCCAACACCTTCTGGCGTTTCAGCAGTTTTTCGTAAGTTGGCATGAGGTCGCCCTAGGTTCCCGAGGAACATGCACCGGATTGCGTGACCATGAAATCGGATGAGTTCCATCGAGGTGGTAGCGCGCTACCAAGCAATCTGGACACCGCTGCCCTACACCGAAAAAGGTCGGCTTTCCACCCAACCCGGCTGGAAAGCGACCGGTCACATCCGAGTGCGTAGCGAGTGAGACCACAGCCCAGCATTATGAATGTTTTTCCAACCGTTTCCGGTCTGGCTTTGAGCCCACCGCCGTAGATCGCCATGGAACCCGCCATGGACGGCCGGCCACCGATGTCGTGTTTACCAGCATGTTCGACCGTCCCGCCCGCATCGTCTACGCCCCACCGCCTGGGAAGCGCCCTGCCCCGCGTCGTGCGGCTCCTGTGGTCGATAGCGGCCCCAGGACGTGCCGGAGCCCCCTACAGCGCCCCTGACGTCCTCGATGGCCATCGACGCCTTCCTCGAGCTGCTAAAGGCCTGGAAGCTGGCCCCTGCCCGTGGCTGGCGCATGCTGACCGGGCTTGGCTACCGCGCCGGGTCGCTCACGCCGGACCAGATTGCCCGGGTAGAACACCTGGTGGCGATCGACGTGGGCATGCGCGCCATCAAGGGCGATAGGGTCGGTGAGTGGATGGTGGCCGGCAATGGTGCGGCCGTGCTGTCAGGATCGTCGCCAATCGACTTCCTGACCCGGTCTGGCACGGTGGGCTACGCGGCGCTTGCGCGGCAGGTGGGTATCTGGGCGAGGATGTAGCCATGTTCTGTGTGTCCGAATCCGAGGCCGCCACCATCCGCACCGCCTTTGAGCAGGATGGAGAACTGTCAGCCGGCATCGAGCTGCGCCGGTTGTTCCCGGGCATTACCGACGGTGCGAGGGCCAGAGAGATGGCGCGGGTGATTGCGGGGTGGAAGCCGGTGTCTGCTCCAGTGCCTCGGCGGGTCCGTGGATCAGGACGGGGCTCCTCGACGCAGGTCTGAGCGCCAACCAATGAACACGAATCCCCACCACGACCGTTCGCCCCGTGCTGCTATAGCCGAGATGACGCCCGACAGGTGGGCTGCCTGGCGCACTCGCTACGTGCTGGAAAGCGGTGTCGAGCTCCAGGCGCAGGCGGTGCTGGAGAATGCCGAGAGCGACATGCGTGCTGCTGGCCAGGAGACAACGATCCGTACGGTATGGATGCACTTGGCTGATCGGGCTGTACTGGAGGATGCGCCAGAAGTGCGGGCCGCGGCAGCGTTAGCTGGGATGGCGCTGGGGCTATGGGCCAGCTAGTCGGGCTGCCCATGCCACCGCCCCACCGTCGGCGCTCCCGCGTGTGTTGCAGAGTGGGTAAGCCATGGCCGCCAGTAACCAGTCCATCCACGCCGCGTTTGCCGAAGGCAGGGAGGCCCGCGAGGACGACCAACCCGTCACGTCCTGCCCCTACCCGGCCGGCACCGACGAGCACGCGCATTGGGTAGATGGCTGGCACGAACCGGACGGGCTGGATGAGGACGAGGCGCCAAACGATCCATTGCCAGGCTTGGAGGGGGATCTGGAGTAGGCGTCGGCCAGCGCTGCAGAAACCGGCTTCCTGTTAGGCGACCGGAGCAGAGCGCGTTACATCGCCTTACCAATTTTGCCTTAATCGACTGTCTTCCCGGCTCAGGTATATCCAGATCTCCGCCAGCACACGATCAGCGTCACCGCCCCGACCGTCGTCATCTTCGTCCACCTGGTCGACCGTGCCGAGCACGCTATCTCCGACACCTTCACGCTGTCACGGTCACGATGCGGCGGAAAGCAAGGTCCGCAACGCCGTGACCATCACCTGTTGATGGGTCAGTCGACTGCCCGTCGACCGCTCCTGTTCATAGCAATAGGTTCGAAGCGCAGCGTATAGGTCGCCGTCCAGCTTGACCGTGAGGCTCTTGGACGTCGCAGAACCTGCTGGAGCAGCAGGCGGGAGCGCAGGGGCAGTGGAGAACGGAGCAGTGTCTGCCGCCGCCGCCTTGCTGATCGTCATCGTACCCAAATCAGCCTTTGGCGCCCTTGCCATGCCCAGTTCCCATCATGGTATCTACGTAAGCACGTAGCTGCATAACTTCTGCAGCGCTCTTTGTAGAAGGAAATTCAACAGCAGCAAGGCCCTCAATGGCCGCAAGGGCGAAGTCCTGCCGTGATCCGAGGCTCACGGGCGCCACCCGGCCGATGGCTGCGAGCTGGGTGAGTGCTCCCACGGTTAGCCTGGACCGCGGCAGCGTTTGGGTCAGAACAAAGCACCACGCCGGGTGGCGGGCCAGCGCTCCGACCACGGCAGCCGCAGCGGAGAGATCATCCGGCGAGGGACGGCAGGGGACTAGGACGACATCAACTTGGGGTACCAGTCTAGCTACGTAGCTAGGTACTCCTGGCGGAACGTCGATCACTAACTCATCGACTCCAAGGGCGCGGAATGGCTTCAGGCTGTAGTCGGCGGGCATCGACACCAGGGATGGCGTCTCGGCCGTCCTGCGCGCGAACCAGCCGGTCAGACCGGCCTGAGGGTCCAGGTCGACCATCGCGACTTTGCGACCGCCCATGGTGGCGGCGACCGCCATCTCCCTTGCGATGGTCGTCTTCGACGCCCCGCCTTTGCCGCTGTAAATCAAAATCGTCTTCATGGCGCGGCACCCTATCAGGGTCTGCACTCAGAAGCTACCTACGTGCTCTTTTAGCTAGCTACGTAGTTAGCTATTGCGTAATGGGCAGGGTTGTCGCTAGATCCGCGTCACCGCGTCAGGACGGCATCCTGGCAGACGGCGCGAGTGGGGACGGGCATCCCCGCCCGCGCCTGACCATCAACCTGGAGAGACAGGCAATGGCTACTCATATGCATACCACAGCCGCGAGCACGACGATTTGGCCCTTGTTGGGCCGCAACGCCCCGGCACCAGCAACCCGGCTCGATGCCGACCTGCTCATCCTCTGTGCCGAATTTCGCCGCGCGGACATCGCTCTCGCTGCCACCCCCGACACCGAAGAACAGGCGCTGGACGCGGCTTGGACAGCACGCCAGGTCTTTGCCGAGCGGCTGATGAGCATGCGGCCCGTCACCGACGCTGGCCGACGGGAGAAGGCCCGCGTCGCGGTGACAATCCTGCTGGAAGTGCCCAAGTGGCAGCAGGACGCAGAGGTCGTGCTTGCGCTAGCAGCGTTCAGGGCGGAGGCGTTCGCCTGAGCGCCGCTTACGACTTCAAGGCGCTGCTGCCCGACCTGGGCCGGCTCGACAAGGCCCGCAAGGCTCTACGCGACGCCAACGTCATCGCTGAGATACTCGGCTCCCTCGGAACCGGGGATATCAGCGGCGGCAAGCCCGTCTGCGGGACAATGCTGGTGTTCCTGGGGGAGCAGCTTGCAGGAGCCCTCGAGGAGATCGAGGAGGCGTCTGCGTTCTAAGCTGCCGATGACCGCCTCACCTTCGTGGGTGGGGCGGCACGGGCCCGCAGCCTCGCGCTGTGGGACGGGAGTTGATGAAGCCCCAGAAGGATACGGGCGGCTGGTTCACGCAGGCGATCGTGCGGGATCTGCTGGCCGGAAGTGGCGGCGTATGACCCCCGAGCAGCATGTGCGGGCGGAGGGATGCTCCTTCATACCATTATACATCTCATGCAAATGAATGACGACGCTCCATTCGGCGGTTTGTAAGCTCACAGGCTTGCATTGATTCGACTGTATGGGTCGAGGCGCCACCTGGAGTGAATTATGTCCGTTCAAACCGTAAGTTCTGGAACTCAAAGCGGCATCGTCGTGACCAGCGGAAACGAGTTGGATGTTTTAAACGCTGCCACGGTCGTCAACACAACTGTTCAAAATGGTGGACTTGAGTTCCTATCGGGGGGCACCGCATCCATGACCACGGTCGGGCAGGGAGGCACCGAAGAAGTCGGCTCTGCCGGCACCGCCTCCGCGACAGTCTTGATCGGGTCGGTGCAGATCATTGACGCCGGCGGCACTGCGTCCGCCACGAACCTTGCTGGCACTGGATTTGCCAAGCAAATTGTGATGAGCACTGATCTCGCTCCGGTCGGCAGCGGCAACGGCGGAGCTAGCGCATCCATCTATGTTTCGTCCGGTGGCTTGGTTCTCGGCGGCAGCTTTCCCGGAAGTATCTTCGTATCTTCCGATGGAACGGTTTCGTCGGTTAGCGGAAAGGTCAGTGTGACGCTCCAATCCGGCGCAGTCGGGCGCGGAAATACGATCCAAGGCGGGGTTGAGAACGTCCTGCCGGGTGGCTTAGGTGTCGGAGAGGTCATCAACGGCGCAAATGTTTTGTTATCTGGCACCGAGACTGGCCTGGTCGTCAGTGGGAACGGCAGCGCGCTGGTGATGTCGGGCGGCTTGGACCTTGGCGCCACCTTTAACGGCGGGTTTGGGATCGTCTCTTCGGGTGGTGTCGATTCCGGAGCTTTCGTTGAGCAGGACGGCGGCATCACCGTGTTGTCCGGCGGCGTCGCTTCCGCCACCACGGTCGCAGGCAACGTGCCGAACGCTCAGGTCCTGGCAGATCTCCTGATATCAAGCGGCGGCCTCGCTACCGGAACCGTGCTTTCGAGCGGCGGCCTTTTGCTTTTGGCCGGTGGGCAGGCCAATGGCACCACTGTCAGCAGCGGAGGGCTGCTGTCGGCCTTTGCCTCGGCTGCCGTGAGCGGCAGCCTCGTCGGGGCGGGTGGCTCGGCGGTTGCTCAAAGTGGTACGGTGTTGAGCGCAACGACCGTCACCGGCGGCGGCCAAGTCACCGTCTATACCTCCGCCATTGCGTCCGGCTCGGTGCTCGAGGCCGGCGGCCTCCTGAGCGTTGGACCAGGCGGAAGCGCGACGGGTTCGATCGTCAGCAGCGGCGGTGTCGAAACCGTTGGCTACAACGGGAACGCGTTGTCCTCGTTTGTCAATGCGGGGGGGCAGCAGACCGTTGATGCCAACGGTGTCGCAAGCGCAACCACGATCGCGGCAGGCGGCTCGGCGTACGTGGCGGGCGGCGGAATGGAGGTCATGGCCGTGATCGCAGGCGGCACGCTGGAGTTGGCAACCTCCGTCGGAGCAGGAAGCGCACCGATCGAGTTCACTGGGTCGGGCGGCAGCCTGGTGCTGGATCAGGCAACGTCCCTCGCCAACGTCCTGTCCGGCTTTAGCCCTTCGGACACGGTCGTTTTCTCCTCCCTGAACGACACGGCGCCCGCTTTTTCGGTCAGCGGCGATCTGGTCACGGTTTCAGCTAGCGGCGGCAGCTACGTTCTCGACATCTTTGGGGCAAGCGGCATGACGTTTACCGTTTCGGGCAACGGGGCGTCGGTCACACTTCAGGATGTCGCATGCTACGTTAAGGGATCGTTGATCTTGACGGATCGAGGCGAGATGCCTGCGGAGGTTCTGGCCATCGGCAACATTCTTGTCACTGCCTCAGGCCAGCACCGCCCCATCAAGTGGCTGGGCCGCCGCAGCTATGCCGGCCGGTTCCTCGCCGCCAACCCGGGCGTGCAGCCGATCCGCTTCCGCGCCGGGTCGCTCGGCAATGGCCTGCCCCGCCGCGACCTGCTGGTCTCGCCCGAACACGCAATGTTCCTCGACGGTCTGCTGATTCCGGCCCGCTGCCTGGTGAACGGCAGCACCATCGTCCGGGATCACGTTGAGCGGGTCGACTACTTCCACGTCGAGTTGGACAGCCATGACGTCCTGTTGGCCGAGGGTGCTCCGTCCGAAAGCTTCATGGACGACGACAGCCGGCGGATGTTCCACAACGCGGCTGAGTTCGCGGCGCTATATCCGGACGCGCCGTCGCCTGGGCGGTGCTGTGCACCCAAGGTGGACGACGGCTACGAACTGGAGGCGATCCGACGGCGGCTGGCGGGGGTGGCGGGGGAGATGGCGCGGGTGGCCTAACCACACTTGCCTGTCTTGGGGCACAGCTACCCGGTTCGGGGGATGCGCCCGAAAGGATTACCGTGGTCGAACATGGCGTCCCAGTAAGGCATCTGGGACGAGCCTTGGAGTGAGGATTTCAGATCCAGACAAGCGTTTACCGCGACATCATCGACAATCGCTGACAAGACTTAACTCGACCAGATCTACGCTTTTGTTAACCTTTGTCCCTCAGCAACGGGCGTCTGCTATCTCTGTTTGGCGGCGGCAGCGCTCATATCCGGGTTCGGCTCCTACAATCATTCACAGGGGATGCTCATGGAAACCAGTATTCATCGGTTGGTCTACTACAGCCGAAACCGTCTTGGGTCGGGCGAACCCGATGCTGCGTCAATTAATGACATACTGTCTGCAAGCCGCCGGAATAATCCTAGGGTTGGCGTTACGGGCGCTCTCCTGTTCAACCGTGGCTGCTTTGGCCAAGTCTTGGAGGGACCCCGCGCGGCCGTCGCCCAGACCTTCGAGCGGATACAACAGGACCATCGGCACAGTGACTGTCTGGTGCTCAGTTTTGCCCCGACCCCGCGCCGATTCTTTCAAAGCTGGTCGATGGCGTTTGTGGGCGGCTCTGCCGATGATTCCGTCCGGTATGGCGACATTGCTGGCCAGAGTGGCTACGACCCTTCGCAAATGACGAGCGAAGCGCTGTTCGAAACTCTGCACCGCCTGGTGGTTTCGGAAGCTGCACCCGCTTAGTGTCGATCCAAGATCATGTTGAGTCGGGTGAGTGGGTTGTGATTCCATCG
>CAXTWC010000254.1:0-6891 GCA_964247805.1 uncultured Acetobacteraceae bacterium | reverse complement strand
CCTCGCTGCTGGTGCTTTCCATCGAGGACAGGCCGGTGATCTCGCCGAACTGCCGCTCGAGGCTGGCGGTGACGAGGGTCGCGGTGACCTCCGGGCTGGCGCCGGGCAGCTGGGTGGAGACCTGGATGGTGGGGAAGTCGACTTGCGGCAGGGCCGAGACCGGCAGCGCGCCGTAGCCGAGTAGGCCCGCCAGCAGCACGGCGACGGCGAGTAGGCCGGTGGCGACTGGGCGAGCGATGAAGGGTGCGGAAATGTTCATGGCAGAACAGTCCCCCTCCCCTTGAGGGAGGGGTTAGCGGAGGGGTGGCCGACGATGCGGTCCAGGCGAGCGAACAACCGACGGTCCGTGCGGTTGGACCCCTCCCCCCGGCCCCCTTCCTCAAGGGGAGGGGGAGATTTGTTAGTGTTCACGGTGCGGCGGACGCCCGTTGCCGCCCTTGCCCAGGGGCGCGCCGGCGGATCGGCTCCTCTGCCGTTGCCGGCGTGTTGCTCTCCTGCACCTGTATCCGCGAGCCATCCATCAGACGCGATGCACCATCCGTCACCACGCGGTCGCCCGGTTGCAATCCGGCGGTCACCACGGCGACGCTTTCGTCCTCGTGCCCCACCTGGATCGGCTTGCGGCTCACCGTCCGCTCGTCGTTGACGACATAAACGTAGGCGCCTTGCGGCCCGCGCTGCACCGCGGTGGGGGCCACCGTCACCACGTTACGGTCGGTCTCGATCAGCAGGCGCACGTTCACGAAGCCACCGGGCCACAGCGCCAGGTTGGGGTTCGGGAAGGTCGCCTTCAGCTTGATCGTGCCGGTCGCCTGATCCACCGTATTGTCCAACACGGCGACGCGGCCACTGTCCAGCACCGTCTTGCCATCGTTGGCGACCCCTTGCGGCAGGGCCAGCACTTCCGGCGCGCCGTTCTTCATCGCGTTGGCGACCGCGGCCAGCGTCTGCTGCGGCAGGGTGAACACAACCGAGATCGGCTTCAGCTGCGTGATCACCGTCAGCGGCGTCGTCGTGGCGGCGTGCACGATGTTGCCTTGGTCGATCTGCCGGATGCCGGTGCGGCCGTCCAGCGGGCTGCCGATAGTAGTATAGGACAGGTTGGTGCGCGCGGTGTCGATTTGCGCCTGGTCCTGCGCCACCAGCGCCACGTCCTGCGCAACCGTCGCCTTCTGCGTGTCGGCAGTCTGGCCGGAGGTGTAGGCGGTGGCCACCAGCTTTTGATAGCGCGCCAAATCCACCCGGGCATTGGCGAGATTGGCGTCGTCCTGCGCCTTCTTGGCCACGGCCTGGTCGAGCGCCGCCTGGTAGGGGCGTGGGTCGATGCGGGCCAGCACGTCGCCGGCCTTCACGTCCTGCCCCTCCGTGAACAGCACCTGGAGCATCGGGCCGTCGATCATCGGCGTAACGCTGACCGTGTTGAACGCCTGCACCGTGCCGAGCGCGTCCAGATACACCGGCACGTCGGCGGTAGTGGCCGTGGCGGCGAGCACCGGGATCGGGTCACCCTCGGCACTGCCCGGCCGTGCCCGGCGTCCGGCGCCACGCCCGGCCTGTGCCGTCTGCTGCCCGGCGGGGGTACGGTGCGCCCAATAGTACCAGCCTGCCGTGCCCGCAGCGCCCAGCACGACCAGCAGGAGAATGAGCCGGCTCAGTTTCATGTGGTTCCGATCGAGGGGGGCAGCGTCCATCCACCGCCCAGCGCCTTGTAGAGGTTGATCAGCGCCTGGAAATGCGCAAGCCGCACCTGCACGAACGTGTTCTGGTCGCTGAACAGCGTGGTCTGCGTGTTCAGCACTGTCGTGATGTCCACCGTGCCCGCCGCCAACTGCGCCCGCGCGATGTCCGCCGCCTGCTGCGCTACCGCCACGGCCTGGCGCTCGAGCTGCTCCTGCTGAGCCGCGTAGCGCACCGCTACGAGGTAGGTGTCGGCGTCCTGGAATGCCTGCAACGTGGCTTGCCGGTAGTCGGCGGCCAACTCGGCGAACCGGCCCTTCGCCTGGTCCAGGTCGCCCTGCTTCAGGCCGTTGTCGAAGATCGTCTGCGTGACCGAGGCGGCGGCGGTGAACAGCAGGCTGCCGGGTCCGAGCAGCGACGACAGCGCGAGGCTCTCGATCCCGCCCTGGCTGGTCAGTTGCACGGACGGGAAGAACGCTGCCCGCGCCGCTCGCACGTTGCCGTTCTGGGCGAGCAGGTTGGCCTCCGCCTCCGCCACGTCCGGCCGCCTGGCCAGCAGTTCGGACGGTAACCCGCCCCCCACAGCCGGCGCGGGCAGGCCAGCCAGCGTGTCCGCCTTGATCGTGATCGACTCCGGCGGGCGGCCAACGAGGGTGGCTAGCGCGATCACGTACTGCTCCAACTGGCTCTGGAACTGCGGGATCGTCGCGGCTTCCCCGGCGACCAGGGCGGCCTGCTGCGCGATGTCGAGCGCGGTGCCGGTGCCGACCTCGGTGCGGACCTGGAACACCTTCAGCGTGTCCTGCGCGCTTTTCAGGTTGCGGCGCGCCACCGCCAGCTGGTCCGCGGCGCCGAGCGCGTTGAAATAGGTGGTGGCGACCGAGGTGAGCACCGTGAGGGCCACGTTCTCCTGGTCGAAGCGGCTGTACAGGGCGGAGGCCTGGGCGGACTCGAACGTCGCCCGGTTCTTGCCCCAGAAATCCACCTCGTAGCTGACCGCACCCTGCACGCTGTATTGCCGGCTGTCGCTGTAGCGGCTGCCGCTCGAGCCGCTGACCACCGTGCTGCCCGTCGTGTTGGTGGTGGACGTGGTGGTCCCCGACCCGGTGCTGGTGGTGGAGGTTGTGCCGCCGCCGCCCGTCGTCACGCCGGCGATCGAGCCGCTGCGGGTGGAGCCGATGCGGCTGTAGCTGGCGTTGCCCGTGGCACTCACGGTCGGCAGCAGCGGCGAGCCGTTGATGGCGACCTGCGCGTCCGCCTGCACCACGCGGGCGGCGGCGGCGGCCAGGTTCTGGTTGTTGGCCCGTGCGTCCGCGATCAGGTGGTCGAGTTCGGGCGAGCCGAAGCCGCGCCACCAATCGGCCGCCGGCCACGCCGCCTGGGCGCTATCCGCGGTGGCGCGGAAGGCGGCCGGGATGGCGACCGCCGGGCGTGCGTAGTCGGGCCCAAGATCGCAGGCTGCCAAGGGCAGAGACAGGCTGAGCAAACAGGCATGGGTAAAACGCGGCATCCGCTGCATGTGGTCCTTGGTTGGCGGGTGTCGCGCCTGGTTACCATGGAGATGTTGATGGAATGTAACCGGAGGATTACGGCGACCTTATGCCGTCGTGTCCTAACGGGCTTGTGTGTAGTCTTACACAACTTGCGAGTGATGATGTGACAGCTCGGGAAGCACTCACCCGGCTCGAGCGGGAAGGCTGGGTAGCTCGGACGAGCGAAGGCTCTCACTTGATCTTCAAGAAGGATCATTTGCGGGTGGTCTTGTCCAACCACACAGGTGATATCCCGTCTGGCACTTTGCGGGCGATCTGTCGCCAGTCTGGCTGGGAATATCCGCCTTCCCGATAGGAGGTTGTGTGGCGACAAAAACATATCTGGCGGTTGCGCACCACGAGCCCGGTGAACGACTGCATTCGATCATTTTCCCAGCATTTCCCGGCGTGACAGCCGGCGCTGAGATTTTGGCTGATGTCATTCCACAGGCCCGTGACGCGCTTGCGACAGCTGTCGAAGATATGGAGGCGAGCGGCGAAGCGCTGCCGCCGGCCGTTGAGGACGGTGCCGATGTCGAGGCGCTTCCGCCAGGTTTGCACAATCCGATTTTGCTGATGGTGCCGGTCGAGGTGAAAGCCCGATCGGTGCGGGTGAACGTCAGTCTCGACGAGGGCTTGCTTGCTCGGATGGATGCCGTGGCTGCCCGTATCGGAACCAGCCGGTCTGCCCTGCTCGCCAAAGGCGCACGGCTTGCCATCGCGGCCGAAACCGCTGCCTCGTAGTTAGACGCTGGCCAAAATCCGCCGGGCTAGCTTTAGATGCGGCTGGTCGATCATTGCCCCATCCAGCGTCAGCACCCCGGCGCCTGGGGCCTCAGCGAACGCGGCAGTAACCCGCCGGGCCCACTCCACACGCTCTCCGGACGGAGTAAACGCCGCGTTGGCCGGGGCGATCTGCGCCGGGTGGATGCATAGCTTGCCGACGAACCCGTCCCGCGCTGCCTCCGCCGCCTCGCGGTCCATGCTCCCCGGGTCCTTCGGGTCGGGCCACGGCGTGTCGATCGCCGGGACACCGGCCTGGGACGCGGCCAACAGCATGGCGGCGCGCGCGGCGGCAACCGGCGCGGTGTAGCCACCATCCGGACCACGTGGCGATATGCCCAGATCGGCCGACAGATCCTCCGCACCGAAGCACAAGCCCAACACGCGCTTGGGTGAGCCGGCGTAATCCATGCTCCGCAGCGACAGCGTGGTTTCCGTTACCAGCGCCAGCACGCCAATGCCACCGACGGGCAGGCCAGACGCCGTCTCCAGCGCCTCCAGATGGTGGTCCAGCGCCAGCAAATCGTGCGGGCCGGTGCATTTCGGCAACAGCACCGCCTCGGGGCGCCTCGGAACGATCGCTGCCAAGTCGCCCAGGTACCACCGCGTGTCGCGCGGATTGACCCGTACCACCGCCGGCCGATCGACCGGGAGCATCGCGGCCACCATCGCACGCGCCGTCTCCTTGCGGTCCGGAGCGACGGAGTCTTCCAGGTCCAGGATCACGCCATCCGCGTCCGAGGCCAGCGCTTTGGCGGTCTTGCGCTCCGAGTCACCCGGCGCGAACAGCAGCGAGCGTAGCTTCACACGTTCACCACGGCCGGCGCGCGGCGGCGCATCAGGGCGGCGCGCTCGCAGGTCGCAACCATCACCTCGGCCTGGTTGAATGCCTCGTGCCGTAGGGTGACAATGCCCGCTTCCGGCCTGGAGCGGCTCTCCCGCACCGCAACCACAGTCGTCAGCGCTCGCAGCGTATCGCCGGCGAAAACCGGGGCGGGGAAGCGCACGTCGGTCATGCCCATGTTCGCGATCGCGGTGCCGTTGGTGGTGTTGTGCACCGTCATCCCAACTAGCAGCCCCAGGGTGAACAGCGAGTTAACCAGCGGGCGGCCGAACTCCGTCCCCTTCATGTATTCCGCGTCGAGATGCAGACGCGCCACATTCATCGTCATGGAGGAAAACAGCACGTTGTCGGCCTCGGTCACGGTGCGGGTCCACTCCGCGTCGATCACCTGACCCGGCCGAAAGTCCTCGAAATACAACCCCGCCACGAACTGCGCCTCCTCAATCGTGGAACAATCTTGCGTGGCCCTGCGCGATATGCAAATCACGACGCCAACAAAACTTATTCACACAGGGACGTCCGATTGGCAGTTTCGACCCCGCAAACCCCCATACTGGAAACCGTGGGGATGACGCGCGAATTCCGCGGCTTCGTCGCCGTGAACAGCGTGGCGCTGCGGGTGATGCCAGGCACGATCCACGCCCTGATCGGGCCCAACGGCGCCGGCAAAACCACCTGCTTCAACCTGCTGACCAAGTTCCTGCAGCCGACACGCGGAACGATCCACTACGAGGGGCAGGACATCACTGGGTTGTCGCCGGCCAAGGTCGCGCGCCTCGGCCTGGTGCGTTCGTTCCAGATCTCGGCGGTGTTCCCCCACTTGACCTCGCTGGAGAACGTGCGGCTGGCGCTGCAACGCCAACGCGGTGGGTCGTATGATTTCTGGCACTCGGAGCGGCTGCTGAAAGAGTACGACGACCGCGCCCGTTCGCTGCTCGAGGACGTCGGCCTCACCGAATACATCGAGACGCCGGCCGTGCTGCTGTCCTACGGCCGCAAGCGGGCGCTGGAGATCGCCACCACCCTCGCCCTCGATCCGAAGATGCTGCTGCTGGACGAACCCACCGCCGGCATGACGCACGAGGACGTGGACCGCATCGTGGCGCTGATCAAGCGCATCCGCGAGGGGCGCACGATCCTGATGGTGGAACACAACCTCTCCGTCGTGGAGGGCCTGTGCGATCGCATCACCGTGCTGGCCCGCGGCCAGGTGCTGGCGGAGGGCGACTACGCAGCGGTCTCGCGCAACCCGGAAGTGATTGCTGCCTATCTCGGTACTGAAGCTGCGGCAGTGGACCATGTCTGAGGCCCGGGCGGTTCCAGCCGCGATGTTCGAGGTCAAAGGCCTGAATGCCTGGTACGGCGAGAGCCACGTGCTGCACGGCGTCGATTTCCGCGTGGGCGAGGGGGAAGTGGTGACGCTGCTGGGCCGCAACGGCGCCGGCAAGACCACGACGATGAAGTCGATCATGGGCCTGGTGCCGAAGCGCGCCGGGTCGATCGTGTTCAAGGGCCGCGAGACGGTGCGGATGCGGCCGGACGAGGTGGCCAAGGCCGGCATCGCCATCTGCCCGGAGGAGCGCGGCATCTTCTCCAGCCTTAACGTCACCGAGAACCTGATGCTGCCGCCGGTGATCGGGCCGGGCGGGCTGGACGTGCCGACGATCTACACCCTGTTCCCCAACCTGAAGGAGCGGGCGTCCTCCCAGGGCACCAAGCTGTCGGGCGGCGAACAGCAGATGCTGGCGATCGGCCGTATCCTGCGCACCGGCGCCCGCTTCTTGCTGCTGGACGAGCCGACCGAGGGGTTGGCCCCAGTGATCGTGCAGCAGATCGGCCGCACGATCCGCGAGTTGCGCACTCGCGGCTTCACCGTGCTGCTGGTGGAACAGAACTTCCGGTTCGCCGCCACGGTGGCGGACCGGCATTACGTGATGGAGCATGGCCGCGTGATCGACATGATCCCGAACGATCAGATCGAGGCGCAGATGGGCAAGCTACACGAATACCTCGGCGTCTAAACGCCGCACCGAAGGGAACGCCAACACATGGATC
>CAXTWC010000253.1:5384-6918 GCA_964247805.1 uncultured Acetobacteraceae bacterium | reverse complement strand
GCGGCGGTGGACTTGCCGCAGCCGCTCTCTCCCACCAGCCCGTAGGTTTCTCCTGCGGCGATGGCGAACGACACGCCGCGCAGAACGGCCTGGCGGACGCCACGCGTGCGGTAGTCCACTACCACGTCGCGGAACTCGAGCGCGTTCATTCAAGCGTGCCCTGGATACCGTCGGCAACGAGGTTCACCGCGACCACTAGCGACGCCGTGCTGGCCGCCGCGAACACCACGGTCCACCAATAGCCGCCGGCGATCATGCCGTAATTCTCAGAGATCGCGAGGCCCCAATCGGCGGAGGGCGGCTGGATGCCGAAGCCCAGGAAGCTCAGCGAGGCGACGGTGAAAATGGCGTAGCCGAGCCGAACCGTGGTCTCGACCAGGATTGGCTGCAGCACGTTGGGCAGGATCTCCACAAACATGATGTGCCAAGCGTTTTCGCCGCGTAGTTCCGCGGCGTCTACATAGTCCAGCGAGCGTTCGTTAAGCACGGCGGCGCGGACGGTGCGGGCGATCAGCGGGGTGAAGATGACGCCGATCACCGCGATGACCGTGGGCGAGGACGGGCCGAGCGCCACCAGCACCAGCAACGCCACGACGATCAGCGGCAGGGCGAGCAACACCTCGATCAGCCGGCCGACAACGGCGTCGAACCAACCGCCGAGATACCCGGTGAGCAATCCTAGCGTGGTGCCCAGTACTGTTGCGATCAGGGTGGCGAGCGGGGCCACCGAGAGGATCGGCCGCGCGCCCACGATCACGCGGGAAAGAATGTCGCGGCCGATCTGGTCGGTGCCGAACCAGTGCTCGGCGCTGGGCGGGGTCAGCGTGTTCAGCAGGTCGTCGGCATAGGGGCTGTACGGTGTGACCAACGGGCCGAACACAGCGCAGAATACCCAGAACAGCACGATGGCAGCCCCGACCAGGAACGGCCCGGACCGCAGGATGCGCGGCAGCCGCCACCGCGCCGCGGTTAGGGTTGTCGCACTCACTGCGCACCCAGCCGCAGCCGGGGGTTGAGCATGGTATAGAGCGTGTCGGCGGCGAAGGTGGTGAGCACGTAGACCGCGCCGACCGTCAGGATCCCCGCCTCCAGCATAGGAAAGTCCTTACCGCGGGCAGCGGTCAGTATCAGGCTGCCAATGCCCTGGTAGCGGAACAGCGTCTCCACCACCACCAGGCCGCCGATCATGTAGCCGATCTGCGAGGCGACCACCGTGATGGTCGGCAGCAACGCATTGCGCAAGACATGCCGCCCGATGACCGTGCCGTAGGGCAGGCCTTTGAGGATGGCCGTGCGGGTATAGTCGGCGTCCAGCGCCTCGATCGTGCCGGCGCGGGCCATGCGGGCGATATAGCCGAACAGTATCAGCACCAGCGGCAAAGCGGGCATGATCAGGCGGCGGAGCTGCTCCAGCAGGGGCGTGCCCGGCCGGGTCGCCGCCGACAGGGGCAGCCAGCGCAGCCACACGCCCAGGACCAGCAGCAGCACGATGGAGGAGACGAACTCCGGCACGACCGTGAGCGAGAGCCCGGCG
>CAXTWC010000253.1:0-5374 GCA_964247805.1 uncultured Acetobacteraceae bacterium | reverse complement strand
CATACACCCCGGCACCGATCGAGAGCGGCACGACGATGACGAAGGCAACCGCCGCAAGCTCGAGCGAGTTGAGCAGCGCGGTGCCAACGAACGGCGCCACCGGCGAACGAAACGTGTAGGATTCGCCCATATCTCCCATCAGGAGATGGCTGATCCAACCGAAATACTGCTCCAGCAGCGGACGGTCCGCGCCGAGTTGGTGGTTGATCGCGGCCACTGCCTCCGGATCGGCCAGTGGGCCCAGGATGGCGCGGCCGACATCGCCGGGCAGCAGTTGGGCACCCGCGAACACCACGACGCTCAGCAACGCCAAGGTCAACAGGCTGAGGCCCAGCCTACGCCCGGCGTGATGCAGAGCGCCCCGCAGCATCAGGTGATCGTCGCGTCCGCCAGAAAGGCCTGTGAGATCGCGGTGATCGCGACGCCGCTGACATTGGCGGCCGTGGCGCCGAGATAATCGAAGAAATACGCGTAGATGATCGGGGTCTCGTCCAGCAGCAGGGTCTGGATCTTGCCAGCCGCCTCACGCTGGATTTTGAGGTCGGTGGTTGCGATGTATTGCGCAACCAGCTTGTCGTAGTCCGGGCTCTTGAAATGGGCGGCATTCCAGGCCCCCGTGCTAAGCAGCGGCGCGCCCAGCAGCACGTTCGGCACGCCGCGATGGCCGTAATCGGTGATGCCCATCTCGGAATCGAGCCAGTCGGACTCGCCGGGATGCGCCTTGCCATAATAAGCGCTGTCGGCCTCGATCTTCAGGTTGATCTTGACCCCGATCTGGGCCGCGGCGTTCTGGATCAGCACGGCGTAGTCGGGGATTTCCTGCACGCGCTCGGTGGTCAGTGTCGCCTCGAACCCCTCCGGCACGCCCGCCGCGGCCATGAGCGCCTTGGCCCCGGCGATGTCCTTCTTGCGCTGTGGGACCGCCGGATCGGTGGAGGGATATACCGGCGCGAAGGGCGAGTCGTTGCCCACTTCGCCCAGCCCGCGAAACAGGCCGGCGACCAAAGCCGGGCGGTCCAGCGTCATCGCGATGGCCTGGCGAACGCGCTTGTCGGCGAATTTGGCCACGTCGGTTCGCATGTGAACCGCACGGTGGGTGGCGGCGCGCAGCTTGAGCAGCTTGACGTCGGGGTCGTTCAGCAACCCCTGCGCACCCTGCACCGAAAGCGTGCTCACCACGTCCACCTGGCCGCCCTGCAGGGCCAGGATCTGCGGCTGCTGGTCGGCGTAGAAGGTGAATTCGGTGCGGGCTGGAAGTGCCTTCTGGCCCCAATAATCGGGGTTGCGGACGAAGCTGGCGCCGACCTTGGGCGTGTATTTCTCGAGCTTGAACGGGCCCGTGCCGTTGAAGTTCTTTTCGAAGTCCCCGGCGTAATCGGCGGGGATGATGATCGCGTTGTAGTTGTCCGACGACACGATATACGGGAAATTGCCGTTCGGAGCGTCCAGATGGAACGCCACCGTCAGGTCGTCCACCTTACGGGCACCGCCCAGCGACAACACGCCGCGGAAGGCGGACAGCGCGTTGGAGCCATTCTTCGGGTTGGCCAGCCGGTCCATGGTGGCCACGACGTCGTCGGCGTTCAGCACGTGGCCGTCATGGAATTTCACGTTTGGGCGCAGCTTGAACGTCCAGACCGTGCCGTCGTCGTTCGGCGTCCAGGACAAGGCGAGGCAGGGCCGCAGCACCAGGTTGGGCTGGTCCACCGCCAGGAACTCGCCGGTTTGCATCAGCATCAGGCCGCCGCCCGAATTGGCCACCGTCACCGGGTCGATCGCGCCGGACGGCAGGGGGGCGGCGACGCGAATGGTGGCGCCAGCCTTGCCTTGCGCACGCGCCCGCCCGGTTCCGAGCAGGTCCACGCCCAGCAGCCCACCCAGCAACGGAACCGCCAGGCCGAAGCGACTGCCCTCCCGCAGCAAGGCGCGGCGATCCAAATGGCCGGCGAGGAATTCGTCCACGACGTGGTTCTGCAACGGGGTCGCTTCGGATCGGAGACGGTCCAGAAGGCGGGGCGAACGGCGCATGTGTGGACGCTCCTAGGCGCGGAAACGAAGTTGGCCACGCTCGAACTATCAGCACGGTCGAACGATCGGCGAGGTTGCAAATACCGTGCCCAAGTCGCGATCCACACGCAACCCGGCTTGCTTGCGGCTGCAGGCGGCGCGAGCATGCGGGTCGAACAGCGGAGACGATCATCCATGAAGGCCCTCATCGTCGGCGGCGGCATCGCCGGGCTTTCGACCGCCTGGGCGCTGGCCCGCCGCGGCGTCACCGTCGAGCTGTTCGAGCAAGGGCCGCTGCCGAACCCGCGCGCCTCCTCCTACGACGAGCACCGCATCACCCGGCACGCCTATGGCCGCATGGAGGGCTATGCGCACCTGATGCCGGAAGCGTTCCGGGTGTGGGACAAATTGTGGCAGGCCATCGGCACGTCGCATTACGAACCCTGCGGCGCAGTGTATTTTTTGCGCCGGGAGGATGGGTGGTACGATGCTGTGTCCCGCTCGCTGGGCGAGATGGGCATCGACCAGCACGAGATCCCGCTGAGCGAGGTCGAGCAGCGCTTCCCCATGGTCAAGCCGGACGGGCTGCGCCGGGTGGTCAGCACCCAGGGCGCGGGCATGCTGTTCCCGGTGCGTATCCTGACCGACCTGGTGGTGCTGCTGGGCCGGCTTGGCGTGACCCTGCGCACCGGCATCCATGTGGACGAGGTGGACCCGGAGCATGGCCGCCTGCGTGCCGGCGGACAGACTTACGAGGGCGACGTCGTCGTCGTGGCGGCCGGCGCCTGGGCGGACCGGCTGGTGCCGGGGCTGCGTGGTGTGGGTGTGCCCTCGCGCCAGGCGGTGTTGTACCTGTCGCCGCCGCCCGACATGGCGCAGGCCTGGGCGGAGGCGCCGGTGATGCTGGACCAGGCGCCGGAGGGCGGACTGTATACCCTGCCTCCCCGGCGCGGGACGCGGCTCAAGATCGGCGACCACCTGTTCTCCCGCACCGGCAACCCGGATGACGACCGCGTCGCCACCCCGCGGGACCTGGAGCGGCTGTGGCCGGCTGCGCGGGCCACCTATCACGACCTGGACCGTTACGCCGTGCTCGAGCCGAAAGCCTGTTTCTACACCGTCACCGAAGACGAGGGCTTCCTGGTGCACCCGACGGGGGCGGCCGGGTGGCTGATCAGCGCCTGCTCCGGGCACGGCTTCAAGCTCGGTTCCTTGATTGGCGATCTGGTCGCGCGTGCTATCACGGGGGAGATGCCGGCCGCCAAGGTCACCGAGCTGGCGGGCGGGCGCAGCACTACCCCGCCTTGGCGCAATGCGATCGCCGCCTGACCCCGATTGGAGCCCCGTATATGCTAGATTTGGCGCGTATTCGCAGCTTGCTCGACCAGCGCCGTCCCGGCCACGCCCTGCCGCAGGCTTTCTACACCGACCCCGACATCCTGCAGTTCGACATCGAGGTGATGTACAGCCGCAGCTGGATCATGGCCGGCTTCGAGGCGGAATTGCCGGAGCCAGGCTGCACCCTGGCTTTCACCATCGGGCGCGACCCGGTCGTCATCGTGCGCGGGCGGGACGGCGCGTTGCGGGCGTTCCACAATTCCTGCCGCCACCGCGGAGCCCAAATCTGCGCCCCCGGCGCCGCCCGCCGCCCTCGCCTGGTCTGCCCATATCACCAGTGGAGCTACGACCTGGAGGGCCACCTGGTGAACGCCCCCCGTATGGCGGACTGGTTCGACCCGGCGGAACACAGCCTGCGTCCGGTGGCGCTGCGGACCGTCGCCGGCACGGTATATATCTGCCTCGGCGACGACCCGCCGCCGTTCGACGACTTCCACGACCGGTTCGCACCGATGCTGGCCCCCCACCAACTGGGCAAGGCGAAGCTGGCGCACCAGGCGACGCTGGTGGAGAAGGCCAACTGGAAGCTGGTGATGGAGAACGCGCGCGAGTGCTACCACTGCGCAGTCAATCACCCGGAGCTCGCCGTCACATTCCCCGTCGGCCGCCGTTCGCTGAGCCAGGAGGAACAGGCCAGCCTGCAGACCGGGTTCGCCGCCCGCATGGCCGAGCAGGGCCTACCGTGCGGGCCGGAGGAAGGCGCGTGGTGGCAGGCCGGGCGTTTCTCGCTGAACCCCGGCACGAGTTCGCTGACCTTGGACGGGAAGCCGTGCGTGAAGCGCACGATCGGGGATGTGGGAAACGGCGACGTGGGCTCCCTGCGCTGGGCACTGGAGCCGCACAGCTTCGCACACGCGCTGGGCGACTACGTGTTCATGTTCAGCGCGATGCCGACCGGTCCGGAGGAGACGGTGGTGACCGCCAAATGGCTGGTTAGCGCCGATGCGGTCGAGGGCCGCGACTACACGGTGGCGGGGCTGACCGAATTGTGGGACCGCACCAACCTGCAGGACCGCGAGTTGGCGGAGAACAACCAACGCGGCGTGAACAGCCGCGGGTTCGTGCCGGGTCCGTATTCGGAGCAGGCGGAGTCGTTGGTGCTGCGGTTCGTCGACTGGTATTGCGCGACGGCGAGACAGTATCTGCACGCGTATGCGTGATGCGAGATTAGGATATTGCTTAGCTTTGCGGCAAACCCGGTTAGTCTGATTGACCTACTTGGGAGCCGCCGGCGGTTGTTTTGCTACCCTGACTTGCTACTCTCGTCTCTGTTAAACGATCCCTCGCAGAATAACGCTTTATCTTAGCGACGATGGTGAAGGAACATGCAAATGTTATCCCTAACCGGAGGACAACCTCTATGGACGAAGCGTTCGGTCGCGCGGTCACCGTGCAGCCCACGATCTACAAGGTGATCTACAGAAGCAAACTCACCGAAGAAGGTGGCCATGACCAAGTCATGGAGAACATCAAGCGGATTCTAGAGTGGTCGCGATCGTGGAACCCCAAGCATGGCATCACGGGTGCGCTAATGCTGGATGAAGATGGGTTCGCTCAGGTTCTCGAGGGACCGTCCCACTCGGTCAAGTCGCTGTTCGGGCACATAGTCTGCGACCGGCGTCACAAAGATGTCCAGGTCATGGAGGCGGACTTTCATCCGGAGCGAGACTTTGCCAACTGGTCCATGGCGTTTGTCGGCAAGCAGGGCGAGTCCGATGTCAAACTCGCTGCAACGCCGCAGCAAAGCCAGGCGGCGACCGGAGGCGGCGGTAAGGCGGTGATCGAAATGCTGAGATGGTTTCTACAGGAACAACCGTGAGCACGGCTTTCAGACTCGGCTGACTAGCGACAAGGTCCTACCGTCTTGCCAGAGCTTGACCCTGGTATCCGTGGCGCCCTGCGGCGCCAAGTCCTCGCTCGACGTCACCAGCCCGACCGCGTGGATACCAAGGTCAAGCCTTGGCATGAC
>CAXTWC010000252.1:0-6961 GCA_964247805.1 uncultured Acetobacteraceae bacterium | reverse complement strand
CTTGCCAAGGTTGGGGTCGAGGGTTCGAATCCCTTCGCCCGCTCCAATTTGCTCGTAGCCGGGCGATCTCCGCACCAATATCAGGTAGTCTAGAGCCCAGTGTTTGCTGGTTTGTCGGACCATAGCTTGGGCGTCCGGCGACCGGACAACTGCCGAAAATCTTCTCCGAATGCCGGTTTCTCTCCGAGGCTTGGGACTTCGGCGATTTAGTCCCAAGCTTATAACCGATTGATAAACAACGTTTCCGCCCGGACAGTTCGGGCTTGAAGTTTGTTTTTCGACCGCTGACCTGTCGAGCCATCCTCAGACAAACGCGCGGCTAAGCGCGCGTGTCGTGCACCGCTAGCTTCAGGACCCCTCTTTATCTTCCGCTCGCGCGGCATGACACTCACGTGGTGACCGAGTTGGACTGCGCCGTAGACGCCCTCCCCCGTCGCTTCCCCGGCCCGGGTGGCGCCGTGGCCGTACTCAAAGATGGCGCCGTGTTCGCCTAAGCCACCGTGCTGTAAGCCTTTCCCGATCCCACCGTCCTCAACGCGATGTCGGTGCTTGCCTACCCAACCTCGAGACGCCAGCGCCCGGCGCGCTCACCTCTAACACAACCAGTCCGGCCTGCGGGATTACTGGGCGTTGGCGATGCTTGAGGGCGTCCCGGCCGAAGTCCCCGTTCGGCGACGTGGAAGCCGCTCGCGTGATTGTTCGCCCCTGTGGCTTTCGCTGGACGGCACGCCTAGCACTACGGCTTTTGGCTCGGCCGGCGCACGCAGTGGGACCGCGACATCACTGGTCATGGCGGCGCACTGCGCGGCTGGCGCAGTGACCGGCTGTATGTGAACTCCAAGCGAGTGTCGGTCGTGGTTTTGTTCAACCTCCTGGCGGACGCGCAGTCCGCGACCATGGACGTGCTTGCGGCCCGGCTGGACGAAGCGCCGGCCAAGCAATCGGTCGACCTGCCCATACTCGCCTGATGCGGCGCCTACCTGGAGCCTGAACCGACCTCTCCGCCCACATCGAGCCGGGCCCGCCTGGTAGACTGCTGCTGCGCTATGCGCTGGTGAGCGGTAAGCGTCCGACGGAGGCCGCGGGATTACTGCTCGACGGTTGCTGCGGCTGTATCGGCTGAAGCGTCGATGTTCCAGGGCAGCAGCTCGGCGACGCGGTTGACTGAGTGGTCGGCGATGCAGCCGATGACGTGCCGCAGGTAGGCTTCTGGGTCGAGGCGGTTCAGCTTGGCGGTCTGGATGAGGCTGTAGATAGCGGCGGCCCGCTCACCGCCCGCGTCCGATCCGGCGAACAGCCAGTTTTTCCTTCATAACGCCACGGGCCTGATCGCGCGCTCGACCGGATTGTTGTCGATCGCGATGGTGCCGTCGTGCACGTAGCGGGTCAGCGCGGTCCAGCGCGACAGCGCGTAGCGGATTGCCAATGCGACGTCGCCCCGGCCGGGCACCTTGGGCAGGGTAATCTCCAGCCAGGAGCGTAGGTCGTTCAGCACCGGGGCGGCGTCGGCCTGGCGGGGGTGGCGGCGCAGGTCGGGCGGCTTTCCGGTGATCGAGGTCTCAATGGCATACAGGGCGGCAATGCGGGTCAGCGCTTCCTGCGCGATCGGCGAGCGGCCAGCGGCGTGGATGTCATGGAACTTGCGCCGCACGTGGGCCCAGCACGCCGCCTCCGCGATACGGCCGGTGTCGTACAGCCCGTTGAACCCGGCATAGCCGTCGGCCTGCAGCACGCCGTGGAACCCGACCAAGTGCGCCCTGGGGTGCTCGCCCCGGCGATCGGCGGTGTAGCGGTAGCGCACGGCTGGCGCAGCCGTCCCAGCGTATGGCCGCTCGTCGCGCAGGTAGGCCCATAGCCGTCCTGTGCTGGTCTTGCCGGTTCCGGGTGCCAGCACTGGCACCGGCGTGTCGTCGGCATGCAGGCGGTCAGCCGAAGCCTAATGTCACCTCCCGATCCATCAAGTGAGGAGAAGCTAAAGCAGCGACGCCCGACGCACTTACCGGCATGAAAAGTAGATTCAAAGAACCGTTAGATCTCGTTGCCGGCCCGGTGTCCACTTGCCGTCGCTGCAAGCAGTTCGCCCGGCGACAGGCAATCCCCTACCAACGTCACGCCGATCCCCCGCCCCTGCAAGGCCGTCCTCAAGCCGCTTGCGGCGACGCGCGGCGAGGCGAAGGTCAGCAGGGCCACATCGTCGAAGCGACAACGCGCGCCGGTGTAAACGTTCTCGCACTCGACCACGCCGTCTCCGAGCGCATCGCAGATTAGGGGCACGGCCGAGGGCACCACGTCGACGCCCGCCTCCGCCATTCGCCGCAGCACCGTCTGTCGCGTGACCAGCTGCATGTCCATCGCGATCGTATCCCGCGGCGTTATAATCACCACGCGGTCGAACAGGCTTTTGAGGAGCTCGGCCGCGGCATAGACGCCTTCAGTATGGTCGGCATCGAACAGCACGGCTGTTCCTGCCTGACGCTTCGTAACCGCTGCCAATTCGTTGACGGCGTCACGCAGGTCGGGGACGAAATCATCGTCCGCCCGTAACCAATCCGGACGGATCATCGTCGAGCCCGCCGCCACCATCACGTGATCGGGTCGCGTCGCGAGAACATCGTCCAGGCTCGCGGTGACACCCAGCTCCATTCCCGCGCCGGCCCGGCGCGCCGCCACGACCTGATAGTCGTAGATGCTGGTGATCGTCTCACCGCCAGGCAGGAGAGCTCGCAGTCTAGCCTTCCCGCCCACCTCACCTGACGCGCTAAACATGGTAACGATATGTCCACGCGCCGCCGCGACCCAAGCCGCCTCCAATCCCGCGACGCCTGCCCCGACCACGGTAATCCTGCGCTTCACCCTTGCTGGCTCCGGCCAGAAGTCCGCCTCGTCTGGCCGACCTACCCGTGGGTTATTCACGCAAGCAATCGGCCGGTGATACGAGATAATCGTGCCCCAGCACGTATTGCAGGACAGGCAATACCGGATGTCATGCGCGCGGTTGCTAGCAGCTTTTGCCAGCCAAGCCGGATCGGCCACGAGGGCGCGTCCCAACCCGACCAGCTCCGCCTGGCCCGCTGCCAGGATCGCCTCGGCCTCTGCTGGATCGGTGATACGGCCGAGCGCGACCATGGGCACGCCGTTTGTGCTCGACCGCAAACCACGGATTAAATCCATGTACGGCAGCCTCGGCCCGTTCCGGTCCGGGACGTGCATCTCCAGCGAGCGGGCATGAGCGCCCTGCGCGAAGCAAACGTAATCGATTGGCCGGCCTGCGGTGAGCCGCGAGGCAATCTCCGCCGCTTCGGCTGGTCCTATGCCGCCAGGGATGCCGTCCATCCCAGGTAGCTTTAGGCCGATCACGAAATCCGCTCCACAAAGCGCCCGGATTGCGGCCACAATTTCTGCCACGAAGCGCACCCGCCGATCCCAGTCTCCGCCGTAGGCGTCATCGCGACGGTTGGCCACTGGCGAGAAGAACTGATGGAACAAATGCCCATGGCCGCAGGAAAGCTCTACGCCGCTAAATCCCCAGCGCTGTAGCCGACGGGAGGATTGCGCAAACTCTTCCACGAGCGCTGCGATGTCCTCCGTCGTCAGCGCCTTCGGCACAGTCCAACTCAGTTCGTCTGGCAACGCGGACGCTCCGATCGCATCGATCGTTCGCCCAGGATAGTGCCTGCCGCGTCCAGCATCCTGGATCTGACCGATGAGATGCGCCCCGTGTTCCTCGACCGTGCCGGCCCAGCGTCGGAAGCCATCTTCGTCCTCGCCATTCCATGCCTGCGTTCGCGGCAGATGCGCCTGATGCCGGGCCATTCCGATCGGCTCGGTCACCAGCATTGCCGCACCGCCTCGCGCCCGGCTGGCGTGATAATGCACGAGGTCGGCCGAAACGCGGCCGTTGGCCCCCATCATGGTCGTCATGGAGGCATGGATGATTCGGTTGCGAAGCCCCGCGCCGGCCAGGCGGAACGGAGCCAACATCGCCGGATAAGAGTTCGGGTCGATTGCGCTCGGTCGCATCGGCGTTCCCTCAGCCCACTTGCTGCACACACATCGGATCCAGGATTGCCATCCGCCGCCTTCGGACCCCGAGCGCCACGCAGCCGCTGAATGCGAGGCAGATGCATAGCACGCCCATGCCGAGCACGTAGCTGCCGGTCGCGTCCTTCACGTACCCAATCGAGAAATCCCATTGGTATGCCATCGGCAGCGCTCCAGCGCGTCATGGAAGTAGCTTCACACTTCGGACCGGACACGGCAATTGGTCGGGTTACCTGCTGAAATGCGTTGACGAGCCAGGGGATGCGGGCAAGGATCGAAAGCCCATTTCTCAACCGACGGGACACCGAACTATGCGTGGCTGGACAAGAACGGTTCGCTTGCTGGTTACCGTCGCATTGGCAGCCGTGCTGGCCGGCCGCATTGCCCCGGCGGCAGCGCAAAGTCCGGCCTCGGAACAATAGACCCTCGACAAGATCAAGGCCCGTGGCAAGCTGCTCGTCGGTTGCGTGGGGGATTTACCCTATGCCGGGGAGGATCCGCGGACCGGCAAGTGGCGCGGCTATGTGCCGCTGATGGCGGCCGATATCGCGCACCTGTTGCGGGTGGATTGGGAGTGCGTTCCCGTGACCTGGGCCAATGCGGCGCTGGCGTTGCAGGCCGGCAAGGCAGACGTAATCCTCGACCTCGGGGCCACGCCAGAGCGGGCGCTGGTGGTCGATTTCATCGGGCCATCCAACCGGCAGGCGTTCATGATGATCACCCGCAACGGCCTGGCCGGTTCCACTTGGGAGGATTTCAACAAGCCCGAGATACGGGTGGCGGTGCAGACCGGCACGACCAACGAGACGATCCTGAAGCTGGTCGCGCCCAAGGCGACCGAGGTGGGGCTCGCACCCGGCACCGACCCGTCGCCGGCAGTGTCGTCCGGCCGGGCAGACGCGTTCCTTTCGACCTTCCTGACCGGCACCATCGCGCACGCCAAAAACCCCGGTATCGGTGACCCGGTATTGCCGACACCCATCGTGTCCGCCGACAGCTCGATCGCGTTCCGCTACGAATCAGATCCGCGCTGGAGAGGGTTCCTGCAAAGCTGGATGACCTACAACATCAAGCTCGGTGTGATCCCGAAGCTGGCCTTCACCGAGGCCGAAGCGGAGGAGTTGGCGGCGTCGGTCGCGGCCATGCGCGCCGAGGGCGCCACGCTGGAGATGGTCGGCGCCAATCGGGCGCGGCAGATCGAGCCGGCCTTGTCCGCCTCCGTCCTGGCCGCAGCCTGGTCCCCGTGCGATGGCTACGCGAACCCGCTGCGGATCGCACAGGGTTTCACCAGCGCGCTGGTAGCGGCGGCGATCGAGGTACGGCTGCACGCTTCGGTGCAGGGGATCGACCCAGGCCCGCCTTTCCGCATCCAGACCGCCTCCGGCCCGGTCCGCGCCCGGCGCTTGCTGCTGGCGGCCGGAGTCTGGATCGGCGAATTGGCGGGCCTGCTGGGGCTGGGGCTGGCGCTGCCGATGGTGTGCCGGGTCAGCCAGGTGACGGTCACGGAACGGCAGCCGCCGGTGATCGGTATCGCCCTCGGCACGGCGACCGACACCCTGTCGCTGAAGCAGGTCGACAACGGCACGGTGCTGATCGGGGGGCGGCTGGCAGGGAATCGGCAGTCCGGCGGACGGCCCGCGGGAGGTGATCCCGGAGCACGTGGTGGGCAATCTGCGTCTTGCCAGCGCCGCCGTGCCAGCCCTGGCGCGGGCTAGGGTGGTGCGCACCTGGTTGGGCCTGGAGGCACGGGTGGCCGACAACCTGCCGCTGGCCGGGCCGCTCCCCGGCATCCCGCAGGCGTGGGTGCTGGGCGCAGTCCACACGGGGTTCGCGCTCAGCCCGGCGATGGCCGAGATCATGGCGCGGCTGATCCTGGGTGAAGCGCCGTCGGTCCCCCTGTTCGATCCCCTGCGCTTCACGGCGGCGGCAGTGGCCGTCCATGCCTGACCAGGCTGCTCATCCGGAGTGGGCGCAGCAAGCGGCAGCGGACCCGTTGTTGCAGCCACTGACGGTGAAGGGCTTCACCTTCAAGAACCGCATCATGTCCACGGCCCATGCGCCCGGCTACGCCGAAGCCGGCCTGCCAGGCGAGCGCTATCAGCTCTACCACGAGGAGAAGGCTCGCGGCGGCCTGGCGCTGACCATGTTCGGCGGCAACTCGATGGTGTCGGCCGACGCCCCGAACGCATTGTTGTACGACACCTTGTCTCCCCTCGCGGCGAACCGAGGCGTCACAGACTTGGCCCTGCTCGCCGCGGGACAAGCCCAGCCGGTCCAGCCGGACAGATTCACGCTGTGGCGGGTGGGCGATGCGGTCGTCCATCGCGGCATTCACGCGGCGATACTCGACGCACGACGACTTTGCCAGAACGTTTAGGAGCCTCCGAAGTGAACCCAACCCGGCGCGACATCCTGTTCCTTGCGGCCGCCGCCACGGCGTCTCCGCTGGTCTTACGCCGGGCTGAGGCGGACGAACTCGAGCCGACCGTCGTCATCCGCACCACCGGCGGCGTGTTCGAGGCCGCGTTGAAGCGAAACTTCTTCGATCCGTTCACAGCGGCCACCGGCGTCCGCGTCGTTCCGGTCGCGTCGTCGTATGGCGACATGATGTCCAAGTCGGCCGCCATGCAGGCGGCGGGGCATGTCGAATGGATATCATTTCGCCGCAGTTCACCGAGCTGGACACGATTTCGCAATATCTGGAGGATTTAGGCGATTGTAGCGCTATGCCCAATGTCGCCAAGGACGGCGTTGCCGGGGCGTGCGGGCGCTTCGGAGTGCTTTACCTGACCGGCGCGCAGGTTTTGGCGTGGAACCCGACCATCTACAAGGACAACACGCCGCGGAACTGGGCGGATTTCTGGGACACCAGAACCTTCCCGGGCCGGCGCGCCCTGCCGAACACGGGCAGCCCTTGGGC
>CAXTWC010000251.1:0-7027 GCA_964247805.1 uncultured Acetobacteraceae bacterium | reverse complement strand
GGCGAAGCCAACCATTCTCCTGCTGCACGGGTTTCCCTCGTCCTCCGTCATCCACACAGCGGACCTGGTCAAACCCCGGGACGTGGCATGCCGGTGGCGACCTGCTCCGCCACGAAGTCCAGCACCGCTCGCACGGCGGGCATACGGCGCAAGTCGGAATGGACGACCAGATAGATGTCCCGCGTGGGACGCATCCGGTCGACCTGTAGGGCTAGCAAACCAGGGTCCTGGTAGGCCATGAAGCAAGGCAGCACAGCGATCCCGACGCCTGCCCGGGCCGCAGCCGCTTGGCAGCCGAGATCATTGGCACGGAAAACGACCGGGCGCTCGTTCCTGAATTTCGTGAGCCACTGCTGCTCGACGACATGATCCAGCTTTGCGTCGTAGGCAATGAACTCCCACTCCTCCGGTGGCCTGTCCACGTAGCCGGGCGCGGCGTAAAGGCAGAACTCGATCGTTCCAATTTTGCGAACCACATTGCTCGCCTCCTGCGGTCGGTTGATCCGCACTGCAATATCCGCCTCCTGCTGGCTCAACGAAGCCACGGCCTGGCTCGCCAACAGTGTGACGTGCAAGTCGGGATAGAGCCGCCGCAGCACCGCAACGCGGGGTGCCAGGATGTGTGTGGCAAAAGCGGGGGGCGTGCTGAGGGTAACAGTTCCGGACAGGGGTGAGCGTTGCGCCTTCACGGCACGCTCCAGCGCATGGGCCTGATTTTGCATCCCCTCGGCCAACGCCGCGACGCGCTGTCCCGCTTCGGTAAGCACCCACCTTTTGGGCATGCGCTCGATCAGCACCGTGTCGAAGACCTGTTCCAACGCGGACACTCGGCGACCGACTGTCGCGTGATCGACCTTCAGAGCGCGCGCGGCACCTGACAACGTCCCGGTGTCGGCGAGCGCGATGAAGTGGCGCATGTCCTCCCAGTCGAACATCTGTGCAAGTTCTCACAAGGCCTGTGCGAAAATACCGTGTTCTTCGGACAAGTGTCGAAGCCTATCTGACCAGCATCAGCCCCGCATCGGGCTCAGAGCAGAAAGGCTTCCGAGAGTGAAGATTTTCGACCGTCCCGGCTTTCCGAACCCCGCCCGCGTTCGCATAGTGCTTGCCGAGAAGAAGCTGGACGCCGAGATCGAGTTCGTCTCCGTGGACTTGATCGGCGCAGAACACAAGCAGACCGCCTTCCTTACCAAGAACCCCTCCGGCGTGCTTCCCGTCCTGCTCCTCGACGACGGGACCTACATCTCCGAGAGCACCGCGATCACCGAGTATCTCGACAATCTCGACGGGAACCCGACCCTTACCGGCAGGACGCCCCGCGAGAAGGCGATGATCCATATGATGCAGCGTCGCGCAGAATCCGAAGTGCTCGATGCGATCGGCAACTACTTCCACAACGCGACGCCCGGCCTGGGGCCCGTCCTGCAGGTTTACAAGAACCCCGAGTGGCAGGACCGGAGCGCCTGGGGCAACCAGCAGCGCGACAAAGCCCTAAGCGGCCTGAAATACTTCGAAGGTGTTCTCAAGACGACACCCTACGTCGCGGGCGACATCTTCTCCATGGCGGACATCACCCTTTTCGCGGGACTGATGTTCGCAGATGCCGCCGGGATCGGCATCCCCGCGGACTACATGGCATTGTCCGCCTGGCGATCGAAGGTTGCTGATCTGCCCAGCGTCAAGAACCGCACCGGCCAGGACTTCGCACCCGAAGACCTGCGCCGCCTCGGCTTCTGAGTCGGTAGGCCGAACCCGACGCACGGGCGCAATTCAGGAATATTTCCGTTCACTTCCAGCGAGAAGAGCATCGAGGCCTTTACGCTGTTCCAGGACGTCATTTTCAACGGAGTGCTCGTATGAGTCCGGTTTCATCGACGGGTCGGGTTCGGCGAATCCTTCTGGCTTCGCGTCCGCAGAGAGAGCCCATCGCTGCCGAGGCCGATCTCACGACCCATGACGATAAGCTAGGCCTCCTGCCACAGGCCTGATCGCGCGCTCGACGGGTTGTTGTCGATCGCGATGGTGCCGTCGTCCACGTAGCGGGTCAGCGCGATCCGCCGCAGTGCGTCGTCACCGCCCGCGTAGCCAAGGCCGCGCAACGTGGTGGCATCGGCTGCGCTCGCGCTCGTGATGGAAATCCGTCGCCTCGGACCAACTCACCCGCGCACCTTCTTCCGCGAAACCCGCAGCTCCCGGCCGGCCTTGCGGTCGTTATCGGCGTGTTCGCGACGCTTGCCTATGCTCTCGTTGGACTGGCGATCGCCGACTTGCCGAGACCCTGTCGAAAAGCTTTGAGGTTCCCCCCTCGCGCTCCGGCCTGCTAAGGTCACGGTATCCCGCTGGCGGCTTGCCCCGTGGCCGATCTTTCGGCATTGCGGTGGCCATGATCGATCCCGAATACGACACCATCATCATCGGCGGCGGATCCGCCGGTGCGACCCTGGCAGCGCGGCTGAGCGAGGATCCGCGCCACCGCGTGCTGCTGCTGGAGGCAGGACAGGACCTGCGCACGGCGGACACGCCGGAGCACATCCAGATCCCCAACCCGATGCGCGCGATCGGCGATGACAATTTCCGCTGGCCCGGCCTGCTGGCCCGGCGAACCGAACGGCAGGAGCCGCGCCTGCTATGGCGGGGCCGCGCCATGGGTGGTTCCTCCACAATCAACGGCCAGATCGCCATCCGCGCGGTGCCGGACGATCTGGACCGCTGGGCCGCCGCCGGCTGCACCGGCTGGGAGTGGGGCGCGATGCTCCCGTTCTTCTGCAAGCTGGAGACGGACAAGAACTTTCCGGACGCGCCGTATCACGGCGATAGCGGTCCCATCCCGGTTTTCCGCGCCGAGTTGGCGGATTGGGGTCCGGTTGATCTTGCCCTGCGGCAAGCGGCGCTCGGGCTCGGCTACGGCTGGTGCGAAGATCACAACGCCCCCACCGGCACCGGCGTGTCCCCCTATGCCATAAACAGCGTCGCCGGCCGCCGGGTCTCGACCAATGATGGCTACCTCGAGCCCGTCCGCGACCGTGCTAACCTGCACATCGTCGGCCACGCGCTCGTCGAGGGCGTCACGATGGAGGGCAACCGCCCCCATGCCAGCGGCGTGCGCGTGCGGGTCGGCAACCAGACCCATGCGCCGCGGGCGCAACGCGAGGTGATCCTGTGCGCCGGCGCGATCCATTCCCCGGCCATCCTGCAGCGCTCCGGCATCGGCCCCGCGGCCTTGCTCGAGCGGCTGGGCATTCCGGTGCGGGCGGATCTGCCGACGGGCGAGAACCTGCTGGACCACCCGATCATCGGCGCGCTGCTGCATCTGCGCGACACCGCCCAGGTCAGCACCCTGATGCACCGCCACACCAATTGCTGCCTGCGCTACGGCTCGGGCCTGGCGGGCGCGGGCGACAACGACATGATCATGATCGCCGGTAACCTGGCGGGCGCCACGCTGTCCCGGTCCGGCCCGACGGCAACGCTCGGGCGCATCGCGGTTTCGGTCTACCAAGCCTTCAGTCAGGGCCACGTCCGCATCACCACCACCGATCCTGCAGTCGATCCAGCGGTTGAGGAACGCATGCTATCGGACGAGCGTGACCTGGTCCGCATGCGGGACGGGGTGCGCCGGCTACGTGAAATCTGCCTGCAACCGGGCGTAGCGGATGTCACCGGACGGGTCGAATACGGCCTCACCGGGCGATCGATGGATGAGGCGCTCGACGGGGCGGCATTGGACGATTGGCTGTCCACCGACTGCGGCGATGCGCAGCACGCCAGCGGCACCTGCCGCATGGGAGCGGCGGACGATCCCCGCTCGGTCGTGGATCCGGAGTGCCGCGTGCTGGGCTGCACCGGGCTGCGCGTGATCGACGCCTCCATCATGCCGGAGGTGCCGCGCGCCAACACACACCTAACCACGGTGGCGATCGCCGAGCGCATGGCCGATCGCATCCGAGCCGCCGCGTGAGCGCAGCGGACGTCGCCGACGCCCTCGTGGCGCAGGCGGGGGAGGTTCGTGCCCGGCTGGAACGCTTCGTCCGCCTCCCCTCCGTCAGCACCGACCCTGCCTATGCCGAGGGCATGCGGGCGGCGCAGGTCTTCCTGCTGGATTGGCTGCGCGAGGCGGGCTTGCAGGACGTCCAGTTGCTGGACGGCGGCGGGCACCCGGCGGTCTATGGCGCGTGGTTGGGGGCGCCGGGCCGCCCGACGATCCTGATCTACGGCCATTACGACGTGCAGCCGCCCGACCCCATCGCGGAATGGGTGAGCCCGCCCTTCGAGCCGACTGAGCGGGATGGCTGTCTGTTTGGCCGTGGCGCCAGCGATGACAAAGGTTCGAGCAGCATCGCGATTGCCGCCGTCGCCGCGTATCTGCAAGGCACGGGTGCCTGCCCCGTCAATATCAAGCTGTTCCTTGAGGGCGAGGAGGAAGTGGGCAGCCCAAGCCTACGCCCCATCGTGGCGCGGTATGGTGACTTGCTGCGCGCGGACGCCATGCTGTCGGCCGATGGCGGCCGCGCCAGCCCCACGATCCCCACCATCAACGTGGGGGCCCGCGGCAATACGGGGATGGAGATCAAGCTCACCACAGCCGCCAAGGACCTGCACTCCGGCAAATACGGTGGCGCCATCCGCAACGCACTGCACGAGATGGCCAAGCTCATTGCCACCTTGCACGATGCGGACGGCCGCATAGCCGTTACCGGCTACCTGGATGCCGTCATTCCGCCGACCGAGCGGCAGCGCGCCGACACGGCAGCGTTCCCGGTGGATGAGGCCGCCTTCTGCGCCGAGGTGGGCGCCGCGCCGTTGGGCGAACCCGGCTACACGCTGCGCGAACGGCTGACGTTGCGGCCGGCGATCGACGTGAACGGACTATGGGGCGGCTACACCGGCGCCGGCGCCAAAACCGTCATCCCGCGGGAGGCACGGGCCAAGCTAACCCTGCGCCTCGTGCCGGGCCAGGACCCGGCGGAGGCCCGTGCGCAGCTTCACCGGCACTTGCATGCCCATTGCCCGCCGGGCGTGCAGTTGGACATCACCGACAACAGCGGCGGCTCCCGGGCGTCCACCCTGCCCACCATGCACCCCCTGGTGCAGGCGGGCAGCCGCGTGTTGGAGCAGTTGCTGGGCGTGCTGCCAGTGCCCGTCCGCTTGGCGGCCACGGTGCCGATCACCGCGCTGTTCAAGGACCTGCTGGGCATCGAGACGCTGATGTTCGGCTTCGGCCTGCCGGACGAGGACGTTCACGCGCCAAACGAGTTCTTTCGCCTGTCATCCATCCCGCTCGGGCTGCGTGGCTGGGTGATGTTGCTGGACGAACTCGGCCGGTCCGATCCGGCCGATTTTGCGATCTTGGAGTGACCGACATGACACGCCCGCTTCTCTCACGCCTCCTGCTCGCAGGCGGCGCGGCTTGCGCCCTCGCAGCCCCGGCCCTGGCACAAACACCGATGAAGGTGCTGCACGTCGTCCCCCAGGCGGACGTGGCGGTGACCGACCCGCTGTATACCACCGCCTGGATCTCCACGATCCACGGCACGATGGTGTGGGAAAGCCTGTTCGCCTGGAACTCCAAGCTGGAGGCCAAGCCGCAGATGGCCAAGGAGTGGAGCACGTCGCCGGACGGTCTCACCTGGCGCTTCACCCTGCGGAATGGGCTGAAATTCCACGATGGCTCGCCCGTGACGACGACGGACGTGATCGCCTCGCTCAAGCGCTGGATGACGATCGACACGGCGGCCAAGAAGGTAGCGGCCGTCACCACGGCGATGACAGCCGTTGACGACAAGACCTTCGAATGGACGCTGTCGCAGCCCGTGCCGGCGCTGGTCGAGGTGCTGGCCGCGGCGCCTTCGCACTTCGCCCTGATCGCACGCGCGAAGGACATTCCGGAGCCCGGCAAGCCGATGACGTCCGTGATCGGCTCCGGCCCGTTCCGCTTCAACACGGCGCTGCGCGTCAGCGGGGCTCGCGTCGTGTATGACCGCAACCCCGACTACGTCCCCCGTGACGAGCCGCCGGACGGGTTGGCCGGCGGACGTGTGGTGAAGGTGGACCGGGTCGAGTTCGATATCCAACCGGACCAGGCCACGGCGGTCTCGGCGTTGCAGACAGGCGAAGTCGATTTCCTGGAACGGCCATCGTTCGATCTATTGCCGCTGATCCGCAGCAACCACGACCTCAAGCTGCAGGTGCTGACGGACCTGGCGAGCCAGGCGGTGCTGCGGCCGAATGCGCTCTTTCCGCCGTTCAACGACCCCAAGGCCCGGTTGGCTTTGTCCTACATCATCAACCAGACGGACGAGATGGAGGGGGGCTACGGCGACCCGACCTATTACCGGACGTGCAACTCGTTCTTCGTCTGCGGCTCGCCCAACGGTACCGAAGCGGGGACGGAAGATTTCGGCCCCAAGCTGGACCGTGCCCGTCAGCTTCTGGCGGAGGCCGGCTACAAAGGCGAGACGCTGAAGATGCTGGGCACCCATGATTTCGCATACATGGGACCGATGGCGGAGATCACGGCCGATGCGCTGCGAAAGGCCGGCGTGAAAGTGGACCTTACCTGGTCCGATTGGGCGACTGTCGTGAGCCGGAGCGCCATGCAGGCAGCGCCGGACGCTGGGGGGTGGAACATCTATATCACCGGCGAACCCGGCGTGCTGGCTTTCAGCCCCAACACCAACATCTTCGCCTTCATGCCGTGTGACCGGTCCAACCTCTCGGGCTGGCCCTGCGATCCCGAAGTCGAAGCGCTGCGGTCCGCCTACGCAGCGGCCGCCCTGCAGGACCGGCCGGCAATCCTGGACAAGCTTCAGCGTCGGCTCGCCGTGGTCAATCCCTACCGCTTGCTCGGACAGGCGACGCAACCCGTGGCCTACCGGTCCAGCCTGCATGGCGTGCTGGACTCACCCATCGCTGCCTACTGGAATATCAGCAAGGACTAGGTGTTCGGGCTTCTCGCTCAGTAGGTCTCCAGCACACTCGAGGGCCGGCACTCTCACGGCGCGCTGATCAAGTCACCGCCTTAGCCCAT
>CAXTWC010000250.1:0-7042 GCA_964247805.1 uncultured Acetobacteraceae bacterium | reverse complement strand
GAATGGCACGCGTCAAACGGGGTGTAACCACCCACGCCCGGCACAAGAAGGTCCTGGAGCAGAGCAAAGGCTTCGTCGGCCGCAGCTCTACCAACTACCGCATCGCGCTGGAGCGGCTCGAAAAGAGCCTGCAATACGCCTATCGCGACCGCCGGGTTAAGAAGCGCGAGTTCCGCGGTCTGTGGATCCAGCGCATCAACGCCGCCGTGCGCGAGCACGGGCTGACCTACAGCCGGTTCATCGACGGCCTTAACAAGGCCGGCATCGAGATGGACCGCAAGGTGCTGTCCGCCCTCGCGTTCGACGACCCAGCGGCCTTCGCGGCCGTGGTGCAGAAAGTGCAAGCCGCACTGGCGTAAAGTCGTGGCGTTCGGGCCTGTGACACGCCGCGGCATGATCGCCGCCCTTTGTTGCGGGCCCGGGCTCCTGGCAATCCGGCCGGCCTCAGCCCAAGCTCTGGATGTCGGGCCGCCGTTGGCTGCCGTGACGTTGCGGATTGGCCCTGCAGACGACGCCGGCTTCCTGCATGATCTAGCGGACTACACCGGCCGCTATGGCTTCGCCGTGACCGGGCATCCCGGTGGCCCGATGGTGGACGGTCGCGCCGTATTTCTCGCGTGGTTCCGCCGCGAGGATGGCATCACCATGCTAGTGACCGATCTCGCCGCCCCCGAGAAGATGCAGGCCTTCTTCTATGGCCGGAAGGACGGTACTGCCGGCGCCGTGACATCCGATCTGGCCCAGGCATACGTGACGAAAATGGCAAGCTACAAGGCATTCGCGCCAAGCCCGTGATGCAGCAACGCACGCCAACCAGCCGGCAACTCGCGGCGAACAATCCGACTTCCGCCGCTGCAATGAACCATGCCATGCTATGAGACCAGATCGGCCTACTGCGACAGGAAAGGGTTCGAATTCGGGGATGGCGTGCAGCAGTCGCAGAAGCTGGAGGCCCCGCTCCGAGCATCGACCTGCAATCCAGCGCAACTTGGTTCGGACAGCACCGAAGCCATGGTCGCGCTGAGGCCTCCCGTTCTCCGGCCTGGATCTACCGCCGCAACGCTCGCAACCGTGGCCGTGAGTGGCCTCGCGGTTTGCCTTCTCTGTGCTGCCGCCTGGTTTGCGGCGCTCGCGATCCAGGCAACCGGTGCCTACGACAACCTCGCCGACGAGGCCGTGGCGACACAATTCGCCTCCGATACCGTGCTCTCGACGCTGAAGGATGCGGAGACTGGCCAGCGTGGTTACCTGCTGACAGGCAATCCTCGCTATCTCGCGCCATACGAGACGGCCCGAGCGCGGCTCGATACGGACTTCGACAACCTTCTTGCCGCTCCCCTGATGGATGCCGGGTTGACCGGCCACATCGCGGTGATCCGCAACCTGTCCGCCGACAAGCTGGCCGAGCTTGGCCGCACCATTGCGTTGGAACGCGGCGGCGACCACCTGGCCGCCTTGGCGCTTGTGCGCACGGACCAGGGCGAACTGCTGATGGACGAAATCCGCGCCGAGATGAGCCGGCTGCAGGCAGACCTGAACGTGGAGATCCGCAACGCCCACACACTAAGCAACGTGCCATGGCGGTGGGCCGGGACCGCTGCGATTTCGGCACTCGCCTGCGCGTTGCTCGCGTGGGTTGCAGTCATGCAGCGGCGCGCGCGACTGCTCGCCAGTGCCAACCTGGTGCAACTCGGGCGGTTCGCCCAGGCATTCGGCCTGGCGCAAGGCATGATGCGCGGCTTGGACGGCGAAATACGCCTTTGGAGCCAGGGGGCGGAGCGCCTCTATGGCTATCGCCCGGACGAAGCCGTGGGACAGGTCAGCCACACCCTGCTCCGCACCGAATTCCCACAACCCCGCGCCGAGATCGAGGCTTCGCTGCAACGCGAGGGACAGTGGCAGGGGCAGCTGGTGCACCGCAGACGCGATGGCGCGGCGCTCACGGTCGCCAGCCACTGGGCCCTGCACCGCGGCGAGGCTGGCGAGCCGGACATGATCATCGAGGTGAATAACGATCTCAGCGGCCATAAACGAGCCGAACAGGGCCGGCAGCGAGCCGACGCGCTGCTGAGCACCATTGTGTCTACGGCACCCGGGCTCATCTACGCGAAGGACCGGCAAGGGCGCATCACGATCGCTAACCAAGCCACTTTGGATCTGATCGGAAAACCGTGGTCCGAGGTCGAGGGCCGCACCGACATGGAACTGCTGGACGACCCCGAGCAGGCCGCCAGGGTCATGGCAAACGACTGCCGGCTGATGCAGGAGGGTAAGTCCGAAGAACTCGAGGAGTCCGTGGGCACTTCCGGCGGCGAGCCGCGGGTCTGGTTCTCCACCAAGGCGCCTCTGCGCGACGAAACCGGCGCCACCATCGGCCTAATGGGTATCTCGGTCGAAGTCACCGAACGCAAGCGCGTCGAGGAACGGTTGCGCTTGATGGTCAACGAGTTGAACCACCGCGTGAAGAACACCTTGGCTGTGGTCCAGGCAATCGCCTCCCAAACCCTGCGCGGCGCCGACCCAGCGTTTGGCCGCGCGCTGGAGGGCCGGCTGCTCGCGCTCGCATCCGTTCACGACGTTCTGACCCGGGAGAGTTGGGAAGGCGCCGAGCTCCGGGAGGTGGTCGCGGCGTGCGTCGCACCTGGGGGTTCGGAGGCCGCTCGAGTGCATGTGTCGGGGCCGGCACTGCGCCTGTCCCCCCGCGCCGCGATCGCGCTCGCACTGGCTTTGAACGAGATGGCGGTCAACGCGCGGACACATGGTGCCTTGTCCACCGAGTTGGGCGAGGTCGAGATCCGCTGGCAGCTTGCGCGCGACCTGCTGGTGCCGGCACTGCGCCTCGCGTGGACGGAGCGGGGCGGCCCGGCCGTCAGTCCGCCAAGCCGCCGCGGCTTCGGCACGAGGATCATCGAACGCAGCCTGGCGCAAGATCTAGGGGGCACCGTGCGGTTGAGTTTCGCCGATCCGAAGGGCGTGACCTGCGTCATCGAAGCCCCGCTCGACGAGATCGTGGCCCCTGCCGCAGTCCTGCCGTTCCCTGCGGTCGGTCGCGCATGATGCTCGCGGGAACGCGCGTTCTGATCGTGGAGGACGACGCGCTGATTTCGATGATGGTGGAGGACTACCTGGACGAGCTGGGCTGCATCCTCGTCGGCGTCGCATCCCGGCTCGAGGACGGTCTGGAGAAAGCGGACTCGCTGTGCATCGACCTGGCAGTGCTGGACGTGAACCTGGCCGGCCGGCTCAGCTACCCGATCGCCGACCGCCTGAAGGCTCGCAACATCCCTTTCGTGTTCGCTACCGGCTACGGCACCGAGGGCTTGCCGGAGCAGCTGAAGGGCACGCCGGTGCTGGCAAAGCCGTTCAAGGCGGAGCAGCTCGGCGCGATGATCCAGGCGGTCAGACGAGGCTGACACCCTCCGGCGTGTGTCGGCCTTGCGCAATCGGAGCTTTCCTCGCGGGCGATGAACGGTTAGGCAGCCGAACCGCCCCTTTCCTGGCCGCGTCCAGCGAGAAATGCGATTTGAGCCAAGCCCTACTCCTCTTCCCCGGCCCTCCGAATGTCAGATAGAGCATGACCGAAATCGACACCCTGCAGACCGAGACCGAAGCCGCCCTCGCCGCAACCACCGATTTGCGCGCCCTGGATGCCATTCGCGTCGGCGTGCTCGGCAAATCCGGCCGGCTCACCGCCATGCTGAAGGAATTGGGCCGCGCCACGCCGGACGAACGGCGCGAGCGTGGCGCGGCACTGAACCGGCTGCGCGACAGCATCACCGCCGCCATCGAGGCACGCCGCGCCACGCTGGACGCCGCCGCCCTGGACGCCCGGCTGGCCGCCGAGCGGATCGACGTCACCCTGCCCCCGCCGCAGGAGACGCCGGGCCTGATCCACCCGATCAGCCGCACCATGGAGGAGATGGCAGCTATTTTCGGCGCCATGGGCTTCAGCGTCGGCGAGGGGCCGGACGTGGAAACCACCTGGCACAACTTCGCGGCACTCAACATCCCGGCGCATCACCCGGCGCGCACCGAGATGGACACGTTCTATCTGCCCGGGACCCGCAACGGGCATCCGCTGGTGCTGCGGACCCACACCTCGAACGTGCAAATCATCTCGATGCTGAACGGTGAGCCGCCGCTGCGGGTGATCGCGCCGGGTCGCACCTACCGCGCGGACCACGATGCGACGCACTCGCCGATGTTCCACCAGTGCGAGGGCATCGCGATCGACCGCAACCTGACGCTGGGCCATCTGAAGGGCTGCCTGATCGACTTCCTCCGAACCTTCTTCGGCATCGCCAACCTGCCCGTGCGTTTCCGCTCGTCGTATTTCCCGTTCACCGAGCCCTCGATGGAGGTGGATATCGGCTGGAACCGCCGCACCGGCGAACTGGGCGGTGGCGGCGATTGGCTGGAGATCCTGGGCAGCGGCATGGTGCATCCGCGTGTGCTGGCCAATTGCGGGATCGATCCGCGGGTGTGGCAAGGCTTTGCGTTCGGCATGGGCGTGGAGCGGGTGGCCATGCTGAAATACGGCATCGCCGACCTGCGTCCGTTCTACGAGAGCGACCTGCGCTGGCTGCGGCATTACGGGTTCAACCCGCTGGCGCCGGTGGCCCTGCATGAGGGCGTCGCGCCATGAAGTTCACCCTGTCATGGCTGAAGTCGCATCTGCAGACCGACGCCTCGCTGGACACCATCACCGACACGCTCACCCGCATCGGGCTCGAGCTGGAGGGCGTGGAGGATGCCGGCGCCGCGCTCGCCCCGTTCCGCGTGGCCGAGGTGACCGAGGCCGTGCAGCACCCCAATGCCGACCGGCTGCGCGTGTGCACGGTCAACACCGGGGACGCCACCGTGACGGTGGTGTGCGGCGCGCCGAACGCCCGAGCCGGGATGAAAGCGGTATTCGCCGCGCCGGGCAGCCACATTCCTGGCTTGAACACGGTGTTGAAGGTCGGCGAGATCCGCGGTGTGCAATCCGCCGGAATGCTGCTGTCCTACCGCGAGATGGGTCTGGGCGAGGAGCATGACGGCATCGCCGACCTGCCCGCCGACGCTCCCGTAGGCGTGTCCTATCCGGTTTATGCCGGGATGGACGACCCGGTAATCGAGATCGCCATCACTCCCAACCGCGGCGACGCCTTGGCCGTGCGCGGGGTCGCACGCGATCTCGCTGCCGCCGGCGTGGGCACGCTGGCGCCGTGGTCGCCGCCGCCGGTGAAGGGACGCTTCCCCTCCCCCATCGGTTGGCGCATCGAATCCCCCGCCTGCCGCTGGGTGTTGGGCCGCACGGTCCGCGGCGTGCGCAACGGACCGAGCCCTGAGTGGCTGCAACGCCGGCTCCGCTCCATTGGCTTGCGGCCAATCAGCGCCCTGGTGGACATCACCAACTTCTTCACCATCGATCTTGGCCGCCCGTTGCACGTGTTCGACGCCGACCGCGTGCAGGGCGGTGCGCTGGTGTTCCGGCCCGGCGCTGGCGAGTCGTTCCGCGCCCTTAACGGCCGCGACTACACCACCACGCCGGATGATTGCGTGATCGCCGATGCCACCGGCGTGCAATCGCTGGCCGGCGTCATCGGCGGCGAGACAACCGGCAGCACTGAGGCCACCACCAGCGTGTTCATCGAATGCGCCCTGTTCGATCCGGTGGCCGTGGCACTCACCGGGCGCCGGCACGACATCATCTCCGACGCGCGCAGCCGGTTCGAGCGCGGCGTCGATCCCTCGCTGCTCCCAGCCGCGCTGGATGCGGCGACCACCATGGTCATGGAGCTGTGCGGCGGCGAACCGAGCGAAGTCGTCGAGGTCGGCCAGGAGCCGAATTGGCAACGCGAGGCCAGCCTGCGGTTCTCGCGCCTGGCGAGTCTCGGTGGTCTGGCGGTGCCGGGGGGCGAAGCCGTGCGGTCACTCGAGCGCCTTGGCTTCACCGTCCGCCTGCGCGACACCGAGCGGGTGACAGTGTCCGTCCCCGCGTGGCGCAACGACATCGCCGCCTTGGGCGCGCTGGATCAGGCGCCTGCGCTCATGCCGGAACAGGCGCTGGCCGCCACCGCCGGATGCGCCATTGCCGAGCCGGAAGCCGACCTGGTGGAGGAGGTGTTGCGGCTACGCGGCCTCGATAGCGTGCCACCGGTCTCGATGCCTGCGATGGCCCCGGTTCCGCTCGCGACCTACACGCCGCGCCAGGTGCGCGCCGCCACCGCCCGGCGCATGCTCGCCAGCCGCGGGATGTTGGAGTGCGTCACTTTCTCCTTCGTGGCACGTGAGCGGGCGGCGCTGTTTGGGGACGCGCCGGCGGCGATGCGGCTGTCCAATCCGATCGCCGCCGACCTGGACCAGATGCGCCCCACCCCGCTGGCGACACTGGCCCCTGCCGCCGCCCGCAACGTCGCGCGCGGATTGCCGTCCGGCGGTTTGTTCGAGATAGGCCCAGCCTTCGCCGAGACCTCGCAGCAAGTGATGGCTGCGGGCCTGCGTTACGGCCCACCGGCGCGAAGCTGGCCACCCGGCACGCCGCTGACTGCGTTGAGTGCGAAGGCCGATGTGCTGGCGCTGCTGGCGACACTCGGCCTGCCGGCGGAGAGCCTGAGCGTTACCATGGATGCACCGGGCCACTACCACCCGGGACGTTCCGGCACGGTGCGGCAAGGGCCGAAGCTGACCCTGGCGCATTTCGGCGAATTGCACCCGCGGGTGCTGGCGGCGCTCGATTTGCCCGGCCCGGCGGTGGCCTTCGAATTGCTGTTGGACGCTGTCCCCGAACCCAAGCGCCGTCGTAAATCGCCGCCCGAGCTACCCGCCTTCCAGCCGCTGCGGCGGGATTTCGCCTTCGTCGTGGACTCGGCGGTCGGGGCCGAGACGCTGTTGCGAGCCGTCCGGGGGGCCGGGCGCGGGTTGATTACCTCCGTCGCGCTGTTCGACGTCTACGAGGGCGAACACATGCTACCAGGCAAGAAATCACTTGCGGTGGAAGTGCTGATCCAGCCCCGAGAGGCGACGCTGACGGACGCGGAGATCGAGGCGCTGAGTGCCA
>CAXTWC010000249.1:0-7089 GCA_964247805.1 uncultured Acetobacteraceae bacterium | reverse complement strand
CTGAGCCGTGGACATGGACCCAGCCTACCCAGCAAATCATTCCGAATTGCTTAACAACGACAGGTCTGGTGCTGCCACTTGGCTGAAGCCAGCGGAGCCGAAGCCGGCGGCAATAGCCAAGGCCCTCGACGGCGCACGGTCGAGCGTCTACCGTCACCTGCCCAGCGCGGACGACTTGGTGCTGGTTCGCAGCCACAGAACGCCAGCAAGCCCGGAAGCGGTCGATCCAGGCGCTGCTGACATTTGCTGCCGCGCGCTGCTCACCGCTGCTCCCCACCGTTCTGCCTTCCCACGCTCCCCCGCATCGGCGCCATCAGGACAGCCTCGCCAGCCTCCCGGTGCTCCAGGCACGTTCGGACGGTGCCGGTCCGGGTGTCGAAGCCGAACGGTGCGTTGTCGGAACCGCAGACCATGCAGGGGTGCGCGGGCGGACCAGGGCTGGTGGTATCATCGCTGGGTATGGTGGCGGGCAGCCGCAGGAAGCGGGAGCCAAACCAAACCCTGCTGACTAGTTATCGTTTGATCCAGCGGCTTCCTCGACGCCAAAAAGTGCACCGAAACCCGCTTCCCGTATCTCTGTCTCGATCGCGCGTATCGCTCGGGTCAGTTCTCGCTTGAGCTTGGTGTCGTGCTCCTCACCCTCTCTCCAATGCCAAAGTTCCGAATGGACATGGCGCAGAAACTTCAACCGATCAGGGTGCACAGTTGATCCTTGCTCTAGCGGCGGATGGCCCAGCACTCTGCCGCCTTTGGCACTTAAAGCGCCACCCATGTCACTCTCCGACCGGGAGCACGTCCCTCGGCGGTGACCCGAAGATCACCGCCGCTGGTCACCAGTAATAGCTATGCGGCTTCCGGCCGCCGGTCCGCTCAAAGCAGGCGTTATCGACGTCGACGAAGCCGCGGATGATCCGGTGGATCAGCAGCCTATCCCCCCGACGTCCAGGTCGTTCATCATGAAGCCGGACATGCCAGCCCGGGGCTTCCCCGATCCGGCTATGGGTCAGCTTCCAGCTACGCCCCAGGCGAGGTGCCCAACGGTGATCCATACCCCAGCGGTAGCTGTGGTGGTGTGTGCGAGACATGAGACCAGGTGTCCTGGCCGCACGGATTGATTTCCGGGCGTGCCTACATGGCCGCCTCCTCTAACTTCGATGGTCCAGGTTTTAGCCCAAGAACCCGGCCAGAGAGGAACGTCTCAAAATCGCCGAACAACAAAAGCGGAGAACAACAACGGCTCGGACACCCTCCCCTACCGTCTGCAAGGCACGGTGCCGCGGTCAAGGTAGGCCCGGGCTAGCCGGTGGGTGCTTTCGCAAGCAGCCGGCGCTGCTCCCTGAGGACGGATAGCGGATCGCTGGAACTGATCAGCTACTTGGTTCGCCGGACTCTGCCTTCGCGCCGACGCGCCCGGTTTGACGCGCTTTGCCCACTGATCCTAGCATTCGCTGGTGCGCCGACACGCAATGCTGGGGACCAGGGCCGATGACCAATCTGCGCGCCGTCCTTCTCGCCACGGTCGCATCTGTCGTCGCGATCCACGCAGCCTTTGCCGCGCCGACCTCTTGCACTCCGCACGGCGCTTCCGTGCCGCGCAGCGCCAACACGACCGACCGGAACGCACCGTTCTTCGTCGACACGAGAGGGCTAGACCTGCGGACCGCGCCGCCGACGCGCGACCCGCACAACCCCGCCTACCCGCCCGCAACCGAGCTCGCCGACGGGCAGCTTCCCACGCCGGATGTCAACGGCAACTTCATCATTGGTCCGACACACCGGGCCGCTCCCGAAACCGTAATCCGTGCTGGCGTGCCGCGCGGAACCGTCCGCTCCTTCACAATGACCTCCGACGACAGCGTGATCTACCGTCCTGGTGTGATCCGCGACGACGCGGCAGGCTGCGAGAACCAGGCGGTCAACACCGCCACCACCGCGGCTAGCGACCCATCGAACCTGCTCGTCACCGCGAGCCATGCCGGCCACTGGACCCGGCAGGTAGACGTTTACGTCCCCGCAGAACTCGCCCCCGGTGCCCCGGCGCCGTTCATCGTGTTCGGCGATGGCAGCCCTGCCGGCTTCTTCCACGAGCGGGTGTTGTTCACGATACTCGACAACATGATCGCGTCGCACCGACTGCCTCCGATGATCGCGATCGGCATCGGCGCCGGCGGTCAGGATGCGCAGGGTTCCGAGCGCGGCCGCGAGTACGACGCTGTCAACGGATTGTATGCCGAGTGGGTCGAGCGCGAGGTCCTGCCCCTGGTCGCGCGAACTGCCGGCGTTCGTCTCACCACCGACCCGGACGGACGCGTCACCATGGGGTTCAGTTCCAGCGGATCCGCCGCTTTCACCATGGCTTGGTTTCATCCCGAGCTATATCACCGCGTGCTTGCTTATTCACCGACGATGGTGAACCAGGCTTGGCCGCACGATCCGGCCCTGCCCGGAGGCGCTTGGCAGTATCACGACCCCTGGCCCGGACCCGCCCACGCCGAACTCGTCGTGCACGGCAAGACGGTCACCCCATCCGCTCTCCCCGCCGACGCGCCGTTAATCCCGAACACTCCACGGAAGCCGATCCGCTTCTGGTTCGAGTGTGGTGACCGCGATTTGTTTTACTACGTTCCCGCGATGGCGGACGGGATGCACGACTGGACGTTAGCCGACGAGCGCACCGCTGCCGCCCTTGCCGCCAAAGGCTACGACGACCAGTTCGTATTCGCCCGCAACGCGAAGCATGTTGACGACGCGGTCGAAGCACAGACCCTACCCGAGGCTCTCATCTGGGTTTGGAAGGGCTATCCCGGCGTCGGTCGCTGACAACTTGATCCGCAACTGCGTTCCTTGAGATGACGAGCAAGGAGCTGAGTGTTGGGCTGTAGGCCGCTGCCGGCTCTCTTTCTACCGGATGTAATCTGACACCGGACGCTATGGTGCTGAAGACAACAGGCCCATTCCACTGACGCAGGAACAGGACGCTCTCGACCAGACCTCGGTGCCGGGTCGTCTTCTCTCCCTCATCCAGGTCAGCCTTCGTCGCCGGCGTATCCAGCCTGATCTTCAGGTCAACGCTCTCGACCCCTCCCGAGCCAAGGCCGCAACCGCCTCCCCCTCTGCACTGAACAGGCCGTGCCGCGTCCAGAACCGGCCCAGGATCTCCCGTGAGACCTCATCCAGCTTCGGGATGACGTGGCGGTGGACGGCGAAGATCGGGGCGCGGCCGTCTTCCACCTCCCGGATGGCCGATAGCAGGGCCGCAGGTTCAGCCATCCCGCCCCAGACCACCGGGCAGGCCATCTGGGAGAAGTCGTATCGATCCTCCAGCATGCCCAGCCGCATGAGGCGAGCTGCCAACAGGAAGAACTCGGTGATCCTTGCCTCGATGAGGCCCTCGGCGAACGGCTTGCCGGTGACAGCCGCAACGAAGTCGATCGCCTCCTGCGCATCGGCGCGATCGATGGTGAAGGGCGTGCCGGCCTGCATGAACCAGCCGAGATGCGTCTCCGCCGGCAGGTCGCAGAACCGGAGCGTCCGCTCAAGGAAGTGGCGCAGGGGGTGCAGACGGTAATCGTATCGCCGCGCCAGCATGCGGCCATTGGTGCCCTCAAGGAAGCTCCGTTGCAACGGCCGCACGAAGTGGTTCTTGGCATCGAGGACCACGTAGCGCGCAGATGCGATGGTGCGGCATACCAGGAGCTTGAGAGCCTGCTGGGTCCACCAGCCTGCTCCAGGCGGCATCGGCCCCAGGATCCTGGAGGGGACGAAGCGCACTTGGTTGGCCAGGTGGCCATACTCGATGAGCAGGCACTCACGCCAAGCGCTGGGTCGGCCGGCCTCGAAATTCTCCACCACCACGATCTCGCTGACCAGCGACGGCGCCAGATGAAGACACATCGACCGCGCTTGCACGCGCAGCAGCCACGAGTCGTCTGCGTGAGCGACCGTCACGAACGTATATGGCATCTCAAGTTATCCATCGTACGATGGCGTCATAGTTCCACGAGGGATGCGACCCTTCCAACGATGCTTGGCTGTCTGGTCGCGATTGGCTGCCGGGCTACTCCTCCCGCTCCGCCTTCCGGGCGTCCCACTTCTCCTTGTCCCGCACAACCCGGCCCCACACCCGGCGCACGAGTTGGCGTTTGGCAGCTCGCCTCGGGATCCGACGATCCCGTCCTCGCTCATCACCCCAGCAATGGCATCCCATCGCAGCCCATCCCAACGCGTGCGCGTATGTGCTTGCGAAGCCAGGACAGACCGATTCCCCCACCCCTGCGCACCAAGAACCCACAGCCCGCCGTCATTCCTGGCCGTTTCCTCGGTTGGGAGCAGCGCCGCTATCTTGCCTGCTCAATGAGCGATTGGACGAGCTCGACCAGCTCGCTCGGCCGGTAGGGCTTTTTCATCAGCCGGTAGCCGTAGTCTCGCTGCCAGGAGGCCTGGAAGACCTCAGGTCGCCCTGAGGCGATCACCACCGGAAGCGCCGGGAAGATAGCGCGAACCTGGGCCGCCACCTCCGAGCCATCGATGTTGCCCGGCATGTGGAAGTCCGTGACGACGATCGAGAGCGGCCTGGGCAGGGCGTGGATGGCTCTGAGAGTGGCGACGCCGTCCTCTACGTCGATCACGTCGTGGCCCGCGTCACGGAGGCTTTCGGCCATGATCTCTCTGATCAGGGTCTCGTCTTCAACCAGGAGAACACACACACCCCAGACCTTTCCGCCATGGCCACTGGACCGGTCACAGGAGCTTTGAACTCATTCTGCCGCTAACGGTTTTGTTATACCATAGGTTGTATAAATCACTACTATACACGTGATGAGAGAACCGGTTGCGTGCGGTAAGGCGGAGATGAGCCTGTCTATGCCTGACCGGGATGCGATCGCCGACGAGCTGGAACACCACATCTCGGACGTGGTTTGCAGGCGCGAGGCGGAGGCGGCGCTGCAGCAGTCGCAGCGCATGGAAACGCTCGGCTCCACGGCTTTGGACCCGAAGCTGTCCTACAGCCGTGTCAGATAGGGTAATCGGTCGTCGGCCCCGGACCCTTCATCCCGCTAGGCTGCTGCCGTCACCTCACGAGCGGAGCAGTCCCATGCGCATGGTCGTCGGCCTCGACATCTCCCTGGACAAGATCGCCGTCTGCGTTCTTGCAGCCGATGGCCGCCTGGTCTGGCAGGGCAAGGTGAGCTGCGAGCCTGAACCGCTGATCGACAAGTTGACGACGTGGCGGGAGGAGATCGACAGCGTCGGCCTGGAGGCCTGCCCCATGTCCGAGTGGCTGCACCGGCACATGGTCGCGGCCGGCTTCAATGCCATCTGCGTTGATACCCGCCACGCCCAACGCTTCCTGTCCACCAGGCCGGTCAAGACTGACCGCAACGATGCGCGCGGGCTCGCGGAGATGATGCGGGTGGGGCACTACCGCCCCGTCCATGTCAAAGCGCCAGAGGCCCAGCACGTCCGCACCGTGCTGCAAGCTAGGCGCCAGATCGTGGCGTCCCTATTGGGCTTGCAGAACACCATGCGCGGCCTGCTACGCGCCTACGGGCTCAAGGTCGGCGAGGTGCACCGGAACCGGTTCGGGGAGCGCCTTCGCGAACTGCTCCGCGAGCAGCCGCTGCTCGAGGTGGCGATCGGTCCGCTGCTGCGGGCGACCGAGCTGCTGATCGCTGAGCGATCCAGGCTCGACACCCGGCTGACGCAGGCCGCCAACGGCGACGCGGTCTGCAAGCGGCTGATGACCATCCCCGGCGTCGGACCGATCACCAGCCTGGCGTTCCGCGCCACGGTCGATGATCCGAACCGGTTCCAGGTATCCAAGCTGGTCGGCGCCCATTTTGGCCTGACACCCAAGATCTACCAGTCGGGAGAGACCGACCGATCCGGGAGCATCAGCAAGGCCGGGGACCACCTCATGCGCCACCTGCTGTACGAGGCGGCGTCATCACTGATGACCCGGTGCCGGAAGCATTCCCGGCTACGGGCTTGGGGTGTCGCCATCGCCCGGCGGCGCGGGGCCAAAAAGGCTCGCGTTGCGGTGGCGCGCAAGCTCGCGGTGATCATGCACCGCATGTGGGTGTCCGGGACCGCGTTCGTGTTCGGAGGGGAGGCGTCGGTGCCGGTCGCCGCATAGCGCGCAGCCCGCACAGCTCCCCCTCGCCGACCGCATCCTGGACGACGGGGCGGGCCAGTCCGTTACGATCCCTGCGAGCGCCCGATCCGGGCGACCGCGCGTTGTCAGATTGGACGGCCCAGCTCCTCGAACCCCATCATGGGGCGGCGGAAACGCCAGACCCCGGACAGAAGACAGATCCAGGGCTGCGGATGGCTACAGCGGAGACGGCGTTCCTTTTCGTGGTGCTTGCCCATCGAAACGAGCTGCTGGTCGTACTTGTGTGACGATCGGGCATGGTGGTTTGAAGACTTTCCGCTGAGCATGACATATCATCTTCCGCATGGCTCGCTCGCTTACTCTCCCTGAGATGGATCTTATTCGGTGGATGCTTGAGCACGGGCATCCGGAAGCAAACGCATTCCTGCCGCAGCTTGAAACGCTGTCGGTCACAGATTGGCATTGTAAATGTGGCTGTGCATCAATAAACTTGTCAGTTGCAGGCGCACCTGAACAAACAGGCGGCCTCCACATTATTGCAGATTTCTTGTTTGGCAATGAAGCAGACTTGAGCGGTATTTTCGTTTACGAGAAACAAGGTTACCTGGCGGGTCTTGAAGTTTACGGCTTAGCTGGGGATGCACCTAAAGTATTGCCGCCACTAGATGCCTTGAGGCCGTTCGAGGCGTCGCCTTAAAATCTGGTGTGGATCGGAACCGGCGGCTTGCCTAGGCGCAAGGGCTTGACCAGCGAGGACCGATTACAGAAGGGGTTCGTCACCCCGGCGCCTGACGATGCGAACGGCGACAGGCCGCCTTCAGCAAATCCGCGGGGCTACGGCTGACGCCGTGATGGGGCCGTGCCGACGCCATCCTCACGCCGTGCTGGTCCCATGCCGGTGCCATGCCGGCGCTGTGTCGGCTCCATAACGACGCCGTGATTCAGGGCAGATTAGGCGCATACACCATTGCATC
>CAXTWC010000248.1:0-7100 GCA_964247805.1 uncultured Acetobacteraceae bacterium | reverse complement strand
ACCCTGGCGGGCTTTACAGCTACCACCAGGATTGGGTCGAAGCGCTCGCGCGTGCAGCGGAAGACAGCAGCAAGGCCTGACGCAACGGCCCTGTCTGCTTCGGGCCGACTACGGACCTGATGAAGTTTAGACCCTAGAGATCGAACTCCAGGCTCGCCAGCACCGTGCGCGGCGCGCCGAGATAGGCGGTGTCGGCGCCGGGGCTGCCGACGATGTTGCCATCGGCGATCGAGGAATAATAATGCGTGTCGGTCACGTTGACCGCGCCGAGCCTGGCGATCACCGCGTGGCGCAGCACGCGGGTGGCGTAACGGATGCCGAGGTCGAGCGTCGCGTATTGCGGGGCGAAGGAGTTGTTGGTGTCGGTCGCGGCGCGCGCGCTCTCGTAGTGCACGCTGCCGGTGAAGGCGAGGCCGCGCAGGAAGGCCGGATGGAAGTCCAGCGTCACGTCGCTCTTCCATTGCGGCACGCCGACGATCATGCCGCCCTCGGTCGCGGGGTTGCCCGAGCCGAGCAGCCGGGCGTCGATAAAGGTGAAGCCGCCGAGCACGCTCAGCGACGGCAGCAGGTTGCCCTGCGCAAAGGTTTCGAAGCCCTGGTCGCGCTGCTGGCCGATCACCTGGAAGATGTTGTCGGAAAGCGTGGTGGCGTAGGGCCGCGTCATGCGGAACGCGTCGGCGGTCAGCAGGAGGTTGGCGACCGGCGCGTACTTGACGCCGGCCTGGAACATCTCGTCGTGGTAGGGGGCCAGGAACGCGTTGGCGTTGATCGCGGTGGTGGGTGCCTGGTCGCTTTCCTCGACGCTGCTGGCATAGGTGAAATAGGCGGTGACCGTCGAAGTGGGGGTCCAGATCCCGCTCACCGTCGGGCTGAACGCGCCGTTCGCATCGCCGGTGCTGGTCACCGCGTCCTTGGCGCTGTAGCTGGCCGAGCGGAGGAAGGATTCGCTGAACACCGCCTGAACCGCCCAGTGGTTGTCGATGTGCAGCGTGTCGCCCTCGATGATCGACTGCTGGAACAGGTCGCCCGCGAGATATTGCCGGCCGTGCGAGGGGATCGGCACGTAGCCGAAGATCGCGGGGTCGGAAAGGTTCGACTTGCCGAGCGTGGTCAGGATCGGGCTGCTGTAGTTGTACTGGTCGTTGATGAAGCCGTTGGTGCCGAGGCTGAGGTCGTTGCGCATGCCGGCGACCGTCACGTGTCCGGTGAGCGAGGCCTCGTTGCTGCCGTCGGTGAAGTGCGGGACGGCGGTGAAGTTCTTGGTGGTGGTGTAGTCGCCGCGGTTGTCGGTGAGCGTGTTGCTGATGCCGAACAGGTTGCGCTGCGCGTCCTGGTACAGGCCGCCGAGCTCGAGCCGCCAGTCGTCGCCGAAGGTGTGGATCACCTTCACGAGGCCGGTGTCGGTGATGAGGTCGGTGCCGGCACCCGGCTGGCCCAGGCCGCGCTCGGTCGGATCGGGTGCCTCGGGCAGGATCGTGTTCTTGTTCGCAGAGCTCGTGCTGGCGCCGTCATAGACGATGCTGCCCGGCAGGCCATAGCCGCTGTCCTCGTAGTGGCTGCCGTCGACCTCGATCACCGTATGGGCGTCCAGGTGGATGTCGAGGTCGGCGCTGCCTAGCGTGCGGTCGGCGAAGCTGCCGTCCACGAAGCTTTCGCCCTCGCCGTGCACGAGGTCGATGCGGTAGCCGAGCCAGCCGTTGGCGCCGACGCGGCCGCCGACGTCGCCCTCGGTGGTGAACAGCCCGTCGCTGGCATAGCTGCCGATCAGGCGGGCGAGCGGCGCATCGGTGGGACGCTTGAGGAGATAGTCGAACACCCCGGCCGGAGTTTCCGGCCCGAACAAGGCGCCGCCGAGCCCGTTCAGCACCTGGATGCTGTCGAGGTTCTCCACCGGGACCGCGGTGGTGCCGATGATGTTAAGGCCGTCCAGCCGGGTGTTCTCGGTGATCGAGCCCTGGAAGCCCAGCGATTGCGGGCGCGACACTTCCAGCCCCTGCTGGTCGCGCACCTCGACCGAGGGCAGGGCGCGCAGCGCATCGTTCAGCGTGCGCAGCTGCTGGTTGACCAGCAGGTCCTGCGTCAGCACCGTGACCGATACCGGCGCGGTCAGGATCGACGTCTGGCCGAGCGGCCCGAGCTGCGCGGTGCCGGCGTGGAACTGCGCGGTCGATGCATAGGGCGCCACGCCGCGTACGGTGACGCTCTCGACGGGATCGCCGCCGGGCGTGGTGGCCGGCGTGCTGGTGGGCGCGGCGGCGGCCGGGGGCTGGGCAACATCGGTCGCGGCGCGGGCGGTCGCGGCGGGCACGCTCACGGCCAGCAATCCGGCAAGCAGCCGCGTCGATCCGTGCGCCATGATCCACCCCCGGTCCCGGGTGCGTTCTATCCGGGCAGATATAACGATGTCCATGACGGCGGGGCGGGCGGGGTGCCGGTGCGTCCGGTCGGCCCTGCGGTTCGCCATGGCGTGTGTCGGTTTGGGCACAGGAGGTGCCGGTGCCTCGGCGGTGCGAGGTCAACGCCGGTCCGCGTCAAAGGCGAGACGGGTTCGAGCCCGCTGTCGACCCAGTGAGGGCCTAGCCTGCACCGGGGGTGACATCTGATCCTGGCCGAGGGCGGAAGGTCTGCTTCAGGATGAGTGGGAGCGAAAAGCAGACGTTCGTGAAGCGGCACCGCAACTGCTCATGTTGCGTCATGGCTGCTGCTGAGGGCGAATTAGGCAGGCGCCCGTAAAGCAGGGTAGGGCAGATAAAGCAGCGCTCCTCGGGTCCATATCGGTGTCATGAGGTTGTGCGCACGAGGGCTCGACCAAGCCGACGGAGTTCAATACGAAATCATGTCGCAAGCGATACTGATCACCGGCGCGAGCGTCGCCGGCAATACTGCGGCCTGGTGGCTGGGGCGGAACGGCTTCGATGTCACCGTGGTGGAGCGCGCAGCCGCGTTCCGCGACGGCGGCCAGAACATCGACGTGCGCGGAGAAGGTCGGGAGGTGCTCCGCCGCATGGGGCTGGAGCGGGCAGCACTTGACCTCGGCACCGGCGAGGAGGGCATTGCCTGGGTTGATCGGACAGGCCGCATCATCGCCCAGGTCGTGGCGCAGGCGGGGATGGACGGCCCTACTGCGGAGATGGAGATCCTGCGCGGCGATCTCGCCCGTCTGGTGTATGAGCCCGCGCGGGCGCACGCAACCTTCCGCTTCGGCGACAGTGTGGCGGCGATCGAGCAGGATGGTGAGGCGGCAACGGTGACCTTCGCCAGTGGCCTGGTCGCGCGCTACGGCACCGTCATCATTGCCGAAGGCGTCGGCTCGTCCACCCGCGAACTGGTGTTTCCGCAGCAGAACCATCCGCGGTGGATGGATCTCGCGATCGCCTACTTCACCATCCCGCGCACTGCCGGCGACGACCGCCTGTGGCGCTGGTATAACGCGTCGGCCGGACGCAGTGTCCAGCTCCGGCCCGACCGGCATGGGACCACGCGCGCCATGCTGGCGCTGCAGCAGCCGCCGCGCGGGGAGCACCGGTGGGATGCCGCTCGCCAGAAGCAATGGCTACGCGAACGGTTCGCCGATGCAGGATGGGAGGCGCCGCGCGTGCTGTCCGGGATGGACCATACGGACGACTTCTATTTCGACGTGCTTCGTCAGGTGCGCCTCGCATCTTGGTTGACCGGGCGTGTGGTTTTGTTGGGCGATGCCGCGTGGTGTGTCACCCCACTTGCCGGCATGGGGACGACGCTGGCCATTACCGGCGCCTACGTACTGGCCGGCGAATTGTCCCGCGCTGAACATCCGGCAGATGCTTTCGGCGCCTACGAGCGGGTCATGCGGCCGGTGGTGCAGAGCGCGCAGGGCATCCCGAAGATCGTCCCTCGCCTGATGAACCCGCACAGCCGGCTGGGCGTACGCGTGCTGCACGGCGTGCTTCGCGTGGCAACAAGCCGTGCCGTGCGCGCTGTCGCAGCCAGACTCCCCAAGCGTAGGAAGAGCCGGTCCTGGCTGCCGGACTATGAGACAACGCGCGTAGGACTGTAGTTTGTTGACGTTGATGGCCGGAACCGGACAGTCCGCTTTCGGGACGGCGACGGCGAAAAGCGGACGTCGCCGATCGACACGGCAACTGGCTCCTGCCGACTTGATAGCGGAAGCAGGGGCAGTGCGACGATGTTATCGCTGATCTCAGCGACCTGCGTCAGGAGCTCGCTTGAGCCGTAGCGGGCTTCAGAATGCCGGCAAGTACCTCACGCATCGTCTGCGGGCGGCGGCCGAGCAGCGTCTCCAGGGTCGGATCGGTGGTGGCAAAGTCACCTCGGCGGGCGGCTCGGAATGTGCCGAGCAGCAACTCCGCCAACGGCGCGGGCACGCCCCCGGTCACCTTCGCGTCACGCCATTCCTCGTCAGACACGACGACCCGCTTGACCTCGCGCCCTGTCAGCTCGGACGCAAGGGCAGCCAGGTCCGCCAAGGTGAACGCTTCGTGCGCAGTCAGCGGGGGCGAGACGCCGTCCAGCCGTTCTTCCTCGGCGAGCACGATCGCGTCCGCTTCCGCCAGGTCGGCGCGCGCGGTCCAGCTCACCGGACCGTCCTCGGGCGCGCGGATCTCTCCGACTTCGAACCCGCGCCCGATCAGGTGCAGCGCGCTCTCGGCGTAGAAGCCGTGGCGCAGCGACGTGAACGGCATCCCCGCCTCGGCAAGAAACGCCTCAGTGGCGGCGTGGTCGGACGCGGGGGCGAAGGTCGGATCCGTGCGAGCGCCCATGTGGCTGGTGTAGAGCACGCGGCGTGCACCGGCCGCGCGGGCGGCCTTGATCGCCACGTGGTGCAACCGGCGCGCTGGTTCCCCGAGCTGGTTCACGGAGATCACCAGCACCTGCTCAGCACCCGCGAACGCCGCTTCCAGATCGGAAGACGCGGCAAAGTCGCCCGTGCGGACCTGGACGCCCAGGTCGGCAAGCACCGCCGCCTTGCAGGGGTCGCGGACGCTCGCGACGATCCTGTCCGCCGGCAAGCGGGCGAGCAGCCCATCCACGACAGCGCGTCCGAGTTGGCCGGTGGCTCCAGTCACGACGATCATGGGTTGTCCTCGCTAACAACGCTCCGGCCTCATCCCTGAAGGAAACGAGTCGTCACAGAAAGATCTGCATTCGTCTACAAGCACGCATTAGGACGCCAACTGGTCGAAAGCGGCCTGTCCGCTCCGGAGCGGACCAGCCGATGAAGCGGACACGAGCTTGCTGCCCGCACCCACCCGCTGGGGTGGATGTTCACAGACTATCACCGCCGTGAGGGCGTGAGATCGCTTTGCCGAGACGGGGGGCAAGGAGAAGGGCTGCTTCAGCACATCGCAGCTACATGAGGTCTGGCAGGCATCCTATCCTTCAAACATCCAGGTCCCTGGCCATCGCGTCCAGGTGACGTGACGTCCAGGCATCTTCAACGACGGATTGCATCATGACGGGTAGCGGTGGACGATCATCGCGGAACCGGGTGCGTCGGGCTCGACGCTGCTATCTGCGATGATATTGCGAACTGTCGATCTATCGTGCCGTACTTTGGTCATGCCGCGCAGGTGGCTCGGCTGATCGCGGCGGTGGAGACATCGTCACAGACCAGTATGCGACTGCCCATCGCCGCACGAAGCGCTGTTTGGGCGGCCGATGCCGGGGTGCGCCAAGGGGATGGCCATCATGGAACTTCGCCACATCAGATATTTCATCGCTGTCGCAGAGGAGCTTAACTTCACCCGCGCCGCCGCACGGCTTGGCATTGGCCAACCACCTCTCAGCCAGCAGATCAAGGACCTCGAGACCGAACTCGGGACCGCGCTGCTGCGCCGGGTCCCGCATGGCGCCGAACTCACCGAAGCGGGCCGGATCTTCCTCAAGGAGGGTCGTCTCGCACTGGCAGCATCGGAACACGCGGTGGTCGCCGTGCAGCGGGCCGCGCGCGGCGAGATCGGCCGGCTCAACCTGGGTTTCACCAGCTCGGCCCATTTCAACGCGGTCGTTCCATCGATCATCCGCGACTTCGGCCGCCGCCACCCGGACGTGGCCTTGCGTCTGGACGAGGAAAACACCGGCAGGCTCCTCGATGGGCTGCTCGCCGGCGTCATCGACGTGGCCTTCACCCACTCGGGCCTGGATGATCCCCGCCTCAACCTCGTTCGTGTCAGGGTGGAGCCGCTGGTCGCGGCGCTCCCGCTGGCCCATCGCCTTTCCGGTGAATCCATGGTGCGGCTGTGCGACCTCGCGGGCGACAATTTCGTCATGAAGCGGCGCAGCGTGGGACCGGAGCTGTATCGCGCCGTACTGGATGCCTGCCACAGCGTCGGATTCGAACCCCGGATGGGACCGGAAGCACCGCAACTCGCGACGGTGGTCAGCTTCATCGCAGCCGAGCTGGGCGTGGCCCTGCTGCCGGCCAGCATGCAACATATCCGGGCCGCCGGCGTGTCCTATGTCCCGCTCGGCGACGTGCATCCCTCGGTCAACCTCCATCTGGTCTGGCGCCGGCAGGAGGCGTCACAGGTCGTAAGGAATTTCGTCGCCCTCGTCCGGGAGGCATCGAGCCGGGACGCCCGGACCGCGTTCTGAGACGATCCGGAGCACGGCGGCCCGTCATCGGTATCTGCACAAGCAATTGCAATCGCCAGCGCGGCATATTGGCATCGGGACGTAGTCGGGCCGATCTGCAGGTGGCTGACAGGGAGCCGCCCTGCCGCAGTGACCGGGAGGAACCAGGCCGTGGCCAGAATTGCGATACTCGACGACTACCAGGCAGTGGCGCTGCGGATGGCGGACTGGTCCGCGATCCAGCCTCAGGCCACCATCGACGTGTTCTCCGACACGGTGGCAGATGCCGACGCGCTGGTTGCCCGATTGCTGCCCTTCGACGTCCTCTGCGTCATGCGGGAGCGCACCCCGCTTCCCCGCACCATCCTGGAACGATTGCCGAACCTCAAGCTCATCGTTTCGACCGGGCCTAAGAACGCCTCCATCGATGTCGAGGCCGCCAAGGAGCGCGGCGTCGCCGTCGAGAACACGCGCGGCAGCCTGGTCGCGCCGATCGAGCTGACCTGGGCGCTCATCCAGGCAAGCGC
>CAXTWC010000247.1:4122-7119 GCA_964247805.1 uncultured Acetobacteraceae bacterium | reverse complement strand
ACAGGATGTCGTAGACCACCGGCTTGTTCTGGAAGGCGATGACGGCGACCTCGTCCGGCACCGTGAAGACGACGTGGAAGTAGGGGACGTCGAGCAGTTCCGCTTGGCGGTCCGCCAACCATTGGGCGCGGGCGAGGGACTGGCTGTGATTCGGCGTGCAACTTTGACCCCAGCACTTTAAGTGGAAGTCATTGTTCGGAAATGCTATTTTGCTTCCTGACCGGGGTCAACATTGGACGCCGATGTTGACCCTCTTGAAAGCCGAAATTGCCTTTATTTACCAAAGCTTAAGTCTTCGACGGAGGTGGGGTCAAAATTGCACGCCGAATCACACCTTGACCGGAAGACGCCGAACCAGGCCTACTTCGACAGGCTGCCGCAGACCGCGGCAGCCTGAACTCGGCAAAGCTCCACTCAAAAACGCGCAGGCTGCTGTTCAGACAACCGGAACCACCTCAGCTCTCTTGTGTGCACGTGTTGAGGACAGCAGTCCTTCATCAAGCAGCGATCGTAAGCATTCCAGGCGGGATCGCGACGAGGGCGCAGGCCTCAACCGTGCGCAATAGTGGATCAGAGACGAGATTACCGGCCACGTCGAGCCGAAGGCCGAATACCATGCCCGGCCCGTAACGGGTCTCCCCGGGCGCACAGACGTCAGCCAAAAAGGCGCGCCGCAGTTTTGGATCTGCGAGCTCGTCCGCAACCATCGCGCCGATCTCGGAGGCGCCGGCGACCTCGTCCGCAGCGCGCCGAACTGCGATTTCGGCATACGGGCCAATGTCCTCGGCGAGACGGTCGGTGATACGTTTAACCATCGTCCGACGTGACAGGCGCTCGGCGGCGCGATCCGGGATCCCGACGACGGCGAGCTGCCCTGGCATGGCCAGCGTATCAAACTGCGACGCGATCTCGCGCGCCTCGCCCTGAACGAGAAGGCACACTGAGCCCCGCACGTGCGACGGAAGCACGAGGCGCTCAGTTGGGGCATAGAACAGTGCGACGCCTTTTGCGGCGATTGCCTGGGCAGCATCCGCCCCAAGTCCGACGAGAGCAGGATGCGCCGGCGCTTTCGCGAGAGCCGCCGCGATGGCTTCTGGCCAGTCACAGCCAAGTAGCGCGGATGGTTTTTGTGGAGTGCGAAGATCGGGATCGTAAAAGTTGACCACGGGCCAGGCGACGCCTTCGCGCTGCAACGCGTACCACACGCGCCGCAACACCTCGACCTGAAGATCGCCCCGGTCAGCGTAGGCGTGAACCCAGTACTGGATCCGGTAGCGGGTCAGCGCCTTGTCGGGATCAAAAGCGATTGGCGCCACCGTTATAGGCTGACCATCGTCGACCTGGTCGAAGTCAGCGACCAGATCGCCGATCAGATTACTCAGCCGCTGAGGCGCCATCGTGATCGGGGCCGGAAATACGGTGTCAACACGGATCGAGTGGTCCCGGGGCTGAATTTCTAGCGTTTGGTCCACGATGCGAGCGATGGGGAACACGATCATGCCGCCGTCGAGCTTGCGTCCCAAAACAGAGCGCCAGTTGAAGGCAGTGACCCGGACGGGCTCACCGTCCTGCACAATGGCGTCGCCGATCCGGAGCACGCGATCGGTGTGCAAGGTGAGGCCGCCAATCAGGCTTCCGAGCGTCGGCTGCAATGCAAAGCCAAGGACAGCCGTCAAGATTGCCGAGGTGGCGAGCACGGCGGTGACGTTGACGCCGAGATGCGTGAGCACCATCGCACCAGCGGCCGCTCCAAGGACGGCGTAGAGGCCACCGCGCTGGAAGCCGGTCGGCTCAACTCCGCAAATGGCCAGCAATATGAGTCGAACGACCACCCATTCGACGAGGATCACCGCCAACAATCCCGTCGTCACTGAGGCCGCAACGTCGAGGCCCCACGTGAATGTCTTGTCGGCAAAAAGGTGATAGCTGGCGAAGACGCTCCGAAGCCACCAGAGCACGGGCGCCAGCCCGGCCAAGCTCAGGGCGACGAGAATGCGCGACATGGCTTTTCTCCTATCATATATGCACTTTGGGTAGTCAGCGCGACACCAGAGCGAGAGCCTTGCTCAGGCTCAAGCGGAGGCGCCCGATCGCGCCGGCGAGGGCACGGATCTCGCTCACCCCGGAGTTCGGCAACTCAATGTTCCCGTCATTCGTCTTGCTGACAATATCAGCCGCACGAACCAGCGCGCGCAATGGCCTGACCAGCATGACTTGGAGCGAAGCCGTAAGCGCCAGGTAAGTGACAATGAAGATCGCCATCAGCCCGGCGGCAAGCGTCACGGCCAGTTCTGTCGTCCCCCGCAATTCCTCAGTGACGGGAACGCTGAGGGCCTGGATACCGACCGTTTCACCCATCGTCCAACCGAACCCGTTGTTCGGACCATATTTCGCGACCATGGCTTGAGGCGCGCGATCAGGGGTGCTGTGGCAGGTGAGACATTGCTCGTCGGTCACTCGGATCGGCCGGGCGAGATAGAACACGGTGTGGTCGCCATCATGCCGGGTGCCCTCCAGATCCAGCAGTTTTGGGTCTTCGCGGAAGCGGTTCGTCAACTCGACTTCGAAGGGTGTCGGCCGATCATCGAGGTTGGTTGGATTGAGCGCTGGCTCGCGGTAGCTGTAAACGGGGTAACGGGTTTGCACTTTGCGGAAGACAGCCTGGGCTACATGAAACGGAACCGTCTGATCGTAAAAGCGATCGGACGGCAGCTTGCCCAGCAGGGGGGAAATGTTCTCATCGGTGTAATCGCTGACCGCAAGCGCCGTCGTCAGCAGCAGCCGTGCCTCATTCGCCGCGCTGTGAAGCGCGCGCTGTCTCAAAACAACAAAGAACCCGCCAGCGCCACCGACAAGCGCGAGCAGGAAGATGACGACCAGGACTCGGCGGACCAGTCCGTCGGCGGCCAGCGTTCGTGGGCTCTCCGTCAAACTCTGGCCATTGGTCCAGGTCTGTTCAGAACGTGCGGGTGCGATCCCGCGAGGATTGTAATACAT
>CAXTWC010000247.1:0-4112 GCA_964247805.1 uncultured Acetobacteraceae bacterium | reverse complement strand
TACATACGCCGCCTTCCATCGAAAATCGACAATGGACACTGCGCCGGATTGAACCAGCGTCGTTGCCGTTGCTTGGTGTTCCCGCTCGCGGCCGTGCATCGCAAGCGACGTCGGGTGACCGACTTCCATCGAGTGATGCCCGCGAGATGCTAAGGTAGCATCGTAGCTGATTGTGGAGGTGACCCGGTTGGGACAGGGTTGCCATGTGATATCCGCGTGCCCAGCACAATGACCTCCGGCGCGGGCGGCCGATAGTCCAAGGCTGAGTGCGGGCGTACGTTGTTGAAATCGGCGTGGTTCAGAAAGTGCCATTTCTAGCTGGCTCTTATTGGGTTCCGACGTGGTGTTGGGTCTGTCACGCGACCAAGCCGGCGATCGCAGCGCGCCGAGCAGGGCTTTGCCGCGCCGCCGCGCTTTGTGCATGAAGTGGGAGAAGTTGTGATAACGCAGCAGCTTGTCATGCGAGATGCTCCGGTGCGGGCGTAGCCAGGAGCGTAGCAAGGACCAAAACCCCCTCGATTCTGTTGACATGCACCTCGCCGAGGCCGTCCCCGTCCCTATCCTCGTCGCGGGCGCATGCGCTGGCCCCGTGGCAGACCGTCCTGTGCTCATAGCCACAGGTTGGCAGGCGGGCGTAGATGACATACTCGTCAGTATGGACGAGGGTGCCTGGGTCGACAGCGGTGTCGAAGACCGGCTGAGCGTCGCCTGCTGTACGTTAGGCAGCATGTGCAGCATCACCTATCTGCCGCTCTGGAACAGGCCGAGGACGAGTCAAAGTCACTGTGTTGAGCTACCAAACGCGGAGGGAGCCGCTGAGGAAGCTAGCGATCGCCTGTGAGTTGTTGGCAGTCCTGCGCACGGTCGAGGTGCTGCTCAAGCCAGGACCTCACGCCAAAATTCGGCGCGGTTCAGAGTCCACACTTCTTGATTTACATTTAGGTGCGGCGACAACAACGCAAAAAGTGAGCGGATCGGGGCAGGGTCAAGCATCCCGTCAAACTTCAGCACCATGACCCTCACGGAAAGCCCGAGCATCAAACCAAGTCTGTTAAATTCTTTCGGGCCCTACCATCGGGAACCAAGAATGCTTTGATGATAAAAAATTTCCTATTTTGAAGGTTACATTATTTGAACTACACCCAGCCTTGTCATCCTGAACACTTTCCAACGTGGCTTGGCAGCACCTCTCCCCTATATGGAATTGCGACTCTGGAGTTGCTGTGGTCGAGCCGAAGCCGATACTGAGTCGCATATGATCCGGCTGGACCGGTCATCGCTGGGGTGTTCTTCGATATTGACGACATTCCATGCTTAGTTCGGTGCGCGCCTCAAGATGGTCGTTGAGGAGCCCACCGGTGCTTTCCGGAAACGGACCTTCGTTCAGCTGCCTGAAAACATAAACGCTCGGCGCATTACAGAAGCTGCGGGGTCGGTATCGCGCCCGATTGCGATAGCGCGCTTCGTTGTTGCCGTAGCCGCGTATCGCCGCGCCATGATTGCGACGTTCATCTCCTTCAAGCCTCGGCTTGTTGGTTCCATCTTCTTGCTTGTGGGGTGGTGGAAGCTGAAATGAAGGCTTCATGACGCCACCACGTCCGGTGCGGCATTCAAGTCGCTGGTTGCGGCAGAGGATGGACCGGGAAGGTCGGGAATATGGACGCATCGCCCCCCGCGCTGCGCGACCGCGGTAGCCAAAGCGACAGGTTCAGGCTCGTGCGGTCGAACAGTGGGCGGAGAATGTCCCGGCTTGGCACGTGTCCGATGAGCGATGCCCGACCCTCAAGAGCGGCCAGGGATCGCGAGGCGCGTTCGGCCTCATTCTTCCCCAGCAACTGCGTCGCAACAGTCAAAAGGCCGACTTGCCGCTCCTCGGGCTGCGCCAGCAGCCATACGGCCGCCAATCCCTCCGTCTCGGCCGCGTCGCGGATGGTCGGCCAAGCGGCCACTAAGTTCGGCACGGACGCTCCTGCGTCGTAGCCGAAGCGCTCGAAGCGACTGGCGTAGTGCGTGACCAAGGGCGTAAATTCGTGGGCGCCGGCGACACGCCACGCGCGTTTGTCGATGTTGGTAAAGAAAGGGCGCCTCCAGAACTTGGTGTCCGGCTCGAACTCCAGCTCCTCGCTGGTGAAGCGCATGTAGTCGGTTACGTCGTCCCAGGTCTCGAACAGGTAGCGGCCGCCGATCTGGTGCGCCCCGGTCGCTGGATCGAAGCGCAGCGGCACGTATTTGCTTCGCATGCCGCCGCGGACATCCATCCTTTGTCGGTCAAGGTCGATCTTGGTGACGAGCTGGGACAGGGCAATTTCGGTTTTAACGTCAAAGTCGGCGACGAACGCCGCATTGCACGCGATCGGACCCGTTCCGTAGCCAAGCACGTTCATCTCGCTGTCCTCATTGATCTTTGCACGAAGTCAGTAGCGCAAGCATTGAGCATTGCCCTACCTTCTCTACCGAAAGTTGTACGGACATTGTTAGGGAACAGCGTTCCCCACACCCTAGTCGGAGGGAGCCGTTTTGAGAACGGTGTTGTGAGCACCAGTCTCCATTAGATCTATGACCAGCAGCCGCAACGGGATCGGGCCAGGGTTGGTGCCCTCGTGCCACTCACCGACCGACTCCAGCACAGGCTCGCCGGTCTTGTAGGTCTGGCTCAGACCGGTTTGGAGGTTCGCCACTCGCAAAAATCCACTTAGTACGTATCCCAAGCGGGGGAACGGGTGCTTGTGGACGGGTAAGGTCGCACCCGGCGCAATCTCGAACACCGACACCGTAACGTGACCATTCGATTGCGGGAAAACGATCGGCTGGCCAGCCGAGTTCACGTTCGCAGAAAGCACGGGCGTGATGATAACCTCCCCCGCCGGGTCGTCTGCGGCCCGTGCGTACGTCGTGAGCAGGCCAAACGACAGTCCGAGCGCGGCGGCCATGACGCGGCTGGTGCAAGCCTCTCCGGCCATGCGGCGGCGCAGTCGGCTCCTCATGCGCATCTTCCCACGTCCGGCAGAGTTCGTGGACCGGACCAGGCCGGAAGGCGGGTCCGGATTTCGTCAGGGGATAAAAGGCTCATACCGGCCTGTCGGCCGCGCTCGACAGCCTGTTCAAGCTGGGCCGCGGACGCCGTTCGATACTGGGTCGTGGCGTCCGGCAGACCCATGCCGACGGCCGGCCCGTCCGCCATCTGCCGGAAATAGCCCTCGAGCCCGACGCTCCATCCGCTTTTCGCGCTAACGACGATGAGCATGCGGAGCTCAGGGGTGAGGAAGCGGAGCACATGCGCGCTGGCCGCAGGCAGAAGGACCGCGTCCGCGGGCCCGGCGACGAAGCTTGCGTCGGTGCCTTCAACGAAGATCTCGACCTTACCCTCGAGCACGTACAGGAACTCGTCCTCGTGGTGATGGACGTGCGGTGGCGGCTCGCTGCCCCGCTTCGCATGCGCCAGGATCACGGACATACGCCCTTCGGTCTCCTCCGCATGGGCCAGGAACGAGAGGATGCTGCCCATGTAAGCGACGGAACAAGCCGGCACCGCCGATCGCGGCCGGTGGCCTGCCAGTTCCAACTGAGTTTCAACCGGGATCATCGTCCAACACTCCACAAGATCTGTGGAGCGGGGTACAATAACCCGGCTGCCGCGTCCTTAAGCGTTCCTGAAACGTCCTGAATCGAGTTCGGCCCTGCGCGTTGCAACACGGTCGGCTACGGGGTGGGCGGCATCACCGCGAACTCTGCCAGGAGCCAGATGCGGAACGTCGCCATCGCCCGCGTTTCCGGACGGGATTTCAACCGGGTTAGCCAGTGTGCATCAAACGTGACGTCGATAACAAAAGGCTGCACCAGTCTTTCGCGTCTCAGGTCATGTGCGAACATCCTCAACGGCAAAAGCGCCACGCCCGCAAGCGTGGTGCAGGGATCGGGCGATGGTTCTGAGGCGCGGGGTAACGTAAGGAACCGTCCTTCCCACCTCTGGATGCCCATCTTGCCTTTCAAGCTGAACCAAGACCGCCGTAGTCACATCCCGCGTCAGCGGCACAGGGTGACGAACTGGCCGGCCTATGACGCCAGCCTGCGCCAGCGTGGCAGCCTGACAGTTTGGTTTACCGACGATGCAA
>CAXTWC010000246.1:0-7201 GCA_964247805.1 uncultured Acetobacteraceae bacterium | reverse complement strand
TGGCCGTTCTTGCGGCGGCTGTTCTGCCGGCGGCGCTTCTTGAAGATGATGATCTTCTCCAGCCGATCCTGCGCCACGACGGTCGCCGTCACCGTCGCACCCGGTACGACCGGCGCGCCGATCACCATGCCGCCCTCGCCACCGCCCACGGCCAGCACATCGGTGAAGGTGATGACCGACCCGTGCTCGGCATCCAGCTTCTCGACCTTCAAGATCTGCTCGGGGGTCACTCGGTACTGCTTTCCGCCGGTGCGGATGACTGCGAACATCGGTTGTATCCTATCGGGACCACCGGCCGCCCAACGGCAGCCGGGCGGCAAGTGACCCTGCCGCCGGAGCGATGCGTTATAGCGCGGGCGTTCTGTGAGTCAACGCAGTCCGTTGTGGATCAGAGCCCTATCTTCGCGGTCAGCCCAGCCGCCTCGATGCCGGCCACGGCACAGATCTCGTCGTTGTCCGAGTTATCGCCGGACACTCCGACCGCTCCGATCACGTCGTCGCCGGATAGTATAAGGACGCCGCTCGGCACCGGGACCAGTCGTCCACCACTGACCGCGGTGAGGGCGGCCATGAATGTAGGGTTCGCAGTCGTGCGGTTGAACAGCTCGCGCGACCCGAAACCCATGCCGAGCGCTCCCCAGGCTTTGCCGAACGCGATGTCGAACCGGAGAATGCCGGATTTGTCCTCGCGTTTGAAGGCGACCAGGTGGCCTCCGGCATCGAGCACGGCCACGGAGAGAGGCATGAAGCCTTTCTGTCGGCCGGTCATCAGGGCTGCATCGACAATGCTGGAAGCGATCTCAAGGGACATGAACACGCGTGATCTCCCGATCCTTATTGAAGGACAACCTGCCAGCAGCCCGATGCGACGTCGACCGTGGATACCTAGGCTTTATCAGTCACGGCCTGATCACAATATTTTGAACGCAGTGTCGGGGTGGCGGAGGTGTGAACAGCTCGCATACGCGCGCTCGACAGGTCGGAAACTCAGAGTTTTTGCTGCATTCGCGGATTAATTCTGCCGGTATAAACACATAATTAATGCAGCTTTAAATGGCACGGCCCTTGCCATGAGATCTGTCCCGGCCCTGAGACGATAGAGTGTTTTGCCATCTTACTTAGCCGTAGTTGTTAGAGTTTGAGGCAGAAGTGGGAGAGTATCGAGCAAAAACCGTCACAGTCTCAATTTGGGAGATAATGAGTCTAAGTTTTGCCGCACCGAGTCATAAATGCTTGACCGGAATTAATGCACAAATTAGAGGGAGATCGATCAAAGCGGCGGGAGATTTGAGATGGTTGCTGTTACGGTTACCGGCGGTAAGGGCGAGGGCCCGATCAGCCTGTCATTCAACGCCGGGCGGAGTGCTACCGAGGCGACCTCACTCGCAGGCATGATTAGCGATAAGTTCAGCAACACGAACGCAACGTATATTAGCCCGACGCAGAACCCTGGCGGGGTCAACTCCGGTGCGGGATATGGCGGGAGCGACGCTTACCTCGTCGTAACGACGCCGACTGGTAGCGATACCGCTCCGACCGACGTTCACCTGTTTGGCGCTGTCACATTCGATGCCGCTGCGACGGTTTTCGGCGGCGCGCCGTCAGGCCAGTCCGTCATCGCCGGGTCTGCCGGCCTGTTCTATAGCACCACCTATTCCGGTGGTTTGATCCAGGTCGCCGGCGGCAACAACACGATCAGCTTCGCCGGCTCGTCCGGGAATACCGTTTACGGTGGCAGCGGGTCCGACACGATCAACGTCGGCGGCGCCGATACGATTTTCGCAGGCGATGGCTCGACGGTCGTGAACCTCGTCCCGGGCGCCTCTGTCAGCGTCAGCGGCGGGACGCTCGCGTCGTCCAAGCTAACCGTGCTGGGCGCAAACGATGCCAGCACCGTCGATGGTGGCATGGGAACGCTCACGGCCTACGATGCGGTCGGTAGCTACACCGGCGGCTCCGCAGGCGGTAACGTCATCATCGGCGGCGATGGCGGTCCGGTGACCATCATGGGCGGCGGCGCGGGTGACCTCCTGGAAAGCTACAGTTCGGGCAGCGTCATCACCACGGGCGGGACCGGCACAATGGTCAACCTGAATGCCGGTGCTGGCGGCGATACCGTCAACTCCAGCCTTGGCGGTGCATCCATCAACCTGGGGATCGGCGCTGGCAACGTCGCGACAGTGAACCTTGGTTCCGGCTCCACGACGGTTGCGATCGCGAGTGGGGCGGTTAGTCTGAATGGCGGCTCCGGTACTCTGCAGTTCAACGGTGGTCCAGACTCCGACACGATCATCGGCGGGTCGGGCAGCATCAACGCAACCGTGACGGGCGGCAGCGTGCACGGCGGCACCAGTGGCCATAACAACATCGAGGGTGGTGCCTCTGCTGCGACCCTGGCCGGCGGCGGTAATGGCGATTACATCATTGCCGGCACGGGCAATACCTCCCTGGTAGCAGGGACGGGCGCCGAGCTTCTGAAGGCCGGCCTAGGCCAGGACACACTGGTGGCCACGACCGACACGGGCAGCAGCACTCTGCTCGACTTCTCAGCGGTGTCGGGCGTCGAGAGCCAGAGCTACGAGATCGACAACTTCGGTATCAGCGGCTCGAACACGATCTACACGGCCAACGCGACCGATGCGAACTACATCCTGAACAATCAATCCGTTTCGGGCGGCAATCTTCTCGTAAAGCTTGACTCTTCCACGACCATCACACTGAAGGGCGACACCACGCTCCTGAACTCGACCAATGTGAAATCGTTCTAATCAGCAACTGAGGCGGCCATATCGGCTGCCGCGTAGCGAGCGTCACATCCCAGTTGCAGCCTCCACGAATACGGAGGCGGCAGCTGGGATAATGTGTTTTGATGGACGGTATGCACCACGACGCTCGCAGGGCTGTCTACGATGCCCAAGTCCTGCGCGCCATGGCGGCAGCGAGCGCCACCGACGCGGTCCGACGAGCGGAGAAAGCCGTCGCCGAGGGGGACCTGGCAACCGCATCGGCGTGGGCCCGTCGCGCGCACCGTATCGCGCCGCGGGACATCACAGTTCAGATCCTGTTCGCCTCGATCGTCGTCCATACCGATCCGAACAAGGCCGTCAGCGAGCTTGAGGCCGCGACCAGGCGACTGCCCTGGCACCGCGAAGCGGCAATGGCCCTGGTGGCTGCCCTCCTCCGAGCCGGACGCAGTGTCGAGGCAGCGGAGACCCTTGATACGATGCTGGGTCGGATGACACCTCCGGCCACGGATGTGTTCCAAGCCCTGGCCGCCTTGGTGTGCGACGCTGCGTCTAGGCCGGGGTGGATCGCCTTCAACGGTCGGGGAGAGTGCCGGGTTTTGCTCACGCGGCCGGCCAGATCGGGTTCGGTCCGCCTTGCCGTTGCCGGGCAACCGCCGGCGACGGTTCGGGTCCGTCCTGGGCGGCTCACCGTTCGCTCGATGGATGAAGGCTGGCAGGCCGCTCATATCCTCGAAGCGACAGTCGGCGAGGAGGCTCTGATCGGCAGCGGCCTTGATCCATCGCATTTCTGCACCGTGGAGGGGTTCGTCGCCGCCTCCCCGGACGGCACCGTGCGAGGGTGGGCGCGGTTGCGGGCCGACCCGGAGACTGTGCCGGCTATTTACCGGCAATCGAAGGACGGCCGTCGTGAACCGGTCCCGTTGTTCCGCGGCACGAAGCCTGAGTCGATCACAGGCGAACAATCGGCCGAGGAGCCGGACGGCCCGATCTGGCGCTTCGACCTGCCACAAGGCAGTGGCACCTCAACCGGGCGGGTCGAAATCGTGGATGGGGCGGGGCGCAACCTTTGGGGCAGCCCCGTTGCGGCCGGCGCCGAACGAAACGCGGTAAGGCAGGCCGCCCGAGCCTTTGTCAAACCGGAGAACGCTTCGCCGGACCCGTTGCGGCCATTACCCGCCAGCCTCTTGCCGCGGCCGGCACCGCCGCTTGCAACCCCGCCCTCGCCTGCCTTGAACACCCCACCATGCGACGTCGTCGTACCTATATATATAGGTACTGCGGAACTCGACGCTTGCCTGCTCTCGTTGGAGGCAACGCTGCCGCGTGCCAGCCGCCTGATCCTGGTGAATGACGGGTCGCCCGATCCGGCCATCGCCGAGCGCCTGGGCCGGGTAATCGGGCGGCGGGTGACGGTTCTGACGCACGCGTTGCCACGCGGTTTCCCCTCGGCGGTCAACACCGGCCTGGTCCATCTCGGCCCCGACCTCAACCGGGACGTCGTCATCCTCAACGCCGATACCATCGTCGGGGCTGGCTGGCTCGAGCGCTTGTCCGCCGTCGCGCACTCCGACCCGGCGATTGGCTCCTGCACCCCCCTCTCCAACGACGGCACGCTGGTGTCCTACCCCGAGCCGGGCAAGCCGGGGGATGCACCGGGCGGGGCCGAACTCGAGGCTTTGAACGCGCTGTGCTGGGAAGCGAACGGTGCCGACGCGGTGGACATTCCTACCGGCGTGGGATTTTGCATGCTGATGAAAGGCGCCTGCTTGGCAGAGGTCGGGCCGCTCCGCGACGACGTGTTCGCCCAAGGCTATGGCGAGGAGAACGATTGGTGCCTCCGGGCCGCCCACCTGGGCTGGCGTAACGTCGCGGCGCCCGGCGTCTTCGTATCCCACAGTGGCGGCCGCTCGTTCGGGGCGGCGAAAACCATGCTGTTGCAGCGCAACGCAGCCGTGTTGGAGCGGCTCCATCCGGGCTACGAGGCCTATGTCAAAGACGCCCTTGCCGCCGAGCCGCTGCGGCAGGCCCGGCGCCGGATCGATCGCCTCAAGCTGCTGCGGTCGCCGGGTCAGCCCGCCACGGCATTGATCACGCATGACGACGGGGGCGGCGTGGAACGCCACGTCGCTTGGCGCTGTGCCGCACTTGCCGCATCTGGCCGGCGTCCGATCGTGTTGTTCCCCGCTGGCAAGGCCGGGCAATGCAGCGTCTCGCTCGGAGTTGGCGAGGGGGCCGCAAAGCTGCCGAACCTGCGCTTCGATCTGCCGGACGAACTCCCCGCACTCGCCTCGTTGCTGACGGAGGCAGGTGTCGCGGAGTTCGAGATCCACCACCTGCTGAACCATGATCCTTCGGTGACGACGCTGCCCGCACTGCTCGGGGCACCCTATGACGTGTACGTGCATGATTACGGCCACTGGTGCCCGCGGATCACACTTACCAGCCGGGGCCAACGGTATTGCGGCGAACCACTCTCGCCCGACGAGTGCGAGGAGTGCATCGCCGACCTCGGCTCGCGCTACGGTCCGGAGGTGACGGTCCGGGGGCTTCGCGCGCATTCGACCCAGCTTCTCGACCATGCGCGCCGGGTGGCGGTTTCGTGCAACGACGTCGCGGGGCGGATTAGGCGCCAGTTCCCCTCCACCCGGCCAGAGATCGTGGCGTGGGAGGATCCGTCGCCAGCCCTGCCGGCAGGGCTGCGCAGACCAGGCGCCGCTCGCGAGGTTCACGTTGTGGTCGTCGGTGCGATCGGGATCGAGAAAGGCTACGATGTGCTGCTCGGCTGCGCCCGGGACGCAGCGCGCCGCGACTTGCCGCTGCGGTTCACCGTCGTCGGCTATACGACCGATGACGACCGGCTGATGGCAAGCGGCCGGCTATTCGTGACGGGACGGTTCGAGGAGGGCGAGGGATTGGCCCTGGTGAGGGAGCAACGGGCAACACTCGGCCTGGTGCCGTCCGTGTGGCCGGAAACCTGGTGTTATGCGCTTTCATTGCTGATGCAGGCCGGATTGCCGGTTTGCGCTTTCGCTCTGGGCGCGCAGAGTGAACGGATCGAGCGGGCAGCCACGGGTTGGTTGCTGCCCGTTGGTATTTCAGTAACCAAACTCAACGATGCTCTGGTCAGCCGCGGCATGGAGACTTTACATACCGGGGCGGCAATTCCCTTCGAGACAGGCGTAAGATGAACGATCAACAGGTCGACCAGCTCTCAACCTCGTCGGAGTTGCGGCAGGAGCTCAGCCGCAAGAGGACCGATCTCGAATCGAGTGCCACGTTCCTGACGTTCGAGCCTGGGCTGTATGCGATCGATTTCCGGGCCGTCGGGGGCAGCATGTCCGATGTGGGCCTGCCGCTGCCGTGCGCGCGGCTGGAGGCGGTGCCTAACCCAGCGAGCCCCGGGCGGGTTTTCGTTTCCATGATCCCGGAGGGCGGATGGCTGTCCCGGACCACCGCCGCGGCGCATGTGCTCGTAGTGGGTGGGCGAGGTGGTGCGGTGTTGACCATCTATCGCCCGACCGACGGGACGCCGATGCCGGAGGTGCAATTCCGCTCCGTCCTGCCGACCGGGACCGGCGCTGTGCGGCCCGCCGCTGCTGCAACGGCCGCTGCCCCTAGGACCGAGCCAACTCCAATGCCGCCGCCCGGGGATACCGCAACATTGCTGGTGCATCTGGAAGGCGTCGGCGACCGCACCCAGGCCAGCCATGACTGGGTGGGCGACACGGCGGGCGAGCGATCCATCGAGGGTTTTGCGCTGTCCCTGCCGGCCGGAATGGACGCGTCGAGCTTGGAATACCAGGGGATCATGGGCGAGGATTGGCGGACGCCGTGGTTCGAAGCCGGAGCATTCTGCGGCAGCCGCGGATTGCAGCTCCCACTACTGGGGTTCCGTTTGCGGCTGATCGGGCAAGCGGCGGAGGAGTTCGAGATTCGCGCCTATGGCCACTTCGTTCGCAACGGTGTCGCCGGGCCGGTCGGCAGCGGCGAGGACTGCCATTCGGACAACATGCCGATGACTGCCATGAAGGTGGAGCTCCTCCCCAAGGCGGCGCCCGCTGCATCCGAAACCGAGGCAGTGGAGCCGGATGAGTTGCCGTCTGCCGCGGACGCGGCAAAGAAGCCACGTTGGCGGCGTCCCAAGTCTTAAGTCCCGCTTAACACGACATCGCGTCGGGCCGGACCTGTCTCCGGTCCGGCGTCAGGTCGTGTGACGCCCTGCATCCGAGCCGGTTTCTTTACGCCGCCTTTATACCTTCGCGGTCCATTCGCTGCCGCGGCTTTACGCTACTCTGGATTACTTCTGCCGCTCGCGGGCCAAACCCGCTGAGCAGAAGGTATCCCATGTCCGATATTATTATCGTCGTCCTCGGTACGGGAGGCATCCTCCTGATGGCCGCCTATGCCGCTTTGTGTGAGCGGATCTAGCCGATGTTAGACCTGATCCTAGGCGC
>CAXTWC010000245.1:0-7230 GCA_964247805.1 uncultured Acetobacteraceae bacterium | reverse complement strand
CGTCAGCACGACCTGCTGCGTCACCTCGTAGAACTTGGCCGCGTTCAGGATGGTGAGCGGGTTCTCCTGCCCGTCAATGGTGCCGGTCTTCAGCGCCAGGTAAACCTCCGGCATGCCCAACGGCGCCGGGCTCACCCCGATCGTGCGGCCGAGCAGCAGCCATTCCGGGCCGGAGGGCATGCGCATCTTCACGCCCGCCATATCCTCCGGCGCGGCCACATGCCGGGCCGTGCGCAAGTTCACTTGCCGCGTGCCGAGATAGGTCGTGGCCAGGATCACGATGCCCATCTTGTCCGCCACCGCGGCACGGTAATCGGCGCCCACCGGGCCGTCGAATACCCGGCGCAAATGGTCGTAGCTGGTGAACAGATAGGCACGGTTGAACAAGCCGAACTCGGGGATCTGCTGCGCCACCTCGAAGGTCGTCATCGTGCTCATCTCAAGCGTGCCGCGCTGCAGGGCCGGCACTTCCGTACCCTGCTTGAACAGCGTGGAGGCGGGGAACACCTGCACCTTGATGCCGCTATCGCCACTCTCGACGGCGGTCTTGAACCCATCCAAAGCGCGGCTTAGAAAGTCGCTCGGTGGGGCAGCCGTGGACACTCGCAGCGTGGCAGTCTGCGCATGGGCGGCGAAGGGCCGGGCGAGCGCTGCACAGGCAGCACCGGCGAGCACGAGGCGGCGGGTTGTCATCGCAAGGATACTCCTAACCGGCCGGCTGGATGCGGACGGAGAGCATGCCGATGCCGTCGATCGCGGCATCCACCCGGTCCCCCACGGAGAGGAAAGTGCCTTTGGGTACGCCTACGCCCGCCGGGGTGCCGGTCAGCAACACGTCACCGGGGTCGAGCGTCATGATCCGCGACGCGATGCTGATCTGCTCGGCGATGGAGAAGATCATGTCTGCCGTCCTGCCGTCCTGCTTGCGCTCGCCATTCACATCCAGCGTCAGCCCGGTGTTTTGCGGGTCGGTCAGCGCCGCAGTGGGGACGATGCGTGGGCCCAGCGGGCAGCACGTGTCGTTGGCCTTCCCGGCCACCCAGTCGAGTTTGTAGAACGTCTCGGGCGCCCGGTTGTGGTCGCGCGCCGAGAAGTCGATCGCGACCGTCCACCCGGCGACGTGCTGCATCGCATCCTCCACCGAAACGTCGCGTGCACGGGTGCCAATCACCGCCGCCAGTTCCACCTCCCAATCGAACGCCTTGGTGCCGATCGGCATGCGCACCGTGTCGCCTTCACCGACGACGGCGTTGCGCGGCGGCTTCATGAAGAAGAACAGCCGCTGGTCCTCCTTGCGGGCGCCGGGCATGCCCATTTCGGCTAGGTGGTCGTAGTAGTTGGCGCCCGCGCATAGGATCTTGCCGGGATACAGCAGGGGGGCGAGCCGCTTCGTCGCGTGTACCCGGTCGGCAGGATCTGGTTCGGCCCGGTCCAGTGCAGCCTGCGCGGCCGGCCAATCGCTGAACAGGTCCAGGACCGACGCCATTCCAGGGAGTCCGGCGCGGGCCAAGGTTGGTGCGAGAGCGTAGAATTGCCCCTGGGTCTCGAAGCACGCGATCGCGCCGCCTTCTGCCTCGACTGTCGCCAAACCCCAGGATTCGCCCATGTCACCTACGCTCGCTTGTGTATCGAGAGCAGGCTGGCGTTTCGGTCGGTCGATGTCAAAAGAGTGTTCCCGATAAACGCAGGGGGCCTGCGTCTGAACCGCGACATGTCGAAACGAAGTGCCAACTTAACAAATGGCCATGGGAGTGGCCCTCAGTGAGGCTATTCGGTCCTGGCTCTCCGCACCGAGTTGTACCTATCAAAACGACAGAAGAGGATCGCCATCATGCAGTCGAAACCAAGCAGATAGGTCGTCGAGCAACATGGCCGCCAGTTTTCCAAAAACTTGGAGCGAGAGCATTTTCAGTATTGTTCTTGGTCTCGGTCTGTTGGTTTTGCTCACTCACTGAACTGCATTTGGTGGAACGACAGCGTGACCGATGGTGTCAGCTCGTTGTCACAACGTGGATGTCAGTGCTGCCGACCCGGTCCGTCACGCTGACGGAAAGCTCGCCGTGCATGCGCGTGATCTGCACGCTGACCCGGGACTCGTTGAGGCACAGATTGAGCAACGAGATCGAGTCGAGGAAGTTCGGTAGCGCCGGGTAGGCGAAGCGGACGGCCTGGTCCGCCGGGTCGAAGGTCAGCCCTAAGCAGGCCTGCACCAGCCCCGGTATCGCCGCCGATGCCCAAGCCTGCGGCGTGCAGGCCACCGGGTAGGAGGTCGGGCCTTGGCCTGGGCGGCGGTGGAAGCCGCAGAACAGCTCCGGCAGCCGGTGCAGGTCCATTGCGGTAGCCGCCGCGTGCAAGGCTTCGAACAGGCGGACCGCTTCGGCACGCAGCCCCATGCGAGCCAGCCCAAGGGCAATCAGCGCGTTGTCGTGCGGCCAGACCGAGCCGTTATGGTAGGACATCGGATTATACCGCGCCTCACCGGCGGCCAGCGTCCGGATGCCCCAGCCCGTGAAAAAAGTCGGGTCCATCAGCGCCGACGCGACCCGCCGGGCACGCTCCGGCGAGGCGATCCCCGTCATCAGCACCTGGCCTGCGTTCGACGAGCGCACCTGGCATTGCCGCCCCGCACCATCCAGGGCCAGGGCGTAGATGCCGAGCCGCTCGCACCAGAACCGGTCCTCGAACGCCTGCCGCAGCCGCTCGGCCTGGACTTCCCGCGAAGCCGCCTTTTCCGCCTCGCCGAGCCGCCGGGCAATGCGGGCGCCGGCGAGGTGGGCGGCATAAACGTAACCCTGGACCTCGCACAGCGCGATCGCGCCGCGCGCCAGCGTGCCGTCGGCGTGGGAGATGGCGTCGTGACTGTCCTTCCAGCCCTGGTTGGCCAACCCGTCCGCCGTGCTGCGTTCGTAGGTCACGAACCCTTCCGCGCTAGCCCGGCGGTCGATCCAGCCGAGCGCCGCCTCGATGTTCGGCCACAGCGCCTGCACGGTGGCCAGGTCGCCGGTGCGGTCCAGATAGGCGCCGGCCAGCATGACGAATAGCGGCGTGGAGTCGACGCTGCCGTAATAGCGGCGGAACGGTACTTCCCGCAGCGCCGCCATCTCGCCGCCGCGTACCTCGTGCAGGATCTTGCCGGGTTCCGCCTCGGTGCTCGGGTCGAACTCGGTCGCCTGTTCCTGCGCGAGATAGCCGAGCACGCCGCGGGCGAGGTCCGGGTCTAGGCTGAGGGTGAGCAGGGCCGTGATAAGCCCATCGCGGCCGAAGGCGGTGCTGAACCAGGGAATCCCGGCATAGGGGTAGGGGCCGGTCGGCTTCTCCGTCAGCAGCATCCGCAGGTCGCTGGCCGAACGCCGTAGCGTCTGCTCGAAGCCTTCGTGCGGGCACGCGATGGAGGCCGCGCGCAAGGTGCTGGCGCGCAGGTCCCGCTTGGCCAGCACGTAGTCCGCCAGGAAGCTGGCCCGGGGGCTACGCGGTTCGGCGGACGGCTCGCACGAGACGTCCACGAAGATGGTCGCCTGCCCCAGGGGCTCGAGCTCGAGGTCGAACACGGCGCGGCTGGCGGTGAGAATTTGTGGCGCCGGTTCGAAGGCGAGCCGCGTCTCCCGCAACAGGCCGTCCAGTCCGCGATACGACAGGGTGATACTGTGGTCCGTCAGCGAGGCGGGTTGCATCGTCCCGCGCGTGGGGCGGCACATGCCGCGCACTTCGAACAGGTCGGCAAAGTCGGTCTGGAAGCGCAGCTCCAGCCGCAGCCGAAGGCGGTCGAACGCGAAGTTCCGCACGGCGATTCGCGCGTGGCAGGCGCCGTCGCCCAGGAACACCGAGCGCTGAATGTGGATGGCGCCTTGGTCCAGCGCGGCCTGGCCCAAATCAGAGGTGGCGGAATTGGACAGGTCGGAGGTCAGCATCACGCCATCGGCGGCCAGCGTCGAACTCAGCAGCAGCGGCTGCACGCCGCCGAGCGTCATGTCCAGCTGGGAGAGGTGGCGCGTGTCCCGGTAATACAGCCCATCGATGCTGCCAGTTTGGGAGATCATGTCTCCGCCATGGTCGAACACGCCGAACGTGTCGCCACTCTTCAACGTGCGGTAGCGCCGTTCCTGCAGCGAAACGGCAGCCGATACGGAGAACGCTTCGGGGGTTTCGGCGGCGAGCTCTGCTGGCTGGACGGAGGGTGCGTTCATTGGCTGAAAACCTCGCTTCGCAGGACTTACGCATGCTCCATGCCGGAGTCGCTGTCACCCTGCTTACTCGCTACAGGTATTACCGGATTGTCGCTTGTATTAACTTGAGGACATCTTCTCGCTGAGCGAGCATCATACATATGCGTTCAGACGAGATCAAAGGCCTGCCGAGTTGCTGCGATCTCGCGTATGTCACGCGACGCCCGACGATCCTGACTGCCGAAGCATGGCGGTTCGTCGCGCGGTTATCAGGTTCCATCAGGCCGTTCCTCCCTCGCGCTTGCGGGGGAGAGGGACCGCGCGAAGCGTGGTGGAGGGGGCTCTTTAGCTCGGTCCTACCCCGCGTGCCCCCTCCGCTGCGCCGCCACCTCCCCCGTGAAGGACGGGGAGGAACTTAGGCGATCAGGCTCGGCGGACGACGTACCGTTCCGCCAACGCCGCGGCTATCTCGTCGGCGTGCACGGGATCGCGCGCTTCCACCATCACCTCCAGTTCCGCCGTCTGCACCGAGGGGGCGGCGAATAGGCGTTGATGGGTGACCTCGATCACGTTGCCGCCGCGCGCAGCGATCCGGGTCGCGATATCGGCCAGCACGCCGGGTCGGTCGGGGATTTCCAGCAACAGCCGGAGCAGCCGCCCATCGCGCAACAGGCCGCGTAGCAGCACGTTGGCCAGGATGCGCGGGTCGATGTTGCCGCCGCACACCACAGTGGCGACCCGGCGTCCGCGGAACCGCTCGGGGAAGGCGAGCAGGGCCGCGACCCCGGTGGCGCCGGCGCCCTCCGCAACCAGCTTGGCGCCCTCGGCCAGCAGGGAAATCGCGTCCTCCACCACACGCTCGGGCACGGCGATCACGTCGGTGACGTGGGCGCGGATCACCTCCAGCGGGGCAGCGCCGATGTCGCGCACCGCAATCCCCTCGGCGATGGTCGGGCCGCCGACGCTGACGGTGCCGCCGGCGAGGGTCTGGCAGAGCGACGCGTAACCCTCCACTTCCACGCCGATCACCTCCAGCCCGGGGCGGAGCGCGGCGGCCACAGCCGCGCAGCCGGCGATCATGCCGCCGCCGCCGACGGGGACCAGCAAGGCGTCCAACTCGCCGGTGTCTTCCAGCAGTTCCAGCGCGAGCGTGCCCTGGCCGGCCATGACGGCCGGGTCGTCGTAGGGATGGACGAACACCAGCCCGTGCTCGGCGGCCAGTGCGCGTGCGTGCAGGGCGGCCTCCACCAGCGTTTCGCCGTGGAGCACGATGCGGGCGCCCCAGGCGGCGGTGCGGGACACTTTGGTCGCCGGGGTAAATAGCGGCATGACGATCGTGGCGTCGATCCCGGCCAGCCCGGCGTGGCGGGCGACGGCCTGGGCGTGGTTGCCGGCGGACATGGCGATGACGCCGGCCTTGCGCTCCGCCGCGGTCAGTTGGGCGAGCTTGTTGGCGGCGCCGCGTTCCTTGAACGAGCCGATCGCCTGCAGGCTTTCGAGCTTGAGGGTGACGTGGGCGCCGGTCGCGCGGCTGATCGCGTCGGAATACAGCGACGGCGTGCGGATGACGCGGCCGGCGATGCGTTCGGCGGCGGCTTGCACGTCGAGGAGGGTGATCATCTGTGCGGGTCCTGGGTGGGGGAGTGCGCCAGGAGGCCCCTCACCCCGGCCCTCTCCCCGAGGGAGAGGGAGTAGAGAGGGGAGAGAGAAGGTTAGCCGAAGCTGACGGAGAGGATCTCGTAGGTGCGGTCGCCACCAGGCGCGGGTACGGAGACGGTCTCGCCGACCTTCTTGTTGATCAGTGCCTTGGCAAGGGGGGACGAGATCGACAGGCGTGCCTGCTTGATGTCGGCCTCGTGCATGCCGACGATCTGGTAGGTCGCCTCCTTGTCGGTCTCCTCGTCCACCAGCGTGACGTTGGCGCCGAACTTCACCCGGTCGCCGGAGAGGGATGCCGGGTCGATCACCTCGGCGCCGGAAATGATCTCGCCCAGCTCGATGATGCGTCCCTCGATGAAGGACTGGCGTTCGCGGGCGGCGTCGTACTCCGCGTTCTCGCTGAGGTCGCCGTGGCTGCGCGCCTCCGCGATTGCCCGGATCACAGCCGGACGTTCCTGCGATTTCAGCGTGCGCAACTCGGCCTCGAGGCGGACTAGGCCGGGAGCGGTCATCGGGAATTTCTGCAAGATACGCGGTTCCGGGAAGGGTGGGGCAGATACGACGACGTAATAGACGCAGGCGGCGGCTTGACAGTCGGACTGCCCGCCGCGCCTTCAGAACGATCCGCGAAAGTAGGACTGAAGCGGGGCGACTTCAAGCGTCCCGCCTTTCAGGGCTGCTATGGCATGCACCGCGGCCCGTGCGCCGGCGATGGTGGTGTAGTGCGGAACCCCGTGCGTCAGGGCGGAGCGGCGGATGTCGAAGCTGTCCGCCAGCGACTGCGCGCCCCCGGCCGTGTTGATCACCAGCTGGATCTCGCCGGACCGGATCGCGTCCACGCAGTGCGGCCGGCCCTCCAGCACCTTGTTCACCAGTTTCACCGGCAGCCCGGCGTCCGCGATGCGCTTGGCGGTGCCGGAGGTTGCGGTGATGCCGAACCCCATCTCGGTCAGCCTGCGGGCCATCGGCACCAGGCTCGGCTTGTCGGAATCGCGCACCGACAGGAACACGGTGCCGGCCAGCGGCAGGTTTACCCCGGCGCCCAACTGGGCCTTGGCGAAGGCGCGCTCGAACGAGGCGTCCAGCCCCATCACCTCGCCGGTGGATTTCATTTCCGGGCCGAGGATGGTGTCCACGTTGGGGAAGCGGGCGAAGGGGAACACCGCCTCCTTGACCGCGACGTGCGGGGCGATGGCCTGGTCGTCGAGCTTGAACTCGGCCAGCCGCGCGCCGGCCATGACGCGGGCGCCGATCTTGGCGATGGGCACCCCAGTGGCTTTGGCGACGAACGGCACGGTGCGGCTGGCGCGCGGGTTGACCTCCAGCACGTAGATTTCGCCGTCCTTGATCGCATACTGCACGTTCATCAGCCCGACCACGCCGAGCGCCTTGGCCATCGCCTCGGTCT
>CAXTWC010000244.1:0-7238 GCA_964247805.1 uncultured Acetobacteraceae bacterium | reverse complement strand
GGACGCTGCGTTCACGACCATGGAGCAATTCAATCATTTGTAAATTCTCTAGGAGGTGAACGGGCGATGATGTACTCTCAATTGCAACGACTCCATTGACGTATCGTGGTTGGTCGGAGGGAGGATGGGCGTCGGTTTCATACCAGTGGGACCGGGCCATCAATCTTATCTGGGGCAGGGCGCTCAAGGTCGCGACCGCGATCTCACACGTCTCAAGCGCAGACCTGCCGTGCTGTGTCGGGAGATTTGCGCCGATGGCGATCAGGATCATTCGTGCTTTTGACCTTTCTATGATTTAAGCGCCTCTGTAGGTTCGATTCTTACCATCTTGTTCATGCCTGACCATTTAGGATTGAAACGCCGTGCTCTTTCTGCCGAACGAACGAACTGCCTTGTTCATTGACGGCGCCAATCTGTACTCGGCCTCACGGAACCTTGGGTTCGACGTCGATTACCGCAATATGTTGGAGTTCTTCCGGGCGAAGACCAACGTAATCCGGGCTTATTACTATTCAGCCGTGCTGGAGACAGAAGAGTATTCTCCACTTAAGCCACTCACCGACTGGCTCGCCTATAACGGCTACAGTCTGGTCACCAAGGCAGCCCGCGAGTTCACCGACGCGGCAGGGCGTCGCCGGGTCAAGGGCAACATGGATATCGAGTTGGCGATCGACATGATGGAGATGGCGCCGCGGCTCGACCATGCCGTGTTGTTCAGTGGCGACAGTGATTTTCGCAGGCTGGTGGAGGCCGTTCAACGCCAAGGCGTTCGGGTATCCGTCGTCTCGACCGTCCGGAGCGCACCGCCGATGATCGGTGACGAACTGCGCCGCCAGGCCGATCAGTTCTTGGAGTTGGCGGAGATCGCACCCGGTTTCACCCGACGGCAGATGGAGCCGCGTGCCCGTAATGGCCGTCCGACTCCGGCCGAGCCGTTTGCAGAGGCCTCCGAAGTCGCTTGATCGCCGCGCCAGGGCCTGATTGCCCACTTTGTCCCCGGTTGGCGGCTTATCGCGCGGCCAATCGGGTGGACCATCCCGATTGGTTCAATGCACCGGTGCCCAGCTTCGGCGATGCGGAGTCGCAGCTGCTCGTCGTCGGCATGGCGCCGGGTGTTCGAGGCGCCAATCGGACTGGACGGCCCTTCACGGGCGACCACGCCGGGATATTGCTATATCAGACGCTTGGGTCGTTCGGTTTTGCAGACGGCGAGTATCGGGCGGACCCGGCGGATGGCCTCGTGCTCCGGGATTGCCGGATCGTCAACGCAGTGCGTTGCGTTCCGCCGGCTAACCTCCCGGTCCCGGCTGAAGTGAAAAGCTGCAATCCGTTCCTGGCGGCCGAGCTTGCGGGAATGCCGCAGTTAAAGGTCGTGGTCGTGTTGGGGCTGCTCGCGCATGCCGCGGTGGTGAAGTGCCTCGGACTGCGGCAGAGCCAATTCAAGTTCAGCCACGGTGCTGTTCACGAACTGCCTGGCGGGCTGCTGCTGGCCGACAGCTATCACGTGTCGCGCTACAACACGAACACGGGACGGCTGACGGAGGCGATGTTCGCAGCGGTTATCGCGAATGTCAGGCACCGACTTTCCGTTTAACTGCGCCCTAGTTCCCACCCCGGTGGATAGCGCCTCTCCCTCTCCGGTCATTACGGGAGAGGGAGAAAGCAAGTGCGAGTGCTTGTCCGTTCGGGGATGAGCCTCGCCGCCTCACTCCCGACGAGTGCGGGGAAGTGACTAGCCTCAGTGCATCCGCGGCGACTTCAACAACGACCGCCGGTCCACCGTCGCAATGCTCACCGGCATCTTCCGCTCGTCGCGCTGCACCATCAATGTCACTCGGGATCCGGCCGGCCCGCACGCCCATACACCACGCCATAGACCGGCAAGGTCGGTGACTTCCTCATCCTCGACCGCCAGCACATGGTCGCCTGTGCGCAATCCGGCGCGTTCGGCAGGACCACCATCAGCGATGCCTCCGATCACAACGGTCTCGTCATCCTCCATCGCATACACGCCAAGCCACGGGCGAGGCGGGCGGTTCACCTGCCCATAGCGTCGCAAATCGTCGAGGATCGGCGGCAACATGCTGATCGGCACGATCATGTTCATGTCGTGTCGACGGCCCTTGCTGTCGCCCTGCTGGAGGATCAGCGAACCGACACCCAACAACTTGGCGTCCTTGCCGATCAACGCCCCACCACCCCAGAACGGGTGCGCCGGGGCGGTGAACAACGCCTCGTCCAACAGGTATTCCCAATAGCCGGCAAACTCCTGCCGACCCACGATCTTGGTCTCGATCGCCCGCTTCCGCCCGCCGGCCGAGGCAAACAACACCTGGTCACCCAGGCTCAGCGCTGAACTGTCGCCAAAATCCAGCTTGGGCAATCCCAGCTTGCCCAACGGCTGCACCAGTCCGAACCCCGTCTCACCGTCGAACGCTAGCGCGTGACCAGGCACGGCGCGACCGTCCGCAGACGTGAGCCAGACCGTCTCCGCTTCCGTGATCAGGTAGCCCATGGTTAGCAACAGACCGTCGTCGCCGATCACCACGCCCGAGCCTTCCCGGTCGGTGCCCAAGGCGCCAGCCGTGAAGGCATCGTTGGGCGCAGTCGCCCGCAACCCGACGACCGCGCTCAACACGCGGTCTAGATCGAAGGTGTAGTCGGCCGGATCGGGCTGCAACTCGGCTGGGATGTCCCGTTCTTTGGGCATGTCAGGCGTAATTCACCATGATTGTCTTCTTGTGCATGAAGTGCTCGAGCATCGCTTCCAGACTCGCTTCCTTGCCCAGACCGCTGCTTTTGACACCACCATATGAAAGGTTGGCCTGCACGACCAAGTTTTGGTTGATCTGCACCAGACCGGCTTCGAGACGATGCGCCAGGTCCAGGCCGACTTTCAGATTGTTCGTCCATACAGACGCTGCAAGGCCGTATTCGGTTCCGTTCGCCTTGGCCAACACTTCCTCGGGCTCGTCGAAGGGAAAGATGCAGGTGACCGGACCAAAGATCTCTTCCTGCACCAGTGGGCTGTCATCCGGCAGGTTCGTGAAGATGTGCGGCTGGATGAACAAACCCTTTTTAAGCGCCGGGTCGGACGGCATAGCGGAACAGGCACGCCCCTCGGCGCCAGCAGTGGCCCGGCCCTGCTCGATATACTTCTGCACCTTGCCGAATTGCTCGTGGCTGATGATGGTGCCGATGTCGGTTTTTTCGTCGAGCGGGTCACCCATCACCATGGCGTCCACCTTCTCCGCCATCGCGTCGACGAAGCGCTGGAAGATCGGCCGCTCGACATAGATGCGGCTAGCGGCGGTGCAGCTCTGGCCCTGGCGGGTGAAGCGCATCGACGTCAGCGCGCCGGCCACGGTTTTTTCGAAGTCGCAATCCGCGAACACCAGCATGGGGGACTTGCCGCCCAGCTCCAGCGTCACCGGGATCAGCTTCTCGGCGGCGGCCTTGCTCACGATGCGGCCGACTTCGACGCTGCCGGTGAACGTCACCTTGCGCACCAGGGGGTGGGCGACCAGCGGTCCGCCGCACTCGGGGCCCATGCCGGACAGCATATTGTAGCAGCCAGCCGGCAGGATCCGGTTCACCAACTCGCACACACGCAGCACGGTGAGCGGGGCTTCCTCGGCCGATTTCACCACCACGGTGTTGCCGGCCACCAGCGCCGGGGCGACTTTCAGCGCCATCAGCAGCATGGGCACGTTCCACGGGATGATGGCACCCACCACACCCAGCGGCTCGCGCACCGTGACCGACAGCACATTGGGGGCGAACGGCACCGTCTCGCCCTTCAGCTCGCCACCCAGGCCACCGAAGAACTCGAAGATGTCCGCGATCGTGTTCGCCTCGACACGGCTCTCCGTCCGCAGCGCCTTGCCGGTCTCGAGCGCGATCAGCCGGGCGAGTTCTTCGACATGTTCGCGCAGCAGGGCGGCACACTGACTGACGAGGGCGCCCCGCTTGCGCGACGGCATCTTCGCCCAGTCCTTCTGCGCCTTGTCGGCGACCTGGACTGCGTCGTCGACATCGGCTGCGTCCCCTTCGGCAGCCCGCCCGACTTCCTCGCCGGTCGCCGGGTTCACCACGGCAAAGGTCTTGCCGGACCGCGCCGGCACGAAACGCCCGCCGATCAGGTGGAAGCCGGACAGGCTGCGCGCGAGGGCGCGTTGATCGAGATTGGGGCCTCCGGCCTCTGGTTGCGGACGGTCGAGCATCGGTTTGCCTCCCAAGGCGGTCGCTTGTAATCCCACTGGACAATGGGCCTCGCTCGGCAACCGGGCAAGCCGGGGCTTGCGAGCGAACGGCGCACGCGAACAGGAGATAATCAGTGGAGCAAAGCCGGACTGGGCAGGGACCTTTGCATGGCCTCACCGTGTTCGATCTCACGCGAGTGCTGGCGGGACCGACCTGCGTTCAGATGCTGGGCGACCTGGGCGCGGACGTGATCAAGATCGAGAAGCCCGGTTCCGGCGACGACACCCGCGGTTTCGCCCCGCCGTTCATGCCGGGCACGCAGGAGAGCGCCTATTTCGTGGGTGTGAACCGCAACAAGCGCTCGGTGACGCTGGATATTGCCAAGCCGGAGGGGCAGGCGCTGGCGCTACAGCTGATCGCGCAATGCGACATCCTGGTGGAGAACTTCAAGGTCGGCGCACTGGCCAAATACGGCTTGGGCTACGAGCAGTTGCACGCGAAATTTCCCAAGCTGGTGTATTGCTCGATCACTGGGTTCGGCCAGACGGGGCCGTATGCGCCGCGGCCCGGGTATGATGGCCTGATCCAGGCGATGGGCGGCGTGATGAGCCTGACCGGCGACCCGACCGGGGAGCCGCAAAAGGTCGGCATCCCAGTGGCCGATTTGTTCGCCGGGCTGTACGGCTGCATCGGCGTGTTGGCGGCACTTCGTCACCGGGAGGCGACCGGGCAGGGCCAGCAGATCGACATCGGCATGTTGGACACGCATGTGGCGTGGCTGGCGAACCAGGGCATGAACTATCTGGCGACTGGTGAGAACCCGGTGCGGTTGGGCAACCAGCATCCCAACATCGTGCCTTATCAGGTCATGCCGACGGCGGATGGCTACATGGTGCTGTCGATCGGCAACGACCCGACGTTCAAGCGGTTCTGCGACAATTTCGAGCTCAGCCATCTGTTGGAGGACCCGCGTTTCGCCACCAACGCGGCTCGTGTGGCGAACCGCCAGGTCGTCACCGGCACGTTGAACCCGGTGATGCAGCAGCACCCGACCGCCTGGTGGATCGAGCGGCTGGAAGTGTTGAAAATCGGCTGCGGCCCGATCAACACGTTGGAGCAGGTGTTCGCCGACCCGCAAGCGGTGGCTCGGGGTGTGGTGGTCGACATGCCGCATGCCGCGACGCCGGACGGCGTTAAGGTGATCGCCAACCCGGTCCGTCTGAGCGAGACACCGCCAAGCTACCGCCTGCCGCCGCCGGTGCTGGGGGAGCATACCGATGCTGTGTTGGGGGAGCGGCTGGGCTTGTCGTCGGAGGAGTTGGCGGACCTGCGAGCGAAGGGTGTGATCTAGCGTCCTTCTCCCTCTCCCCTTGTGGGAGAGGGAGTTGTTCGACTCTACAGAACCGGCGCGTTGTCCTTCGGCAGCCCGGCGGCGGCCGCTACTTCCGCTGCGAAATCGCCCGTCTGCTTCTCGATGCCTTCGCCGATCGCAAACCGGACGAAGCCACTGATCGTGGCGCCGGCCTTCTTGGCAACGGCCTTGACCCGGCTCTCGCCGTCAATGACCCAGACCTGCTCCAGCAACACCACTTCCTCGTAGTATTTGCGGATCCGGCCATCGACCATCTTCTGCATGATCTCGGGCGTCTTGGCCTTGCCCTCTTCCTCGGCCTTCTGCGTCAGCACCGTGCGCTCACGCTCCAGCGCCGCCGGATCAACACCCTCGATGTCGAGCGCGGACGGAGCAGTCGCCGCCACGTGCATGCCAACCTGCCGGCCCAGCAGCTCCAGCGCGTCCAGCTCGGACGCACCCTCGACGCCAACCAGCACGCCAATCTTGCCGAGGCCCGGCTTGACCGCCTGGTGGACGTAGCTCGCCACCGTGCCGGACTTCACCGTCAACACACGCACTCGGCGCAGCGACATGTTCTCGCCGATCGTGGCAACCAGATGGGTCAGCTCGTCAGCGACAGTGCGGCCGGTGCCTGGATAGGCGGCGGCCTTCAGGGCATCGAGATCTTCGCCCACGTCCAGCGCCAACTTGGCGACGGTCTGGACGAAGCCTTGGAACGTCTCGTTGCGGCCAACGAAATCAGTCTCGGCGTTGACTTCGACGACAGCGCCCTTGTTCGGCATGGTGGCCACGCCAACCAGCCCCTCGGCCGCCACGCGCCCGCTTTTCTTCGCGGCGGCGGACAGGCCCTTCTTGCGCAGCCAGTCGATCGCGCCCTCCAGGTCGCCTGCCGTCTCCGACAGGGCGCGCTTGCAGTCCATCATCCCGGCGCCGGTCTTCTCGCGAAGGTCCTTCACCAGGGCGGCGGTGATCTCAGCCATGTTGTTCTCTCTCTGGGTTGGCGTTCAGGCGGCCGGCTGCTGCTCGGCCATGACCTCGTCCGGCATCGCACCGATCGGCAGTTCCTCGTCGGCGCCGATGTCACGCCCGGAGGCCGCCATCTCCGCACTGATGCCATCCAGCACTGCGCCGGCAATCAGGTCGCAATACAGGGTGATGGCCCGCAGCGCGTCGTCGTTGCCGGGGATCGGGTACGTCACGCCAGCCGGGTCGGAGTTGCTGTCCAGGATGGCGATCACGGGAATGCCGAGCTTGTTCGCCTCTTCGACCGCCAACTTCTCCTTGTTGGTGTCGATGATGAACAGGATGTCGGGCAGGCCGCCCATCTCCTTGATGCCGCCCAACGCGCGCTCGAGCTTGTCGCTGTCGCGCGTGATGTCCAGCACCTCCTTCTTGGTGAGGCCCTCGACGTTGCCGCTCAGCAGTTCCTCGATCTGGCGCAAACGCTTGATCGAACCCGTGATGGTCTTCCAGTTGGTCAGCATCCCGCCGAGCCAGCGGTGGTTCACGTAATACTGGCCGCACCGCTTGGCCGCGTCCGCCACATGCTCGGCCGCGGCGCGCTTGGTGCCGACGAACAGGACGCGGCCACCGCCGGCGGTCGTGTCACGCACGGCACGCAGGGCGCGGTCCAGCATCGGCACGGTCTGCTGCAGGTCGATGATGTGGACCTGGTTGCGGA
>CAXTWC010000243.1:0-7255 GCA_964247805.1 uncultured Acetobacteraceae bacterium | reverse complement strand
GTCAATGGCCGGACGGTGTCGGCCCTGCTCAAGGATGCGAACTGATGTTCAACGCGCTCAAGACCGGACGCACCCGCAAGGCACGCCTGAACGGCTCGTCGGCTCTGCTCAGCGAGGCGGGCAGGGCAGGGCCTCGACGGCTCGTCATCATCTCGGCGGTCGGCCTGAGCATGGTCGGTCTGGTGGTAGCCGTAACCCTGACTGGACAGAAAAAGCCGCAGCTGTCGTTCGATGCTCGCATGAAGCAAGTCGACGCCCTGCCGGGCGGGTTGCACAGCTCTCCCGAGCAGGACGCGCTCGCCGATCGCGCCAACACCGTTCAAGCTGAGAACGCGCAAGCACGCGGCGGATCCTACACGCCCCCGATCGCGCCCAGCGTGCTACTCAAAGCAGCTCAGCCGATGCCCGAGGTGGCAGAGCCCGGCGGCGTTGTCGGGCCGGTGCGGGCTGCCCCGCCTCAACCCCATTTCGTGGGAGCACCCGCGCGCGTCTACCCGGCCGTCGTACAGCTTCCGGCGCCGCCACCCGACATCCGTGCGACCCCCGCCGTGGAAACCACAGCGCCGCCTGCGGCGACCCCGGTCGCTCAACAGCTTAACGACGCGCAGCAACAGGCTTACGACCAGCAGATCAAGAACCTGATGAGCCAGTGGGACTCCCGGCCGCCCCGCACGGATGTCGTGCTTCCACCGGATGACCATCGTTCCAACGTGTCGGCCGAGGACGATAGCAGTGATCCTCCGGCCAGCGGTTCGCGAACCAGCCGACGCGCTCAGCCTGTGGTGGACCGGCCGTTAGCCGACGCAGGCCAAGTGCTCATTCCAGCGGGACGCGGGATCTACGCCCATCCAGTGCTGGCGCTCAGCTCGGATCAAGCCAGCCCTGCGGTGTTCCAGGCTGACAGCGGACCGATCGCCGGTGACCGGATGCTCGGCAGCTTCAGCCGGCAGAACAACAGGCTGATCGTCCGCATCAACACCGTCATCCACCAGGGGCAGCCGATCGGCGCCGAAGGTCTCGTCATCGCGCCGGACACGATGGAAGCGTCCGTCGCCAGCGGCGTCGATCAGCACTATCTCACGCGTTTCGCCTTGCCGGCGGCGGCGGCCTTCGTGCAAGGCCTCGGCCAGGCCATCGCGACCACGTCAAACACGACGGCCGTCTTGAGCCCTCTGGGCGGCGCCACCACCAGCACGAACCTGAACATCGATCAGCAGCTCGGTGTCGCTGCCGGCTCGGCCGCCGCGAACATCGGTTCGACCCTCAACGCCGCGGCGCCGAAAGGTCCGACCATCACGTTGGACGCGAATGTCGCAGTCGGGATCATGTTCCTGTCGAACGTCACGTACAGCCAGCGGCAGTAGCACCGGCGAAAGCTAACTCTTCAAGGGCCATTCGCAGCACGGCGGGCGATGCTTTTCTGCATCGCCCGTTTCTAACTGTGAGGACGCCATGGACACGCATTTCGAGGCTTCGCCTGACCTGGATCGGCACGATGCGCCGATCAGCGCGCGCCTACCGGACGAGCCGGATTTGGACGCTGCCGATACAGGTGGCGCAGCTCCCCGCGAGAAGCTTGCCCCGGTCGAGCCTGTCCGATCACGCAAGCCGGGCCGAGGGGGACTTCTGGGTGGCGCGGCCATCGTTGGCGTCTGTGTCATCGCCGGAGGGGTGTTCGTCTTCTCGCCTTACAACCACGTGGTCTCGGTGCCCGCCAAGGTCGCGGCCGCCGTTCACAACGTGGCCCAGGAAGCCGGTATCAAGCTCGAACGCCCGCTCGCCCCGTCGGCGGCGTTGGCGAGCGTCGCACTACCCGATCGCCCCAATGCGGTTGTTGTCCCGAAATACGTGCCCAAGGGGCGTAACGAGAACCTGAGCGAACTCCTTGCGATGGGACCAAGCGGTGCCCCTGCGCCTGTTTCTGCCGCCGCCTCGCCCCCACGAACAGCTCCGGTTGTGCCGGCCGCTGCTCCGGACGGCCCACAGAGCATCCCTCATGAACCCGGGACGGTTGCGGCGGCGGAGCCTGCGTCCGCCGCAACGCGGCCGACCAACGACATCACCGACCGTATTATCCGCGCAGTCGAGGGGCATCCGGAGCCGGGAGCTGAGCTGTCGCCCACCCCGCAAGCTCAGCGGCCTGCAGTCCCGGCATCGGCAGCACCAGCCGAGCCGGTGAGGGTCGCTCCCGAGCCAGCTGTCGTGGCACCCGTGCAGCAGGTAGTCGCGGCGCCTGCGCCCGTGCCGGAAACGGATGCGGCATCACGGGCACAACACCTTCTTGCAGGCCCGATGTCGAGTGATGAACAGGTCAAGGTGCTCGAGCTGGTCACGCAGATGGCGACCATGGTCCGTGACCAAAAGACCCAGATTGGCGCATTGCGGGCCGATTTCGCCAAGACCAAGCTCGACGATCAAGCGCGGTTGGCGGACTTCGCGCGTCGGGTCGACCTCGCGGAGGCGACGCGGGCTGTGGCAGCAGCCAGCGGGTCGGACACATTGGTCAATGCCGCACAGCCCTCGCCGCCCATCGGATCGAATACGGCTGCCGTCCGGCCCGCCATGGCGACAGGGCCGGTCACCGTCACGCGTGCGGACATGGCCCTGCCTGTAGCGGCCTCGGAAGCTAAGCACTACCGGGTCCAGGCCGCTTCCCCGGGTCTGGCACTACTCACCGAGGTGGAACGCGGCGGCGGCGATGGCGCCCAGATCCAGGTCATCGTCGGCGGCACGATCCCAGGCTACGGCCGCGTCAAGTCGATTGCGCAGATTGGATCATCTTGGTCGGTGAAGACCGAGAACGGCGACATCCGCTAGGATCGGGTAGGGAGCATTCCATGCAGGGGCTGGTAAACTTCTCCACGGCGATCGCAGACGGGATCGCCGTCCTCCTTCCCGCCTTCTGCTACCTGGCGGCGTGCTCGTGCTTTTTCTACTTCGCCTGGACCTTGTGGATTTGGTCCGACTCACACTCCCGGTACAACCACCCGCATCATCACAAACCGTGGGTACCGTTCGTCTCCTTGGTTCTGTCGGGTGTGTTCGCAACCTTCCCCAAATTCCTGACGATGGCGAACGTCAGCGCTGGCACGAACATGGCCATCGGCCTCACTCAATACACGGCGACGACGGCACCCAGCGCCAGTGGCCTGCTTGGCAGCACGCCGGACGCAACGGTCATCAACGTCGTGACCCTGTTCCAGTACTTCTTCGAGGCGTTTGGTGCAGCGTGTGTGGCCTGGGCGATCGTGCGGTTCCGCTCGATCGTGAACGCACAGGCGCAGGGCTCGCCGACGTCGTGCGCGGTGCAGTTCGTCTTCGGGATTTGCTGCATCAACATCGTGACCATCGCCAACGGCGTGAACAGCTTCTTCCAGACCGGTGGCTAACTTTTATCGATTTAGCCAGCCCCATTCGCAGCGGCCGGCGGCACTCTTTCTCTCGAGGGGCGGTTCCCTCGATTGAAGGAGAAGACAACGTGAAAATTCGCCACACTTCTTCCCGGAGCGCCACTCACAAGCGGCGTTTCACGGGTTTCCCGGTCAAGGCCCTGTCGGTCGTCTCGCTCGCCAGCAGCCTGTCCCTCGCGGCGGTCGGTCGCGCGTTCGCGCAGACAGCCAGTTCGCCGACGGGCGGCCTCGGCGCCCAGCTGAACCTGATCTCCAGCGAAGCCATCAACTCGGGTTCCACCGGGTTCGGCATGGCCTGCTACCTCGCCGCCGCGGTCTGCTTCGGGCTGGGCGTCTGGGCACTGTGGCAGAGCCGCCAGCCACAGAACCGCGAGAGCGGCAATATCGGCAAGGGCATCGCCGGCCTCGTGCTGTGCGGGCTGTTCGCAACGGCCGGCGTGTGGATCAACAAGGCGGCGGTCTCCGCCTCGGGTGGCAGCGCATCGGTCAACGACACACCCGGCATGGTCCAATTCGGCGCTGGCAACGCCGGCGGCTGATCCGCTCTCAAGTCTGCCGGGATCGAGTTCCCTCGGATTCCCGGCAGGCCGCCTCTCAATGGAGAGACCGCTATGAATACCTTCATCCGCAGCACGAAGGCTCAAGACGGCATCGCGCGCGCCATCCCGGTTTTCACATCGATCCACGCTCTGTTTTCGGGCTGGGGCGCGGTCGCGGTTTTCTCGGCCGCCCTTGTCTTTGCGGGATCGAGTTTGATCAACGCGCCCCATCACCATGTTTCAGTCAGCGCCATGCTGGCACCGGTGCTGCTGTTCGCAATCGGGCTTGCGCCCATGATCGGCGCGGCCCTGGTGGTTTGGACATCCCGGGGGTCTCTCGCGCCGGAAAAGCGCAAATCACAACTCGTCGGCGCTAGCCTGAGCGCGGTCCTGTTCTTTCCCGCCCTGCTGCTCGTTCGTGCCTTCACATAATGTTGGCGCTGCGCATCTCTGTCTCTCGCGGCACCGAAGCGCCGCTCCAGGCGGTGCAGGCCGCAGACGCCACGTGCTCCTTTTGCGGCCAGTCGGTCGGCATCCATGCGGGCCAGCCCCGCTGCTGTGCGCTCTGCACCTTGGTCCAGCACCTCGAACGGCCACGCATCGATGACGAGCTGAGCTTGGTGTGGCTACCGGAAATGAGCCAGGCCGCACTTATCTGCCTAGCGCGGGAGATGCACGTCCGGCTCCGCTCGCATGGCGAGAGCGTCAGCGAGCTGTCCTTTCCCGCCGCGGTCACGCCGGAGCGCAGCGCCCTCTACTTCGCGCGGGCGGCGCTGCTGGCACGACGTGACGTTGCGGCGGAACACACCGGCACGAGCCAGCCCTCCGACCTGGCGCACGTGCTGGCACGGATGGACGCCGGCGCCTACGAGCGGCGTCATCGGCTTCTCGCCGGCCTGCGTGCGCTCCCGACCGGCCGTTTCTTCGTTGGCTCGGAAGACGTCTATCCCGAAATCATCGACAGCTGGCGCCAGCCATCGACACCGATGCTGGCAGCAGTCCGGAGTGCGGCTTGATGTTTTCCGCCATCGCATCGTTTCTCGCCAGCCTTTCGCTGTCGCTCAAGCAGCCGCTCACCGCCTACTGCGACCTCGAGACGACGCACGATGATGCGCTGATCACCAAGGGGGGTCACTACTGCACCTGGCTGCGCGTTGATGGCATGCAGCGCATGGCGGAGCGTGCAGACTACGAGGCCATCACCGAGGCCATGCGTCTCGATCTCTCCGGCGCGCTGGAGACCAAAGGGCATGCGATCGTCGGTTGGTACATCTCCGACCCTGACGCGGCGCTGGTCGAGATCGAGCGCGTCAATCTCAACGCTTGCCGGTCGGTCGCCCGAGAAGTCGGCCTCGACATGCAGAACATCCTGGATGAGCGCGCGACGCTTTGGCCGAAGCTGATGCGCTGGGAGGCCGCTTACTTCCAGGTCTGGACCCGCACATCGGTCTTGACCAAAGAGGAGCGCAAGCAGCTCAAGGCCGAGTATGCGGCGAACGCCAAGCAGATCGGCGGCGTCGTCGGGACGCAGCGGGTCTATCTCCGCAGCGAGGTCATGGCCGCCCGGCATACCGCTTTTGTCTCCCGCGTTCAGTCTGCCTTGCGGGCGCACGATGTCGCCGTAGGAACCATGGAGCCGCACGACGCGCTGCGTGTTGCCCGCGAGTCCATGTATCGCGAGATGTCCGGCTCCGATTGGAACGCCTCCCTTCCTGGCGACAAGGTCATGGCACGCTGCCCCGAAGACGGGGCAAAGGCGGGGGCTGGCCATCTGCTCTGGCCGCCGTTGCGGGACCAGCTTTTCTACACCGATGCCGTCACCCGCGGCGGGCAGCGTGTAGATTTCGGCGAGAACGCCTATAGCCCGGTCGACATGAACATCGGGCCGGAAGATCCGCGTCCGTTCGTGGAGCTGGCGGCGACCCTCGGTCTCGACCGCATTCCATGGCGGGCGGCGATCGTCATCGAAGGCTGCGGTCAGTCCGCCATGCAGATCAAGGACGTCGGAGCGTCGTTCCTGTCGATGTTCCCCGGCAACAACGACCTCCGCCGAGCCTTCGCCTTTCTCAAGCAGGCGCGGGAGGACGAGAACCACATCTCCATCAAGCTCCGGGCGAGCTTCGCAACCTGGGCACCGGTCGAGGACGGCCCGCGGCTGCGCCGCCGCGTCTCGACGCTCGGCCAGCGCATCGAGGGGTGGGGCAACTGCAAGTCCACGATGGTCATCGGCGACCCGCTCGAAGGGGTGATGAGCAGCGCGCCTGGCTTGGCTCTGGCCTCCACGGCGAACCCGTCTTTGGCTCTCCTCGGCGACGCGCTCGCGATGCTGCCCTGGAACCGCACGGCATCGCCCTGGGAGCAGGGCTCCGTGCTGTTCCGGCGGCCTGATGGCGGCATCTGGCCATACGACCCTGCAGGCGGACGTAAGCGCCCCCTCGTTGTCGACATCTTCGTCGCACCACCTGGTTCGGGGAAGTCGGTCCTTGCGAACACCATCAACATCGGCCTGTGCCTGTCACCGGCGGTGATGGGGACCAATGGCGCGAAGGTGCCGCTGATCGGCAAGGCGGATATCGGGCGGTCTGCCGAAGGCTTCGTGCGGCTTATTCAGGAGGCGCTCGGCCCGATGCGGAAACACGAAGCGATCTTCGTGTCCATGCAGATCGCTCCTGGTTTCGAGTTCAACCCGTTCGACCTGCAGGTAGGATGCGAGCGCCCTTTGCCGCTCGAGAAGGCGTTCCTGCAGAACTTCCTCGCACTCGCAACCCTGCCCCCCGACCAGTCCACGCCGTTCGAGGGCATGACGCAGCTGATCTCGATCGTGATCGACGAAGCCTTCAGGCTTTGCACCGAGGGTGGCGGCGGAGCCAAGCGTTACACCCATGGTGTCGACCCGGAAGTCGACGCGGCGATCGACCGCTTCCACATCGAGCTGGACGAAGACCACCCCTACTGGCGCGACGTGGTCGACGCGCTCTGCGACCTTGGTCAGCACCGTATTGCAGAGCGGGCGCAGCGCCACGCTGTGCCGATCCTCGAAGATCTCATCGGTGCCGTTCGTTCCGACCAGGTCCGCGACATGTTCGATCGCCTCCGTTTGGTCGAGACCAGCGAGAAGGCGTCGCAGATATTCGAGCGCTACATCTCTGACACGATCCGGCGCTATCCCACCCTCAACGCACCCACGAAGCTGGACTTCGGACCGGCGCGCATCATCGTTCTCGATCTACAGTATGTGGCCCCAACGGGCTCGGCTGCGGCAAACCGACAGACGGAGATGATGTACCTGCTCGCGCGACACATCCT
>CAXTWC010000242.1:0-7273 GCA_964247805.1 uncultured Acetobacteraceae bacterium | reverse complement strand
CGTGCTGTTCGCCGTCGCCCGCACCGTCGGCTGGATCAGCCAGTGGAAGGAGATGGTGGAAGACCCGAGCCAGAGGATCGGCCGTCCGCGGCAGATCTACATCGGTGCGCCGCAACGCGACTTCGTGTCGCTGGATAGCCGCGGCTAGCACCCTCCGCCCCGGCGGCTAAATGAGGGTCCGGCAGAGCTTGCCGGGCCCTTTTTCTTTGCCGTTTGGCAACGAGGTTTTTCACTAGCCGAAAAACCGATCCGATCTCAAGCCGGTGCGTCAATAACGTTGCCGCTTGCTGAGAATACCTTAGTATTCCTGTGTAGCTGACTGATTTCACTCGTACGGCCCCCATCACGTGTTGGAAGGGTCATTTACCGTTGCTTGTTGCGCGAAGCGGGAGACACCCCGAGTCGCCATAAATAAAACGACAAATCTGATACTTACAAAAGTTAGTGGGCTAACCGGCTTTCTTCGGCATCGGACTGTTTCTAAAAGATGTCCACCCTTACTGAATGTGAGTGGTCAGGAGTAATCACCTTGACTGAGCCCCGTTCTCTGGATGCCGCCGTTCGCAGCCGCCTCAAGCAGTGGCCTCACCAGCCCCCGGGCATCCTGGCCGATGACGGAGCTTGGCTGAGAGGCCGTCCGGATGACGTTGCCGGCCAATGCTTCCTCAAGCTGCCCGGCAGTGACCGTCTACGGACCCTGCCCGATGGATTGTGGCTCAACTTCGGGGGCACACCGGCGGAACCGTACGCCGATATCCTGGCCATCGAGGCTTGTTCCTCGTTGCCGAATCTGCTGGACAAACGGTCCCGGTTTGCGCCCTCCACCCATTCCATGATGGCCGTCTGCCCGTTGGTCTGGTTACTCGCCCCGGTCACGCCCGACAGCACGATGCGGCGCTGGCAGGCCACTGGGGTGATCACGACCACCCCGACCGCGGCGTTGATCCTTCCCGTGCGGGACATGCGCGTCATGTATGGCCTCAAGCCGCGCCACTACCAGGGCTTCGTCGAGCATCAAATTCCACATGCCCACGAGTTCTTCGTGCCGATGGACGCGCTCACGGTGAAGAACGGTGATAAGGACCCGACAATGCAAGCCCTTGTCGCCCGCACCTCACGCCGAGCCAATTTCTTCAACCCTCCGAAGGTGGCATGACCCGCATCTTCGTCGATGCCGACGCCTGCCCGGTGCGCGAGGAGGTGTATCGCGTGGCCGCCCGGACCAAGCTGGACGTGCTGGTCGTGCATAACGGTTCCCGCCCGATCCGCCCACCGCAGCAACCGGGGGTGCAGGTGGTGATCGTAGCGGATGGCCCCGACGCGGCCGACGACTGGATCGCCGAGCGCATCACGGCGGAGGACATCTGCGTCACGGCAGACATCCCGCTTGCGAAACGCTGCCTGGAAAAAGGCGCGCGCGCCCTGGGTCATACCGGGCGCACCTGGACCGACGACAACATCGGCAGCGCGCTCGCCGGCCGAGAGATCGCACGCTACTTGCGTGAGGTCGGCGCCGGGGGCGGCGGGCACGCGGCACTGACCCAGGCCGACAAGTCGCGCTTCAGCACCGCCCTGGATACGGCGGTGACGCAGGCTCGACGGACAGCGCCGGCGACTGCAGGACCGCTCGTGCCACCAGCGGATCATCGGTGATGATGCCGTCGACGCCCCAGCGTGCCATGCGGGCAATGTCGGCGGGGGCGTTGACGGTCCAAGGCACCACGCGCAAGCCGGCCGCTTTTGCCCGCTCGAGCAGCCGCTGAGTGAGCTCGCTATGGTGCGGGGCCCAGGTGCCGCCGCCCTCCGCCACCACAGTGTCCGGCAAACCGGCCTGCCCGCCGCGCCAGGCGCGAGTGCCGCGGGCCGTCAACCAGGCATAGGCGAAGTCTGGCCGCAACCGCCGCAGATGCCGCGGGCCGCGCCAGTCGAACGATTGCACGATGACCCGTGCCGTTGCTCCAGCCCGGTCGGCGATATCCGCCACGGCTTCCGCGATCGCCTCGGGACGGGCGGTGAGGTTGGGGTAGTTCGGGTTTGTCTTGATCTCCAGCGTCCACCTGGCATCGGGGTGGAGGCGCAGGACCTCGTCCAGGGTCGGGATCCGGGCCCCATCGGCGGCCACTTGGCGGGGATATCGACGGGCGGTGCGGCTCCCGGGGCGCAGTCGGCCCACATCGAAGGCCAGGAGGTCGGCGTGGTCCATCGCATGGATCGCAAGATGCTTCGCCGTGATCCAATCACCATTCGGGCGCCGGGTCAGGTCCGGCGATAGGCAGATGTCATGGCTCAACACGGGCACGCCGTCCCGCGTCATGGCGATGTCGATTTCGAAACTCAGTATGCCGGCGGCCATTGCAGCGCGGAACCCTGCGACCGTATTCTCCGGAAACAGCGATCGGGCGCCGCGATGCCCGATCAATTCGGGGGTCAAGACCGGGGACGAACCTCAGTCATCGCCGCATTCGCAACCCGGCGTCGGGCCGGTGGCGCCACGGATGACGTGGTGGTCGACCCACTCGGACACCAGTCGCCGCGCCTCGTTGATCGAAGCCTCGGGATGGTGGATGCGGTAAAGCGTGGTGCAGGCACGGAATGCGTCCATGTCGGCATTGCCGGTGGCGCGAAGCTCCCGGTACGCCGTCACCACGGCCCGTTCACAACGCCGCGCTATTACCGACTGGTCCCGTCCCACACAACTCTCCAATTGCGAGTCTGTCGCAACGCTCGTGCGATGTTAGTCGGGCCAAGGTCAGCCATCAAGGCTTCATGCAGCGGCTACCCACTCGACCCGCAAGTCGCCTGGCCGATGAGCCGGCCCTGACCTCCGGATCGGAGCCCCCTCCCTGGGAGAAGTCCTCTCCCAGGGAGACGCTTGGATGGTCGGATTGCGCTAACCTCGGACCGCCTGTGCGATCGCACGGCCGACGTCCGTCGTGCCGGCCTGGCCGCCCATGTCGCGGGTGCGGGGGCCGCCTTCGCGCAACAAAGCCTCGAACGCGTCGGTGATGCACTTCGCCGCCTCGGGCTCGCCCAGATGGTCCAGCATCTGCGCCGCCGACCAGATTTGGCCGATCGGGTTGGCGATCCCCTTGCCCGCGATGTCGGGGGCGGAGCCGTGCACGGGCTCGAACATCGAGGGATGCAGCTTCTCCGGGTTGAGGTTGGCTGAGGGGGCGATCCCGATACTACCCGCCACCGCCGGGCCGAGATCGGACAGGATGTCGCCGAACAGGTTGGAACCGACCACGACGTCGAACCAGTCGGGATGCTGCACGAAATGCGCACACAGGATATCGATATGAAACTGGGCGGTCTCGATACCCGGGTAGCTCGCCTTCATCGCAGCGAACCGCTCGTCCCAATACGGCATGCTGATGGTGATGCCGTTGGATTTGGTGGCCGATGTCAGGTGCTTGCGCGGCCGCTTCATCGCGAGTTCGAACGCGTATTTCTGGATCCGGTCCACGCCGTTGCGGCTGAAGATGGATTGCTGGCTGGCGAACTCGCGGTCGGTGCCCTCGTACATACGGCCGCCTACCGCGGAATACTCGCCTTCGGTGTTTTCCCGCACCACGATAAAGTCGATGTCCGCCTCAGTGCGGTTGGCCAGCGGCGTGCGGGCGCCCGGCATCAGCTTGCAGGGGCGCACCGACGCATACTGGTCGAAGCCGCGGCGGATCGGGATTAGCAGCCCCCACAGGGAAATGTGGTCCGGCACACCCGGCCAGCCTACCGCGCCCAGTAAGATGCTGTCGTGCTCGCGCAGTTGGTCGAGCCCGTCCGCCGGCATCATGGCGCCCGTGCGGGTGTAGGTCTCGCACGACCAATCGTAATGCGTGTGCTTGAGCGTGAAGCCGAACCGGGTAGCGGCCGCATCCAGCACCTCGAGCGCCGGGGGGACGACTTCCTTGCCAATGCCATCGCCGGGGATGACGGCGATCTTGTATGTGCGTTCCATGGCTCGATACCTCCTAGGGTGGCGCCGCCAGGTCAATCCACCGCTTGCGGGCCAACGGACATTCGGGCGCGGATTTCGGTCGCGACCCGGCCCGCCTCGTCGAGCGGCGTGCGGGTCCATGGCGAGACGCTGGGGCCGAGTGGGCGTGCCTGACCCGCCCGATACATCAGATCGTGCAACCGGCGCAGCGCCGGCGTGTCGCCGAGGCTGGCCACGAACACCGGCGCCTCGCCGCCGCACGCCTCGCTCAGCATGCCGGCCGATCCCCCGGTGGTCACGAGCACATCGGCCAGCGCGATCATCGCGGTGTAGGGGTTCTCGCCCGGCTCCCCCCAGCGATATAGCAGGTGCATGCAAGGGGCGAGGCCGGCGGCCAGGGCGTCGGTGGCGTCGGCTCCAGTGCTGGACGTGGTAGTGGCGAGCACCGAGCCTCCCGCGGTGGTAGCGGCACGGGCCACTTGCCGGCCAAGAGCGTTGGCGGCGGAGGCGCGCAGTTCGCCGCCCGTCCCAGCGCCACCCACCAGGACGGTGATCAGCGGGCGAGGCAGATGGGACAGCCGGCCCGCCCAGGCGACCCGCGCCTGCGACAACACCAATGGCGACAGCCGATGCGGCAGCCCCAGCACTGGCAGCACGTTGGGTCGCTCCGGCGGGCGGAGGTGGCGAGGGGCAACCACCAGGTCAAACAGCTTGGCGTGCCTACGCGGCAGGCCGCAATGCACGATGCGTGTGCCGAAGCCATTGCGCAGCCACAGCGCCACGGCTTCGGAACGCGGGCTGGCCGACAGCGCGAGTGCCGGGCCGCGCGGGGCGGAGAACGGCCAGCCATGCGCCTGCAGCCCCCGTAACGAGCCATGCGAGCTCAGCCCGGCGAACTGCGCCTGCCACCGCCAGGCAAGCGGCACGCGCAGATGCGGCACGCCCAGCCGTTCCGCCACACCGATCGCTTGCGGGGATGCCGGGTCGAACGGGTCGTCCAGCACCCAAACGGGGGCGATTTCGTCGGTGGACATCGCGACGGGGCGGCCGATGGCAGAAGGGTCACGCATGGGGTGCATTGCCGCCGCATGGACGCGCGCGCTCGCAGCCGCTATCTGGCGCCTTTGCCACAAGGGAGGCGGAGATGCCGCTACAGCACCAAACTGATTGGGATCGCGACGCGGCGCTGACGACGGCGCGCATCCTGTTGGAGATCAAGGCGGTCAACTTTCGTCCTGAGGAACCCTACACGTTTACATCTGGATGGAAGTCTCCGGTCTACATCGATTGCCGGCGCATCATTTACTTTCCGCGGGCGCGCGCGAAGATTTGCGAGTTGGGGGTGGACAAGATCGGCCGCCACATCGGTTACGAAACCATCGAAGCGGTCGCTGGCGGTGAGACGGCGGGCATTCCTTTCGCGGCCTGGATTGCAGACCGCATGCTGGCCCCGATGGCCTATGTCCGCAAGAAGCCGAAAGGGTTTGGTCGCAACGCCCTGATCGAGGGTGACGTTCCCGAGGGCAAGCAGACGCTGTTGGTGGAGGACCTGACCACCGACGGCCGCAGCAAGATCCAGTTCGCCCAAGCCCTGCGTGACGCGGGGGCGATCGTGAACCATGCCTTCGTCGTGTTCTTCTACGGCGTGTTCCCCGGCAGCTTCGAGACGCTGGCGGAGATGGACATCAGCCTGCACCACTTGTGCACCTGGTGGGACGTGCTGGACGCCTGCCGCGACCGGCCGTATTTCGCCGAGCCGGCCTTGGCGGAGGTGCGACGCTTTCTGGAGAACCCGGTCGCCTGGTCGGCCGCCCACGGCGGCGTGGCGAGCGCCGAAGAAGCGGCGGAACGCCGGGCAGCGAGCTAATCCAGCAACCTCGTAGGGTGGGGTGCGCGTTGCCACCCCACCCCGTACGTCGCGGTAGTACGTTGCCAAAGCGTAACACACCATACGGCTTGTAACCGCTCTACTAGGCCAGGCGCACGCTGGGCTTCACGCGCCTCAAAATCCATGCGGCGAACAGGCAGCCGACCCCGGCCACCCCGCAGATCATGGCCCCAAGCCATAGGTCGACCAGGCTTTCCACCCGCGGCGCCTGTTCGGGGGTGGCGGGAACGTATAGCACGCCGACCGTCTCACCGACCTTGCCTGTGGGTCCGCGCCCCTGCTGCTCGAAGTCGATCACCTGGCCATCGGGGGTGTCGAACCGGATCAGCGGGCCGCGGCTTCCCACGCCCGGTGCCACGACCGTGCCCTGGGCCCGTGCCGTGAGGTTCAGGAAGGCACGGGTAGACTTCGCCTGCCACGCTGCGGCGACGAGAAACACCAGACCGAGCAGGAACAGGACGCGCACGCCAAGCCGGATCATGCCGAAGCCGCCGGGTCAGCGAACGTAGGCGTCCGTCCATCCGGTCTCGCCGCCCGGCTTCACCTTGATCTCGGTGCGGCCCATACCGTGGCGATCCACGATCTCGACGCCCCGCTCCTGCGCCATCAGGCGGCAGCCCTCCAGCGGGTTGCCGGCATCGGCGACGCCGTCCGCCCGCCGCTGGCTGACCTGGGCGCGGTGCTGCAGGTCCTCCTCGGTCCGGCAAAGCACCGCACCGGGCTCGAGCCGGGGGCCGGAGACGCCCCGTACCGGCGCCAAGGTCGAAACCGCAGGCGGCACCGAAGGCGGCAGTTTATCGTCCGATTCGTCGATGCGGCTACGTGGTGCGGGACTGCTGCGACTGTTCTGCTGAGCCATCGCCGCATTGCCGGAAACCAGGCAGCCGATCACCGCCGCCATTGCCAACGCTTGTCGCCGCATCCTGACTCTCCTGTGGTGGCATGGCTTTCTACCCCGTTGCCGGCTGGACCGGAAGCGGGAGCCGTGAGGGGTTCCCCCCGGCCTGTCCGGGAGCGTAGTGTCCGGCTTTCCGCAGCAGGAGCTTTCCATGGCCGTCCGCCCGAACTCTGCCGCCGCGCGTGACATCGCACACACGCTGCATCCCTACACCGATCTCGTGGCGCATGAGGAAGCCGGCCCGCTGGTGATCGCACGCGGAAAGGGCATCCGCGTTTGGGACGAGGACGGCAAGGAATACATCGAGAGCGTCGCCGGGCTGTGGTGCGCATCGCTCGGCTTCGACAACGAGCGGCTGGCGAAGGCGGCGTATGACCAGATGCGCACCCTGCCCTTCTACCACTCGTTCACCGCCAAGTCGCACGGCCCGCTGATCGAGTTGTCGGAGATGCTGACCGCGCGTGCGCCGCTGGAGAATGCGCGGGTGATCTTCTCCAACTCCGGGTCGGAGGCGAACGACACGGCGATCAAGATGGCTTGGTACTACAAC
>CAXTWC010000241.1:0-7297 GCA_964247805.1 uncultured Acetobacteraceae bacterium | reverse complement strand
TCTTGCGGCCGACCAGGTCGAGCGCCTGGATGCCGTTGGTGCCCTCGTAGATCATCGAGATGCGGGCGTCGCGCACGTATTGCTCCATCCCGTGGTCGCGGATGTAGCCGTGGCCGCCATAGACCTGCATGCCCATGCTGGCCATCTCGAAGCCGAGATCGGTGAACAGCGCCTTGACCACCGGAGTCATCAGGGCGGTGAAATCCTCCGCCTCGGCACGCACCGCCGGATCGTCGGAGCGGGCTACCAGGTCGAGCTGCTGTGCCACCCAACCACCGAACGCGCGGCAGCCTTCAGTGTAGGCGCGGATGGTCATCAGCATGCGGCGAACGTCCGGATGCACGATGATCGGGTCCGCTGCCTTGCTCTTGTCCTTGGTGCCAGACAGCGAGCGGCCCTGGATGCGGTCCTTGGCGTAGAACACGGCGCCCTGGTAGGCGGCTTCGGCCGCGCCTAAGCCCTGCACGCCGACCGACAGGCGTTCGCTGTTCATCATGGTGAACATGGCGCGCATGCCTTTGTGCTTCTCGCCCACCAGCCAGCCGGTGGCCTCGTCGAAGCTCATCTGGCAGGTCGCGGACGCCTTGATGCCCATCTTGTGCTCGATCGCGGTGCACACCACGCCGTTGCGGGCGCCTGGTCCACCCGCATCGTCGGGTAGGAATTTGGGGACCAGGAACAGGCTGATCCCCTTGATGCCGGCCGGCGCGTCGGGCATGCGGGCCAGCACGAGGTGGATGATGTTGTCGGTGAGATCATGCTCGCCGGCCGAAATGAAAATCTTGCTGCCGGTGATCTTGTAGCTGCCATCCTCCTGCGGCACGGCCTTGGTGCGCAGCATGCCGAGATCGGTCCCGCAATGCGCCTCGGTGAGGCACATCGTGCCGGACCAAGTGCCGTCCACCATCTTGGGCAGATAGCGTTGCTTCAGGTCGTCCGAGGCATGGTCGAGGATGGCCTGATACGCGCCGTGGGTGAGCCCCGGATACAGGCCGAAGGAGAGATTGGCGGCCGAGGTCATTTCCTCGATCTGCTTGTTCACTACTTCGGGCAAGCCTTGGCCGCCATACGCCGGGTCGGACGCGATCGCGGTCCAGCCGGCATTACGGAATTGCTGATAGGCTTCCCGGAAACCCTTCGGCGTACGCACGACGCCGTTTTCGTAGGTACAGCCTTCTTCGTCACCGCTGGCGTTGATCGGCAAGAGCACGTTTTCGCAGAATTTGCCGGCTTCTTCGAGGATGCTGTCGATGAGATCGGGTGTGACTTCCTCGAGGCCTCTGAGTTTGGTCAGCGCGGTACTATCGTGGAGTTCGTGGATGACGAACTGCATGTCTCGGACGGGGGCTTTGTAGACTTGCATGATGGGCCTCTTTCTTGTGAAAGCTCCCTTACCCAACCCTCTCCCAGTGGGAGAGGGCTTTTTCTTCTCCCTCTCCCACTGGGAGAGGGCCGGGGTGAGAAACCTCAGTTCCGCAGCGGCTTACCCGTAACCAGCGTGTGTTCCACGCGGGCCAGCGTCGCCGGTGTCTTCATCAGCTTCATGAAACCGGCGCGTTCCAGCGCCAGCATCCTGTCCTCGCTGACGGTGTCCATCAGGTCGGTATCGCCACCCGACAACACGTCCGCCAGCGCGCTGGAAACCACTAGATCGTGGTCCGTTGCGATGCCGCGCTTATGAAAACCCTGCGCCGCTAGTTTCATTGCCAAGGCGCCAGACGGGCCGGGCAATTGCATCTCCCGCGGCTCAGGCGGCTGGTAGCCCTCCACCAGCGAGAGCGCCTTCGCCTTGGCATCCGCCAGCAACCGGTCACGGTTCATCGTGATTCCGTCGGTGGGTCGCAGGAATAGATACTCTTTCGCCTGCGCCGCCGATTTGGACGTGGTGGCGGTGCTCACCATCTCGAACACCTTGGCAGGTGTCGGCATCGGGCCATTGGGCAACTTGCCCAGCGTCTTCCACCGGACGAGCATTTCCTTGCAGCCGCCCCAGCCCGGCAACAGCCCGACGCCGCATTCGACCAGGCCGATATAGCTCTCGGCATGCGCCTGCACCGCGCTGGAATGCAGCAGGATCTCGCACCCGCCGCCCAACGCCATACCGGCCGGGGCCGACACGGTTGGAAACGGCGCATATTTCAACTGCTTGTAGGTCTGCTGACCGCCGGAAATAGCCTTCTCGATCTCACCCCAGGCCGCGATGTTCGCCGCGAACAGCGCCGTGCCGAGATTGGCTCCGACCGAGAAATTCTGGCCCTCGTTGTAGATCACCAGGGCTTTGTACTTCTCCTTCACCAGCGCGATCGTCTTGCCGAGCAGGCCGATGATGCCCTCGTCCAGCGAGTTCGATTTGCTGGTGAACTCCAGGCACACCACCCCGTCGCCGATGTCCCACAGGCTCGCCGAACTGTTCTTCAGCACCGGCTGCGAAACACGCTTGATGTCTTCCAGCAGCAGCACACCCGGCGCGCGCTGCACGTCGCGATACTCGCCCTCGAGCGTGAGGAATTGCTGACGGCCCGCCTCCACCCGGTAGAACGGGCGACCGGCGGCGATGTCGAGCAGCTTAGGTACCGCCTTGCCCTCGGCCCGCAGCCGGTCCGCGAACCAGGTGGTCCCGAGCTTATCGATCAGCTCGAACGGACCCCAACGCCAGTTGTAGCCGAGGCGCATCGCGGCATCGACATCCACCAGCGTGCCCGCCGCTTCCGGCACCACGCTGGCCGCATACGCCAGCGTCTTGCCCATCACATCCCAGGCGTACCGGCCAATCTTCGTGGGGGCGCTCAGCAACTGCGTCAAATCGCGGGCCTGCAGTTCGGGTGCGTCCGGCTTGATCTCCGCACGGTATTCACCCGTTTTCAGATCGATCGCCTGCTTCTTTCGCGTCTTGCGGTCGAACAGGTAGAAGCCGCCCTTGCCCTTTCGCCCGATCATTCCCTGCTCGATCATGCGGCCGAGCAGCGGCATGTCCCGGTTGGAGGCATGGAACGCATCGTCCGGCGCCAGTGTGCGGGCGAGGCTCGCGTTGACATGCGGCATCAGGTCGAGCCCGACCAGGTCCAGCAATCCGAACACACCGGTCTTGGGAATGCCGAAGGGGCGTCCTATGACCGCATCCGCCTCCTCCACCGTCAGCCCGCCGTCGAAGGCTTCCACAACGGCCACTTGCAGCCAGTAATTGCCGACGCGGTTGGCGATGAAGCCGGGCGCGTCGTTGCACACGACGATGGATTTACCCAAAGCGATGTCGGCGAATTCGCTCACCGCCTGCACGGTCGCCGGGTCGGAATGCGGCCCGGGCACGACTTCCAGCAGGCGCATGTAACGCGGCGGGTTGAAGAAGTGCGTGATCAGGAAGTCGCGCTGGAACTGCTCGCTCATTCCTTCCGTCAGCACGCGCAACGGAATGGTTGACGTGTTGGAGGAGATCGCAGTGCCTGGCCGACGCACCGCCTCCAGCTTGCGGTATAGCTGCTGCTTGATGTCGGGCCGCTCGACGATCACCTCGATGATCCAGTCGCACTCCGCCATGCGGCCGAGGTCGTCCTCGATGTTGCCGGTTTCGACCAGCTTGGCGGCACGCGTGCTCATGAACGGCGCCGGGTCGGTCTTCAGCATCTTGGTTACTGCACCGCTGGCCACCGCCGACCGGTCGTTCGCACCCGGCGGCACGATGTCCAGCAGCACGACTGGCACGCCGGCATTGGCCACCTGGGCCGCGATGCCGGCGCCCATGACACCGGCGCCGATGACGCCGACCTTCCGAATGGCCATCACACGCGCTCCAGCACCGTGGCGATGCCCTGCCCGCCGCCGATGCACTGGGTTGCGAGGGCGTACCGGCCACCGGTACGCTGCAGCAGGCTGGCCGCCTTGCCCACGATGCGCGCGCCGGTCGCACCCAGCGGATGGCCGATCGCGAGCGCGCCGCCATCCAGGTTCAGCGTCTCCTCGCGGATGCCGATGTCGCGGGCGCTGGCGATCGCCTGGCTGCTGAACGCCTCGTTCAACTCCACCACATCGATCGCACCGATCTCGATCCCCGCCCGGGCCAGCGCCTTCCGGGTCGCGTTGATCGGGCCCACGCCCATGATCTCCGGCCCGCATCCGGCCACCGCCTGGCTACGCACCCGGGCCAGCGGCGTCAGACCGTGGCGCTCGGCGTAGGCCTCGGTGGTCACCAGCACGGCGGCACACCCATCCGTCAGCGGGGAGGAGGTGCCGGCGGTCACCGTGCCATCCTTGTCGAACGCAGGCTTGAGCCCGGCGAGCACCTCGGCCGTGGTCTCGGGCCGGATGCAGCCGTCCTTCTCCACGACGGTCTTGCCGTCGCGGATGGCGACGATTTCGGCGTCCAGCCTGCCCTCGGCTTGCGCGGCGGCGGCCTTCGCGTGGCTCTTCACCGCGAACGCTTCCTGCTCCACGCGGGGCACCTGCCATTGGTTGGCGACGTTCTCCGCCGTGTCGCCCATGCCCATGTAGGCGCCGGGCTGCTTATGCTGCAGCACTGGGTTGAATAGCGGATTGTAACCGCCGAGCGGGATACGGCTCATGCTCTCCACCCCGGCGCAGATAAACACCTCGCCCGCCCCCATCGCGATCGCCCCGGCCGCGATGTGCACCGACTGCATCGAGCTGCCGCAGAACCGGTTCACCGTCATCCCGGCAACCGAGATCGGTAGATCGCTAAGCAAGCCAATCAGCCGGGCGACGTTCATGCCCTGCTCGCCCTCGGGGAATGCGCAGCCCATGATGACGTCCTCGATGTCCTCGGGCTTCACCTTCGTGCGGGCGATCAGCTCGCGGATCACCTGGGCGGCCAGATCGTCCGGGCGGACCCGCGCCAGCCCACCCTTCTTGGCCAGGGTGAACGGCGAACGGGCGTAACCGGCAATGACGATGGGGGAGGCTGCGGCCATGATGGATCCCTTATTCAGCTCGTTCGGCGAGCATCTGTTTGGTTTGACGGGCGATCTCGCGCAGTTCGGACAGGGTTTGCGTCAGCGCTGTCCGCTGCTCTTCCAGGTTGGAGATGCGGTGGGCAACGGCGGCATCCAGGGCGCGAAGCTGCTCCGTCCCGGTCTGGTCGGCGTCGTACAGGTTCAGGAACTCGGTAATTTCCCGCAACGAGAAGCCGAGTCGCTTGCCACGCAGGATGAGCACCATGCGGGCACGGTCGCGGTTGGAGTAGACCCGGGTGGTTCCGAGGCGACGCGGGCAGATCAGGCCGCGATCTTCGTAGAACCGCAGCGTGCGTGCGGTCACGCCCAGTTCTGCCGCCAGTTCCGTGACGGTGAACAAACGCTCCGACTGGCTAGGCGGCTTCACCAATGCGTGCACTGGTTTCCCTATACGGCAACCGTAGGCCACAAATAACAAGCCCGCCCTGCTGATGCAAGGGCGGGCCCGGTGTCGCAGCGTGCAACCGGGTCGGCGGCGAGCGCCGACCCGGTTCGAAGATTTAGGCGGGCTTGGTCAGGTCGTAGACCGTGTGGCAGCCAGAGATGTTGCCACGAGCAACCATCGAACGGTTGGTGATCTTGCCCGAGAAGAACGTCTGCCCGTTCTGCGCCGTGAATGCACCATCCTTGCTGACCGGGGCATAGAACGTGCCACCGCCGTTCGGCCAAACGACCGTGCCGTTCTGCACCGTCAAGGAGCCGTTCTGCTGGCCCACGGTCCCGCAGGACATGCTGGGCACGCCGCCTTGGTTGGTGGAATGTGTGGCTGTCATGGTGCCCTGATAGACACCGTCAAAAGCGCTCGGGGACGTGCCCGGCTGGTTGTACATCGTGCACGCACCCAGCGCGAAGCAGAGGGCGAGCGGAGCAAAGAGTCGGCGCATTAGTTTTTCCTCAAGTTCTCGTGACTTGGATTACACTACAGTAAGGTGATCGCCTCGCAAGCGAAATTGCACCTGCGTCCCGGTCGAGACTTACGGAAAGTTGCTCTGCCTCCCGAAAGACACAGTCGCAAATTGCGCGTGCGATTCAGGGCCGCTAAGCTGCCATGCAGTTCAGGAATGCACCGCATCATGTCGTCTCGCGCCAGCAACAATCAAGATCGTCATCTGATGCGGTTCGGTGGCGAGTTCGTGCCGTTCGTCGCGCATCGAGCCGCTGGCGCCTTCGTGTATGACGCCGATGACCGCCGGGTGCTGGATTTCACCTCCGGCCAAATGAGCGCCATCCTCGGCCATTCGCATCCCGAAATCACCGAGACCATCCGGGAGGGTGCTGGCCGCCTGGTGCACTTGTTCTCCTCCATGCTCAGCGAACCGGTGATCGCGCTGGCCGAGCGGCTCGCCGGGCTGGTACCGGGACTGCCGCGGGTGATGTTGCTCTCGACCGGCGGCGAGGCGAACGAGGCGGCGATCCGCATCGCCAAGCTGGTCACCGGCAAGTGGGAGGTCGTGGGGTTCGCCCAGTCGTGGCACGGCATGACGGGCGGCGCCGCGGCGGTGACCTACAAGGCCGGACGGCGCGGCTATGGCCCGGTCGCGGCCGGGTCGTTCGCGATTCCCGCCCCCAATCCGTTCCGTCCGCGCTTTCCGGGCGTCACCTGGCAGCAGGAGCTGGATGACAGCTTCGACCTGCTGGACCGGCAGAGCACCGGCAACCTCGCCGCCTTCATCGCAGAGCCGGTGCTGTCCAGCGGCGGCATCCTGGATCTTCCACTCGGCTATCTGAAGGCGTTGCAGGCCAAGTGCCGGGAGCGCGGAATGCTGCTGATCCTGGACGAAGCCCAGACCGGGATCGGCCGCACCGGCCTGATGTTCGCGTTCGAGCGGGACGGTGTGGTGCCGGACATCCTGACCTTGTCCAAGACGCTGGGCGCCGGGCTGCCGCTATCTGCCGTGATGACGACGGATGCGATCTCCGCCGAGTGCGATGCGCGCGACTTCCTGTTCTACACCACCCATGTGAACGATCCGCTTCCTGCGATGGTCGGGCTGAAGGTCTTGGAGATCGTCGAGCGCGACGGGCTGGCGGCACGCGCGTCGACCATGGGCGCTCGGCTCCGCGCCGGGCTGCAGGACATCCAGGCAGAATACGACTGCGTTGGTGACGTTCGTGGTCGCGGCTTGCTGGTCGGGATGGAATTCGTCGACACGCCTGGAAGGCCCGCCACCGCACTCTCGGATGCGGTCACCGACCGGGCGTTAGAACTGGGGCTGTCAGCCAATATCGTGCGGGCCGGGAGCTCCGGCGGCGTGATGCGGATCGCGCCACCGCTGACGATCACAGAGGATGAACTCGATCTGGGCGTATCGATCCTGCGAGAGGCGATCCGG
>CAXTWC010000240.1:0-7367 GCA_964247805.1 uncultured Acetobacteraceae bacterium | reverse complement strand
AGGCCGGAGTAGCCGGTCTCCATCGAGCGCAGGCCCTTCTGCAGCGCCTCGGCGAAGGAGCGGCCGATCGCCATCGCCTCACCGACGGACTTCATGGCGGTGGAGAGCAGGGCGGGGGTGCCGGGGAATTTTTCGAAGGTGAACCGCGGGATTTTGACCACGACGTAATCGATCGTCGGCTCGAACGCGGCCGGGGTCGTTTTGGTAATGTCGTTGGCAAGCTCATCCAGCGTGTAGCCGACGGCGAGCTTGGCGGCGATCTTGGCAATCGGGAACCCGGTGGCCTTCGACGCCAGCGCGGAGGAGCGGGACACGCGCGGGTTCATCTCGATCACCAGCATGCGGCCGTCCACCGGGTTGATTGCCCACTGCACGTTGGAGCCGCCGGTGTCGACGCCGATGGCGCGCAGGCAGGCGATGGAGCCGTCCCGCATGCGCTGATATTCGCGGTCGGTGAGGGTGAGGGCGGGGGCTACGGTCACGCTGTCGCCGGTGTGCACGCCCATCGGGTCCACGTTCTCGATGGCGCAGACGATGATGCAGTTGTCGGCGCAGTCGCGCACGACTTCCATCTCGAACTCTTTCCAGCCGACGATGCTCTCCTCGATCAGCACCTCGGTGGTAGGGGAGGCGTCGAGCCCGGAGGTGACGATCGCCTCGAATTCTTCGCGGTTATAGGCGATGCCGCCGCCGGTGCCGCCCAGGGTGAAGGAGGGTCGGATCACCGCTGGCAGACCGATCTGCGCCACGGCGTCGCGGGCCTCGGCCATGGAGTGCGCGATGGCGGAGCGGGGGCCTTCGATGCCGATGCCCGACATGCAGTCGCGGAATTTCAGCCGGTCCTCGGCGCGGTCGATGACGTCGGCCTTGGCGCCGATCAGTTCCACGCCGTGCTTGGCCAGGGTGCCGGCGGCGTGCAGCTTCATGGCGATGTTAAGCGCGGTTTGCCCGCCCATGGTGGGCAGGATCGCGTCCGGCTTCTCGCGGACGATGATTTTCTCGACCAGATCCGGCGTGATCGGCTCGATGTAGGTGGCATCCGCCAGCCCCGGGTCGGTCATGATGGTGGCGGGGTTCGAGTTGACCAGGATGACGCGGTAGCCTTCCGCCCGCAGCGCCTTGCACGCCTGAGCGCCCGAGTAGTCGAACTCGCAAGCCTGACCGATGACGATCGGGCCGGCGCCGATGATGAGGATGGACTTGAGGTCGGTGCGCTTCGGCATGTGGGAAAAACCTTCTCCCTCTCCCCTTGCGGGAGAGGGCCGGGGTGAGGGGTATTACGCGACCGAACCAGCCATCATGGCTGTGAACCGCCTGAACAGGTGCGCGCTATCCGACGGCCCCGGGCTAGCCTCCGGATGATACTGAACCGAGAACGCCCGGCGGCCTTCGCACGCGATCCCCTCGTTGCTGCCGTCGAACAGCGAGGTGTGGGTGATCGTCACCCCCTCCGGCAGGCTATCGTCCGCCACGGCGAACCCGTGGTTCTGGCTGGTGATCTCCACCCGCCCGGTCGCCAGCTCCTTTACCGGCTGGTTCGCCCCGCGATGCCCGCGGTCCAGCTTGTAGGTGCGGGCCCCCAGCGCCAGCGCTAGCAATTGGTGGCCTAGGCAGATGCCGAACACCGGCACCTTGGCGTCCAGCACGCCCTGGATCGCCGGCACCGCGTACTCGCCCGTGGCCGCCGGGTCACCGGGGCCGTTGGACAGGAACACCCCGTCCGGCTTGTGACGCAGAATGCCCTCCGCCGTGGTGTCCGCCGGCACCACCGTCACCCGGCAGCCGGCCTGGGCCAACGAGCGAAGGATGTTGCGCTTGGCCCCGTAATCCACCGCGACGACGTGGTGCTTCGGCGCGCTCTGCGTCTGGAAGCCGTGTTCGAACGACCAAGTGCCCTCGTCCCACTCGTAGCTCTGCGTGCAGGACACCTGTTTCGCCAAATCCATTCCCTCCAACCCGGGCCAGCCCTGGGCCCGGGCGCGTAGGGCGGCGATGTCGAACCGGCCGTCTGCCGGGAAGACGAGCACGGCGGTAGGAGGGCCGCCGTCGCGGATGCGCAGGGTCAGCGCGCGGGTGTCCACGCCGCCGATGCCGGGCAAGGTCTGCGCCTTGAGCCAGGCGTCCAGATGCTGGGTGGAGCGCCAGTTGGACGGCTCGGTGACGTCCTGCTTCACCACCAGGCCCAGGGCGGCGGGGTTGATCGCCTCCATGTCGCCGGCGTTGGTGCCGACGTTACCAATGTGGGGAAAGGTGAAGGTGATGATTTGCCCGGCGTAGGAAGCGTCGGTCAGCGTCTCCTGATAGCCGCTCATGCCGGTGTTGAAGCACAGCTCGCCCACCCGGCCGTCGCTGTGCGCCCCGAACCCACGCCCCCAGAACACGGCCCCATCGGCCAGCACGAGGGCGGCGGTGGCTCCGGGCGGAGCTGTGTCGGTCTGGGTCATGGGGGTACTCGGCGGTGCGGGTTGCAGGTCGGAGAAGGACAGGCCGGTGGCAGTGACGATGGCCGACCAGTGCTTGGACGGAATCGCGCGGGCCTGACGCCACTTGCGGATAGCCTCCAGGCCTACCCCGGTGAGGCGCGCCGCGGCTTCGGGACCGCCAAGGCGGGCCAGGGTGTCGTCAATGTCCATGGGAGACATGGTGGGAAGTTTTTTCCCAGCTTGCAACTGGTCATGTGACATGACCATATTGGTGGATGGCAAGCATCGAAATTAGCGCGTCGGAATTCAAGGCGAAATGCCTCGATCTCTTCGACCAGATTAGCCGGGGTGAGCTCGACGATCTTGTTATCACGAAGCGGGGTAAGCCGGTCGCGCGTGTCGTCGCACCTCCGAGTGCGGCCGCGCTTCGTCAATGGCATGGCTCGATGCGAGGGACGTTCGAGATTGCGCCGGGCGTCGACCTGACCGAGCCAGTCTACAACGAGCCGTGGGACGCCGAACTGGGCATCATCCACAACTGATGGCGTTCTTGCTCGACACCTGCGCGCTGATGTGGATGGCCGGTGGGCGGCTCGAGCCCGATCTGGTGGAGCAACTCGAACCGGCTATTGCGATCGGCGAGGGTTTCTACTCCCCCATCTCTGCTTGGGAGATCGCCATGCTTGGCCGCCCGCGCGCCAACGGCCCACGTGTGCGGTTCGATCCCGACCCGATCGTCTGGTTCGAACGGTTCCGGGCCTTGAGCGGTCTTCGTGAATCGCGGTTGTCCGCTGAGATCGCCGCCGCCGCTGCTATGTTGCCGAACGAGATCCATCCCGACCCGGCCGACCGCCTCCTGATCGCCTCCGCCCGACATCGCGGGATGCCGCTCGTGACAAGCGATCGCAAGATCATCGACTATGGCGTGCGAGGTCTGCTCGACGTCATCGCCTGCCGCCCCCTTTCGGAACCGCTCCCATGACCCTGCGCACCGACTTCACCGACGCCCTGAAGACCTCCATGAAGGCGGGCGACGCTCCCCGCACCTCCACCCTGCGCATGATCCTCGCCAAGGTGAAGGACGCCGACATCGCCGCCCGCCCGGCCGAGCAACTCACCGACGAGCAGGTCACCGGCGTGCTGCGCGGCATGGTGAAGTCCCGCCGGGAGTCGGTGGAGATGTATAACCAGGGCAACCGCCCCGAGCTCGCGGCGAAGGAGGAGGCGGAGATCGCGGTGATCGAGGGATTCCTGCCGCAGCAGATGGACGAAGCCGCTGTGAAGGCCGCCGTGGACGCTGCCGTCGCCGAAACGGGGGCCGCCGGGCCGAAGGACATGGGCCGCGTGATGGCCGCGCTGAAGGCCAAGCACGCAGCGTCGCTCGACATGGCCCGGGCGACCCCGTTGGTGAAGGCGCGGCTGGCCGGCTAATGGCGCTCCCGCCCGCCTTTCTGGACGAGTTGCGGGCGCGCACCCCGATGGCGGCCCTGGTCGGCCGCAAGGTAAAACTGTCGCGCTCGGGCAAGAGCTGGAAAGGCTGCTGCCCGTTCCACGGCGAAAAGTCGCCCTCGTTCTACGTGTACGACGACGGCTACCACTGCTTCGGCTGCGGCGCGCACGGCGACGCGATCGGCTTCGTCATGCAGACGGAGGGGGCCGGCTTCATCGAGGCCGTCGAGCGTCTGGCGGGCGAGGCCGGACTGGACGTGCCCAAGCCCTCGCCCCAAGCCGCGGAGGCCGAGCGCGAGCGGCTGGACCTGACGGGTGTGCTGGACCTCGCCGCCGCCAGCTTCGCCCGCCGGCTGCACGAGCGGGAAGGGCGGGAGGCGCTGGCCTATCTGCGTGGCCGCGGACTGACCGACGAGACCATCGCCCGCTTCGGCCTGGGCTGGTCGGGGGAGGGACGGGGTGACCTCGTTGGAGAGATGGGCCGCGCGGGGGTCGAACCGTCACGGCTGGCGGAGGCAGGCCTGCTGCAGTCACGTGACGACGGGGCGATACGAGAACTGTTCTACAACCGGGTGATGTTCCCGATCCGCGACCGCCGCGGGCGCACGATCAGTTTCGGTGGACGCGCCTTGGGGGACGCCAAACCCAAATACATCAATGGGCCGGAGACCGCGGTCTACTCCAAAAGCCGCACCCTGTACGCGCTCGACGTGGCCCGCGAGGGCGTGCGCAAGTCGCCCCACGGCGCAATCGTCGCCGAGGGCTACATGGATGTGATCTCGCTCCACCAGGCTGGCTTCGGTGGCGCCGTCGCCCCCTGCGGCACGGCGTTGACCGCCGGGCAACTGGAGGAATTGTGGCGGTTGTCCGATGCCCCCGTGCTCTGCTTCGACGGTGACGCCGCCGGCGCCCGGGCCGCCGCTCGCGCTGCCGAGATCGCGCTGCCGTTGATCGCGTCCGACCGGACGCTCTGCCTGTGCACTCTGCCTGCCGGGGAGGACCCGGATACCCTGGTGCGGCGCGGCGGTCCGGGGGCATTCGCGGGCGTGCTGGCCGGCAAGCGCCCGCTCGCAGTGGCCTTGTTCGACCTGTTGCGCGAGGGGTTCGCCGCCGACACGCCAGAAGCCCGCGCCGCCCTGCGTGCCCGGCTGGACGAGGCAGCCTCGCGGATCGGCGATAAGGGCTTGGCGAGCGAATACCGCTCCGCCCTGCGCGACCGCTTCTATGCCTCGACCCGGCGGCAGTCCGGCTCTGCCCGAAATGCGCCGCCGCGCCATGCCCCGCCGACGCGCGCGACGCCTGGTACCGAGGTGGTGAGCGAACGGCACCGGGCATTGATCGCGATCCTGATCAACCACCCGATAGTGATCCACGACGTGGCGGAAGCGCTCTCCAGCCTACCGTTGTCGCCGGGCCACGCCCGGCTGCGCGACTCGCTGCTTCACTGGCATGATTCTGCCGATGTGCTTGACTCTGCGGCACTCATGAACCACCTCGGACACTCTGGACATGCCGAAGAGGCAGAGTTGTTGTTGTCCAACCGACCCATGCCCCTTCCAGCCTGTGCTGGCCCGGCGGCGATGCCGGCGGAGGCGGAGGCAGGATGGTGGCATTTTTTCGGGCTGCTGAACCGCCCCCGCCTAGAGGAAGAGGTAGAGGCCGCCCGAGCCGCGTTCCAGCGCGACCCAGGGCAAGCCGCGCAGGACCGTCTGATCGCGCTGTGTGCCGCGCGTGACGCTCTGGCGGACGATGCCCAGCTGGATGATGCCGAGGCCTGACCGGCCCCTATACGATTTGGAGTTTTAGCCCCGATGGCGACCAAACCCGCCGCGAACGCCGAATCCGCAACTGCCGAGCAGGACGCGGACACCACCCTCCTCGATACCAATGTCGCCGCGGTCAAGCGCCTGATCGCGCGCGGCAAGGAGCGTGGCTACATCACCTTCGACGAACTGAACGCCGTCCTGCCGCCGGAGCACAACAGCTCCGAGCAGATCGAGGACGTGATGGCGATGCTCAGCGAGATGGGCATCCAGGTCGTCGAGGCCGAGGAGGCCGAGGAAGGCGAAGCCGTCCCCGCCAAGACCGAGAAGGCCGAGGGCGAGGAGGAAGAGGAAAAAGAGGGTTCCGGCAATGTGGACGAGAGCAATCTCGGCCGCACCGACGACCCGGTGCGCATGTATCTGCGCGAGATGGGGTCGGTCGAGCTGCTGTCGCGCGAGGGCGAGATCGCCATCGCTAAGCGGATCGAAGCCGGCCGCGACATGATGATCGGCGGGCTGTGCGAGAGCCCGCTGACCTTCCGCGCCATCATCGCCTGGCATGACGCGCTGAAGGCCGGGCGCATGCTGCTGCGCGACATCGTGGACCTGGAAGCCACCCAAGGTGCCGGTGCTCCGCCACCCGAGGCGATCACTGAGAACGCGGACGGCGAAGTGCCCGAAGCACCCGAGACCGACGAGGACAGCGAGGAGGGCGAAGGCCCCGGCATGTCGCTGTCGGCGCTCGAGGAGAAGCTGAAGCCGGAAGTGCTCGCGAACTTCGAAGAGATCGAGTCGCTCTATAAGAAGCTGAGCAAGGTGCAGTCGCGCCGGCTCGACACGATCACCTCCGGCGAGGATATGAACGCCCGCTCGGAGAAGGGCTACGAGAAGCAGCGCGAGGAGCTGATCGGCCGGGTCGAGCAGGTACGGCTGCACAACAACCGCATCGAGGAACTGGTCGTCCAGCTCAAGCAGTTGAACCAGCGGCTGAACCAGCTCGAAGGCATGCTGTTGCGCATGGGCGAACAGTCCAAGCTCTCGCGCGACGAGTTCCTGAAGGAATACCGCGGCAACGAGCTGGATCCGAACTGGATGGAGCGGGTGGCGAACCTGCACAGCCGGGCCTGGAAAACGTTCACCACCAAGCACGTGATCGAGGTGCTGGACGTGCGTGCCAAGATTAGCTCCGTGGCGCAAGACGCCGGGTTGCCGATCGAGGAATTCCGCCGGGTCTACCAGACGGTCAGCCGCGGCGAGCGAGATAGCGCGCGCGCCAAGAAAGAAATGATCGAGGCCAACCTGCGGCTCGTGATCTCGATTGCGAAGAAATATACCAATCGCGGCCTGCAGTTCCTGGACCTGATCCAGGAGGGCAATATCGGCCTGATGAAGGCGGTGGATAAGTTCGAATACCGCCGTGGATACAAGTTCAGCACCTACGCCACCTGGTGGATCCGCCAGGCGATCACCCGCTCGATCGCCGACCAGGCGCGCACCATCCGCATCCCCGTGCACATGATCGAGACGATCAACAAGCTGGTCCGCACCAGCCGCCAGATGCTGCACGAGATCGGCCGCGAGCCGGCGCCCGAGGAGCTGGCCGAGAAGCTCGGCATGCCGCTCGAGAAGGTGCGCAAGGTGCTCAAGATCGCCAAGGAGCCGATCTCCCTGGAAACGCCGATCGGCGACGAGGAGGACAGCCACCTCGGCGACTTCATCGAGGACAAGACCG
>CAXTWC010000239.1:0-7502 GCA_964247805.1 uncultured Acetobacteraceae bacterium | reverse complement strand
AGTTGGATTTGGCCGGGTGGCAGGCCGTCGATCGCGTGTTTGACGTTGGCCGGGAAGACGCACACTGCATACAGCGCAAGCGCGATGCCCGCGGCGCGGCGGAACCGCCGGGTGAGCAGGCCGACCGCCCCGGCCAGCTCGCACACCCCCGTTGCCAGGATGACGTCGCGTGGGAATGGCACCCAGTCGGGCGTGATCATCAGGAAGCTGCCCGGCGTGGACAGGTGGAACACGCCAGCGGCGAAGTAAACGGCCGCCAGCACCCAGCGGGAGATCGTGCGGCCGCGTCGGGTCCGTTGTTCGTCCATGAACGCTACTCCCTGCTGCTTATCCCTCTCCCCTCGCGGGAGAGGGCTTTTTTATTCGGGCGGGGGTAAGGGCGGGCGCTCATGGGGCGACCATCGCGGCCACCCGGTCGGCCAGCCGGTCGCGTGCCGCGGGCAGGGGGCGGTGCTGGCTGCCGAAGGCGTCGCGGGCGAGGAAATGCCCGGTGAGCGCCAGCCCGGCCACCCACCCAGCCGGATCGGGTTCGCCGCCTTGGAGGAAGCCGGGCAAAGGGAGCAGCCGGCCTTGCCACGGAGCGGACGCGGCCTCGCTGACGGCACGGCCGGTTCGGGGGGAAACCCAGGCCAACGCCTCCGTCTCGCCGGTGAGCGCGCAACTGGTGAGGTCGAGGCCGTAGCCTAGCTCGCCGAGGAGGGCCAATTCCCAGTGCACCAGGTCGCTCAGCACCGCCGGGCCGCTGGCGAGGCGGGTGATGAGGTGCAGGAGGCCGGTGAACACGAGCGGGTGGGGTTCGCGTTCGATGAGCGCCCCCTCGGCGACCGCGCAGGCGCTGGAGAGCACGGCGAGGGCAAGGGCGTCATCCATGGCGAGGGCCGCGCCGGGGTGCACGAGTTCTGCGGTGAAGGCGCCGAGCTGGTCGGCGAGGCGGGCCACCCAGCGGACCTGCAGCAGATTGCCGGGTTGCCAGGTGCCGGCCCGCGCGCGCGACGCACCGCCGCGGGCGAGGCCGCGATGGGCACCGTGTTCGGCGGTCAGGACGGTGGCCAGCGCGTCACCCTCACCGTAGGGGCGGGCGGCAAGCACGATGGCGGGTGCTTCCCATTCCATGCAGGGCTCGGTGTTCGAAGCGAACGAGGCTTGTCGCCCCCACGGCGGTAGAAGTCCAGGCCTTGTTCCTCCCCCGTGACGCACGGAGGGAGGAACGAAGTGCTTGCTACGGCTTGTAGGTGCCGAGGTTCAGGTGGCTGCGGTAATCCACCAGGCTTGGCGTGATCTTGGCAGTGGCCAGGAACTTGGCGATCACCCCGAAGCTCATGTCGTCGGCGGGGGTGAAGTCGCGCATCTTGCAATCCACCTCCTTCAGGAAGCCGAGCGTCTGTGCGGTGGGGATCTTCACTTCCGCCTGCACCGCCGCCGCCGCCTTCTCGGGGTCAGACGTCGTCAGTTCGCAGGCCTCGGCGAGAGAGGCCAGGATCTTCTGCGTGTCGTCCGGATGGGCGGCCAGCCAGGGCTGCATGCTCGTGATCCAGAAGGTATAGGTGTAGCCGACGTCCTGGCTGCGGGCCATGATCTTGCCGCCATTGCGGGCCGCCATGCTGGGGAACGGCTCGAACAGCCAAAACGCATCGATGTCGCCGCGGGCGAGCAGGGCGGGCATTTCCGGCACGCCGGCCTTGACGATCTTGGTGGTCGCCGGGTCCAAGCCGAATTTTGCGATCGAGATGCCGGCCAGGTATTCCATCGCCCCGCCTGGTACGGCTCCGAAGGTGCGGATCTGCTTCGGGTCGTCGATGCCGCTGCGCACCGCCATCTTCAGGTAGCTGCCGGATTGCTCCACGATGCCGATCGCGTGCACGTCGGCGCGGGCCATGCGGATCATGGCCGAAGGCTCTGCCGACGCCGTCATCACGACCTGGCCGGCCACCATCGCGTCCAGCGAGTCGCCGCCCTGGGAGAAGGAGACGAGCCGGACGTCCAGCCCATGCTTCTGGAAGATGCCGTCGCGCTTGGCCACGAAGAACGGCACGAAGGCCGGGTCGATGCCGACGCCGATCGGGATCGTGTCCGCCATCGCCGGGCTACCCCGCAGCAGAGCCGTGCCGAGCAAGGCCGCAGCAGCGAGATGCAGGATGGATCGGACGGTCACGCGCATGATTTTCTCCAGTTGGCGGCTGGCGATACTGCAAGACATGTGCCGAACTCTGTCGGGCTTACCACGTGGCGATCATCCCGGAGTCTTGCGCTTGACCGTTCACACCCTCCCGCCGATGCAGCGCACCATTCCGCAGATGCTGATCGCGCGGGCGGCGCGGCCGGGCGACGGCGCGCTTGTCACCTGCGGCGATCAGAGCTGGACCGGGCAGCAGGCGCTGGACGTTGCAGCCGGGCGTGGTGCGAGCCTGCTGGCGGCGGGGATCGCGCGCGGGGACCGGGTGGCGACGCTCTGCGCCAACCGTCCGGAGCTGCTGGAGGTGGTATTGGGCTGCGGTTGGATCGGCGCCGTGCTGGTGCCGATCAACACGGCGGCGATGGGGCCACAGATAGAATACTACCTGCGCAACAGCGGCGCCAAGCTGCTGGTGATCGACGCCGCGTTGTTGGATCGCCTGGCCACGATGGGGTCTGACCCGCTGCCGCTCGACCGGATCTGGGTCGTCGGCGCTTTGGAAACGCCTAAGCTGGGCTATGAAGCTGCCCCGATGCCGGACCGGTTGGCGGGCGTGCCGTGCGCGCCGGTGCTGCCGGGGGACCCGTTCGCGGTGCTCTATACCTCCGGCACCACGGGGCCGTCCAAGGGCGTGGTCTCGCCCCACGCGCAGTATTACTGGTGGGGCAGTTTGAGTGCGGAGTTCCTCGAGGTGCAGCCGGATGACGTGCTGTGCACCACCTTGCCGCTGTTCCACGTCAATGCGCTAAACACCCTGGCGCAGGCGCTACTGACCGGGGCGCACATGGTGTCGGAGGTACGGTTTTCCGCATCCGCCTTCTGGGAGACGATGGCGGCACGCGGCGCCACGGTGATCTACTTGTTGGGTGCGATGGTGCCGATCCTGCTGTCCCGTCCCGCAACGCCGGCGGAACGCGCGCACCGTATTCGGCGTAGCCTAAGCCCCGGCGTGCCCGCCGAGCTGATGGCGGACTTCACCGGGCGCACCGGCATCGCCATCGTGGACGGCTTCGGCTCGACCGAGACCAATTTCGTGATCGGGGAGAAAGCTGGCGCACGCAAACCCGGGCTGATGGGGCGGATCCATGACGGGTTCGATGCCCTCGTGGTGGACGAGCACGACAACCCGTTGCCGCCAGACGCGCCGGGCGAATTGCTGATCCGTGCTCGCGAGCCGTTCGCGCTGGCGTCCGGCTATTTCGGCATGGCGGAGAAAACGGTTGAGGCGTGGCGCAACCTCTGGTTCCACACCGGCGACCGGGTGAGCCGGGATGCGGCGGGCCAGTTCCGCTTCATCGACCGACTGAAGGACTCGATCCGCCGCCGGGGCGAGAACATCTCCTCCTACGAGGTCGAGCAGATCCTGCTGTCCCATCCGGCCATCGCCGCAGTGGCCGTGTTCCCCGTGCCCTCGGACCTGGCGGAGGACGAGGTGATGGCCGCGATCGTCACACGGGATGCTCAGGCAATCGACACGGCCGCCTTGGTGCAGTTCTGCGCCGCGCGTTTGCCCCGCTTCGCCATCCCCCGTTTCGTCGAGTTCGTGACCGCGTTGCCGCAGACCGAAAACGGCAAGGTGCAGAAGTTCAAGCTACGCGCCCGCGGAGTAGGTGAGGCGGCGCACGATCTGCAGGCCGCACCCCATGGGTTGCGAACTTGAGGCGCAGCGCGGTCCAGCCGGCCTGTAGCAGGGCGGCGGTTTTCCGAGATACCACTGGCTCGGAGCAGATTGCGGCGTACCCCCCAGCATCCTGCACAGCCTTGTAGGCGACGGCACGCGCGAGACAATCGATCACCTCGGGCGCGTGCGGGGCGGTAGGACCATCGATCGTCGGTTTCGCGAGGCCGAGCTCGCCGTGGTGCCACGGATAGGTGTAGCGGCGCTCAGTGGGGGCAAACACCACGACGACGCTCGAGCGGCTGATTGCGGTGCACCGAAAGTCAGTAATGTCGAGGGGAAAACTGCTTTCCGAGTCCATGATTGCGATGCCTGTCTGCTTATCGTTAAGCCTGCCGGCGACGTTTGGTGTTCTGCTCCCTCTCCGTGCGGAAAGGGCCGGGGGTGAGAGGCCTTGCATAGTCTGCAACGCTTCGAGCTTACGACTAGATCCCTCACCCAGCTCTCTTCCCGAGGAAGAGGGCTACCACCGGTAACCGGTCATTTTCTGAAGCAGACACTACGCTCGGATGACATACGATGGCGTGACAACTTCGTGAACGATCACGAAAAAGAGAGAATCATAAATTCGGGTTGGCGAGCAGGTAAAACAGGCCGCCAGACAGCAGCATCGTCACCGGCAACGTGAACACCCAGGCCAGAGCGATGCGCACCAGCATGCCCGTCTCCACGCCTTGGCCGCCGGCGACCATCGTTCCCGCGATGCCCGAGGTGATGATGTGCGTGGTGCTGACGGGCAGGCCGGTGAACCCAGCCGTGCCGATCAGGATCGAGCCGACCAGTTCCGCACTCGCCCCCTGACCCGGCGTCATGTGCTGCTTGCCCAGCCGCTCGCCGAGCGTGCGGACCACGCGCTTATACCCCACCATGGTGCCCGCCCCCAGGCAGAGCGCGCTCAGGATGCGGACCCAGTAGGGCGCGTATTGCACCGGCGGCCCCATGTCCTTGCGCAATTTGTCCGCCGTGGCCTTCTCCTCGGCGCTGGCCTGCGGGACTTCGCCGACGTGCTTCATCTCGCTCAGCACGAAATACACGTCGCCCCGCAATTGCGACCGGGTCGCGCGGGTTTGGCCATCGTTGCTGGCGGGTGGCGGGGCGGCGTTGCTCGCGATGCCGGGTCCGGCCTGCTGCAATGCCGTCGCGGCCTGCAATGCGCGGTCCTTCAGGTCATCGCCGTATTTCTGGATCAGCGGGATGGCGGTCTGCGCGTTCTGGCTCAGTTGGGCCAGTTGCTGCGGCGCCTGCGGGTTCAGCGCGTAGGTGGCGGGCATCAGGCCGATGATCGTCAGCATGATCAGCCCGATGCTCTTTTGCCCGTCATTGGTGCCGTGGGAGAAGCTGACCGAGGTGCACGTCAGGATCAGCAGGCCGCGCAACCACCAAACCGGCGCCTCCCCCTCCTTCGGTGGCTCGAACAGGTGGCCGCGGCGGACCACCAGGCGCAGGACCAGATACAGCCCGCCTGCAGCGAAGAAGCCGAGGATCGGGGAGATCGCCAGCGCCTTGAGCACGGTGATGATCTGCTGCCAATCCACCCCCTGGCTCAGCCCGCGCGATTGCATCAAGGCATCGGACGCAGCGACGCCGATCAGCGCGCCGATGATGCAGTGCGACGAGCTGTTGGGGATGCCGAACGCCCAGGTCAGCACGTTCCAGAACAGCGCCGAGGCAAACAGCGCCACTAGCATGGGAACCGCTGGGGAGCCGTCGGGCGGTGTCAGTACGTCCGGGGGCAAGATCTCGACCAAGGCGTAGGCGACTGCGATGCCCCCCACCAGCACGCCGATGAAGTTGAGCAGGCCCGACCAGAGTACCGCCGGCACGGGCTTGAGCGCGTGGGTGTAGATCACGGTGGCGACGGCGTTGGAGGTATCGTGGAAGCCGTTGGTGGCCTCGAAGGCAAGTACCAGGATAAAGCAGCCGATCAGCATCGCGATGACGATGCCGGAGGAAGGCGTGAAATGAACGAGCATTCGAGTCTCCGAGCGGGCCCACTGCGTCCGAGCGGGCCTAGTGCTTACGTTTTGAAGCGGCGTAGGCATATTGCAGTTCGGAGACGTTTTGGGATGACGACGAGAACGCCTGGCTCCATTGGGAGAGCATCGCCGGCCAATGCCGGGCTGGCTGTGGGAGCGGGGGCGGAAGGGGCGATGCATCCATGACAGAACCGTTCGACATCCTGGTGATCGGCGGCGGCATCAACGGCACCGGTATCGCGCGCGATGCAGCCGGCCGGGGACTGCGGGTGCTGCTGTGCGAGAAGGGCGATCTGGCGGAGGGAACCTCCTCCCGCTCCAGCAAGCTGATCCATGGCGGGCTGCGCTATCTGGAATACCACGAGTTTCGCCTGGTGCGGGAGGCGCTGCGGGAGCGCGACGTGCTGCTGCGAATCGCGCCGCATATCGTGTGGCCGATGCGCTTCGTCATCCCGCACGCCAGCGGCCAGCGCCCGGCCTGGATGGTGCGGTTGGGCCTGTTCCTGTACGACCATCTAGGCGGGCGTATCGGCAGGCGCTCGGTGCTACCCGGCACGCGGACGCTGGATCTGCGCACGGCGCCGGAGGGTGAGCCGTTGCAGCGGCGGTTTCGTCGTGGGTTCGAATACTCCGATTGCTGGGTGGATGATTCGCGCCTGGTCGTGCTGAACGCGCTGGATGCGGCCGCGCGGGGCGCCACCGTGCTGGTTGGCACCGAGGCCACGCGGGCTGGGCGCGAAGACGGCTTGTGGCGTGTGACCCTGCAAGGCGCCGCGGGTGAACGGGAGGTGACCGCCCGTATCCTGGTGAACGCCGCCGGGCCGTGGGTGGACCGGGTGATCAGCGGCGTGGTCGGCGGCAACGGCCCGGCAAAGCTTCGCCTGGTGAAGGGCAGCCACCTGGTCGTGCGTCGCTTCTACCAGGGCGAGCAAGCCTATCTGCTGCAGAACGACGACAAGCGAGTGATCTTCGTCATCCCGTACCTGGACGATCTATGCCTGATCGGCACCACCGACGTGCCGTTCGAAGGCCGGGCCGAGGGCGTGGCGATCGACCCGGCGGAGCGATCCTACCTGCTGCGCGCCGCCAACCGTTATTTGGCGGCGAGCCTGTCGGAGGCGGATATCGTTGCGGCGTATGCCGGCATCCGTCCCCTGCATGATTCGGGGGAGGCGGCGAATGCCTCCGCCGTGACCCGGGACTACAGCTTCGACGTCGCGGCGCCGGAGGGCCAGGCACCGATGCTGAGCGTGTTCGGCGGCAAGATCACCACGTATCGCCGGTTGGCCGAACACGCACTGGAGAAGCTGTCGGTATTCCTACCGAACGCAGGGCCAGCCTGGACGGGAAAGGCGGCGCTGCCGGGGGGCGACATGCTTGGCGGTGACTTCACCCGGTTCGCCGCCGGGTTTGCCGCCCGGTATCCTTGGTTGCCCGCACCGCTCGCCCGGCACTATGCCCGGCTGTACGGCACACGGGCGGAGGCCCTGCTGGACGGAGCGACCAGCCTCGATGGCTTGGGGCGGCATTTCGGCGGGCTGCTCTATGCGCGGGAGGCGGAGTTCCTGCGCGCGACCGAGTGGGCCCGGCGGGCAGAGGACGTTTTGGATCGCCGGACCAAGCACGCCCTGCATCTAACAGCGGCAGAGGTGGCCGCGTTCGCCGCGTGGTGGGA
>CAXTWC010000238.1:0-7598 GCA_964247805.1 uncultured Acetobacteraceae bacterium | reverse complement strand
ACAATTTGGTGAGGAGTAGAACCTCTGGAAGATCCGCTGAATGCTCCTCGTTTAGTGATCGCTTCCTTCTGCCTCGTAAGTTGCCGCCCCTTATGGGCTCGCATAGTCCGGTCTAATTGAAAACTACTACGGACCGGCGCCAGTATTTTAGGTAGCTTAAGCGACATGCTAGACGGTGGCTTAAAGGCGAGATCACCACTGAGGTGACATGGCAGAAATGGTCCGGTTTTGATGTTAGTTTTTGGCGGATTTCCCCAATTTGGATGAGGAGACTTGTCATGAAGAAGCGGTTCTCGGTGGAGCAGATCGTCGCGGTGCTGAAGCAGGCCGAGTTGGGCCTGCCGGTGGCCGACTTGATCCGCAAGGTCGGTATCTCCGAGCAGACGTTCTATCGGTGGAAGAAGCAATATGCCGGGCTTGAAATCGATTAGGTCCGTGAGTTCAAGCAGCTGACAGAAGAGAACGTTCGGCTGAAACGCTTGGTCGCCGATCTGAGCCTGGACAAAGCCGTGTTGCAGGACGTGCTATCAAAAAAGTTTCCCGGCCCGCGCTCATGAAACAGGTCGTAGCTTACGTGGCAGCAATCTACGGCTACAGCCAGCGCCGGGCCTGTTCCCTGACGGGGCAGCATCGTTCTACGCAGCGCAAGCCAAGCCGACGTGATCCGCGGCTGGAAATCCGGTAACGCATGCGCGACATCGCGGCGACCCGGGTTCGCTACGGCTACCGACGGATCCATGTCCCGCTTCGACGCGAAAGCTGGACGTTGGGCCGCAATGCCGTGTGGCGGCTCTACCGAGAGGAGGGCCTAGCATTGCGGAGCAAGCGCCCACGGCGGCGCAAGATGGTGGTGCAGCGTGAGACAAGGTTCCTGCCGACAGGGGCGAACGAGGTTTGGAGCCTGGACTTCATCCACGACCAGCTCAGCGGCCGCACTAGGTTCCGGGCGCTGACGGTGATCGATGTGTTCAGTCGTGAAGGGCTGGCTATCGAGGTGGGTCAGCGGCTCAAGGCCGAGCACGTTGTGGAGGTGCTGAGCCGCCTCGTGGCACAGCGTGGGGCGCCGCGTTACCTGTTTGCTGATAACGGATCGGAGTTCACCGGGCACCTGGTCGACCTCTGGGCCTACCGGTGCAAGGTGCGGATCGACTTCTCGCGGCCTGGCAAACCGACCGACAACGCATTCATCGAGACGTTCAACGGGTCTCTGCGGGATGAGTGCCTCAACCTGCATTGGTTCGAAACCATGGTCGAAGCCAAGGGTATGATTGAGGCCTGGCGGCGAGACTACAATGAGAGCCGTCCTCACAGGGGCTTCGGCCATCGGACGCCGCAGGAATATCGTTTGCTAACGGGCGGTTCACCTCCGGGGAAGGCGTCCGCAGCCGCTGAAGGCTAACGCTGGATCTGGACCACCAAAGCCAGGCACCTCAGCCTTGTGCTCCACTGACATTTGCATCGGACCACTCGATGGGGGCTGGTCAGGTTTTGCGCAGGCGGAGTGGGCTGGATCGGTTCAGCAAGACGGGACTTTGCGAACGGCGCCGCCTCCGCCCAACGCACGGGCAGGAACGACGTAGGCGGTTCCGGCCGAAGCGTGCCGCGTCGCACCTGCGCCCGCCAGTCCCACAGCAATCCCCGGCTGACCTCGTTGCGGTCGGCGACATGCGCAAAGCAAGCGCCGGGCTCCTCCGCCTCGGCGACGATCCTCAGCTTGTCGGCGATGCTCCAGCGCCGGCGGCGATCCCGCCCCGTGATGATCTCGATCCTGCGTTCCAGCATCCTCCTTACAAGCGCTCCTACGATCACTCGTAAGATCACCTCACCACATCACAACGAGAAGGCGTGCCTGACCGAAGGCTTAAGTGGAGCACAAGGCTCTAGTGTTGAGCTGAACCGGCTGGTCCAGGATCGGTGGATGGCTGGGGAGGCATCGGGAGCATCACTTCTGGGGCTGGTGGACGGTAGCCCAGAGAGGGATGCGGGCGCGCGGTGTTGTAGTGCACGCGCCACTGCTCGATCAGCACCTTCGCTTCCGCCAGCGTGTTGAAGATCTCGCACGACAGCAGCTCATCGCGAAACTTACCGTTGAAGCTTTCTACGTAACCGTTCTTCCACGGGCTTCCAGACTCGATGTATGCAGTCTTGGCACCCACGCTGGTCTTCACCCCTGAAACTGGTCCACGGCGAGCGCGAGTCTTTCGGGCACTTTGAACTCCTGAGGAGGGAGTGGTGCCATGAAGCGGAAACGGTAGTCGGATGAGTAGATTGCCTTCGCCCTGCGGCAGGCCGAAGGCGGCGCGGCGATCGAGGAGATCTGCCGCAAGCTCGGTGTGGCTGAGGCGACCTTCTACCGGTGGAAGAAGCAATTTGCTCGGATGGGGGCGGTGGAGGTCCGGCGGCTGAAGCAGCTGGAAGAGGAGAACACCAAGCTCAAGCGCTCGGTCGCCGACCTCAGCCTGGACAAGACGATGCTGCAGGATGTTCTGCGAAAAAATGGTGAGGCTTGGCGTGTGTCGTGAGATCGTAAGTGTGCTGCGAAGCGCTTATGAGGTCAGCGAACGTCGGGCCTGTTCGGCGATGGAGGTTCTCCGGTCGGTGCAGCGTTACCGGTCCCGGCGGGATCCACAGACAGCCCTGCGGATGCGGCTGAAGGACCTGGCGGCGGTGCGGGTGCGCTACCGCTACCGGCGCCTGCATGTGTTGCTACGACGGGAGGGCTGGGCCGTGAACCACAAGAGGATCCACAGGCTCTACAGCGAAGAGGGGCTTTCAATCCGGACCAAGCTGCCTTGGTGCAAGCGGGCGTGGCGCATCCGGCAAGGGCGCGCGGAAGCAGGAAGTGCCAACGAGGTCTGGTCCATGGACTTCATGTCCGACCAGCTGTTCGACAGCCGCCCGTTCCGGATCCTGACCGTGTTGGATGTGCATACGCGAGAAGCGCTTTCGACCGCACCGAGAGCCAGTTTCAGAGCCGCCCAGGTGGTCGAGGCGCTGGACCAGCTGGCACGTGTCCGCGGCAGACCGAAGAGTTTGCGGGTGGACAACGGGCCGGAGTTCGCAGGCCGCCTGCTGGACCACTGGGCCTATCTGAACAAGGTCGAGATCGGCTTCTCGAGGCCGGGCACGCCTACGGACAACGCCTTTATCGAGGCGTTCAACGCCCGGCTCCGAACCGAATGCCTGAACGCGTCCTGGTTCCTGTCGCTGGCGGACGCCCGGGACCGGATCGAGGAGTCGAGGATCCACACCAACGAAGAGCGACCGCACTCGGCGCTGGGGAACTTGACCCCGCAAGCGTTCGCCAACCAAGCTCAACCAGCCCGGAAAGTCGCATAGCAACCGGACCTAACTCGGGGGCAAGACCACCTTGTGCTCCACTGACATTTGCATCGGACCACTCGATGGGGACTGATCAGGAGACGGCAGCTCTTGGCGGCGGCGTGCTGTGACCTGTTCGACTGGTGTTGTAGGCGGCTTTTGCCCCGGCGCCATCGTCTGGAAGTAACTCACTGCCGTATCTGCCCAGTAGTTTGCGGCCTCGCTTCGGTTCATGATCCGTCTCCTACTTGGGTGGGCGGCATCTGCGAACCATAACCTTCGCTAACTGGTGAAGGCGTGCGGCCTCAGGGCCCATGAGTTTTGACGTGAATGCCCGCTGTTACGCGTAAGCTCGCTTTGGCCTTTGGAACGCGATAGCTTCATAACGATTAGTGAGCAAGTCAACATGCCTGAACCGTCTCATGAATTAGACAATTTGCTCATCCGCCAAGCCAGCTTGAGCGTGGTTCTCCACGGCCTCATGGACCGCATGATCGCCAGGGACCTCCTTACCATCTCCGACATGGCAACCATCCGGCGCTATGCCCTCGACATGACGACCGATCTCCAGAACGCGGCTGGAGCTGAGGCCAGGGCAACCGGTATTCGGATTGCGGAGGAGGTGGAGGCCTTTCTCAGGGTCGTGGTGGGGATGTACGCCAATCCGAATGAGGACACAGGGATCAAGTGAGGGGGGCGGCTGGAATGCACATTTGGCGCCTCCGATCGTCGCCGGTGGGTCAGCATCCGGCCATGATCGCAGCTTCCGCGTGTTGACAGGTATGAGGCCGGGCTTTGTCTCTGGATGATGCCGATGTCCCGGGGCAGTAGCATCGTCGCTTGGTTCACGGGGTGGTCTGCGATGCAGCCGATGACGGATCGCGGGCAGATTTCGGGATCGAGGCCATTCACCTTTGCGGTGCCGATCAGGCTGTAGGTCGCGGCTGCGCAGCTGCCGCCGGCGTCGTATCCAGCAAAAGCCAGTTTTTCTGGCTCTGGCGCCACCGACCGCATGGCCCTCTCGACCGGGCTGTCGTCGATGGCGATGGTGTTGTCCCAGGCGTAGCGGACCGGAGCCGCCCACAGCAATAGGGCATAGCGGATGGCAGACGCGATGTCGCTGCGGCCGGGTAGCTTGGTGCGCGTGGTTTTGAGCTAAAGCTTGAGGTCGTTCCAGCAGCGGCAGGACCTCGGCTTGGTGAACCCGCAGCCGCTGGTCCGGCGGCATGTCGTTAATCCGCTCCTCGATGGCGTAGAGCTGGCCGATCCGTTCCAGCGCCTTACCCGCCAGCGGCGAGGAGCCGCCGACGGCGTGGATGCCATGGAACTTGCGGCGCACGTGCGCCCAGCAGGCGGCCTCGACGACTTGGCCGTATTAAACCAGCCGCCGGATCCGGCATAGCCGTCGGCCTGCAGCACGCCACGGAACCCGGCTAGGTGTGCCCTCGGGTGCCCGCAAGCCTGGTGAAGTCGTGCCAGCGTAAGCTCGCTCATCGCGCAGATACGCCCACAGCCGGCCGGTACTGGTCTTGCCGGTGCCGGGCGGCAGCACCGGGACCGGCGTGTCGTCCCCATGCAGACGGCCGGCCGCCAGGACATGGCGCTTGAGTGCATCCACCGGCGGCAGCATCACCGCAGACACCTGACTAACCCAGTCGGCAAGGATTGAGCGTTCGAGCTCTACACCCTGACGGGCATAGATCTCAGATTGACGGTAGAGCGGCAGGTGGTCGCATAACTTGGCCACCAGCACATGCGCTAGCAGCCCCGCACCGGCCCGGCCATGGCGCATCAGGTTGGACGCGGACTGATGCCACACTCGGTAATTAGACGTATCGGCAGACTCGGCAAGTGCGGTGCAGGCGCCTGGTTGATGGTCTCGCCGGACCGGCAGGAAAACTTCGGCCGCACGTGCCTGATCACCCGCAACGACGCCTGTAGGTGTCTGAAGATTTCGGTGACGTCCTGACCCAGCGACCGTAGCCTGCCGCCACGGGCCGGGCAGGCGCGGGCGGTTGCAGGGTGACGTCACGCGGCAGATGTGCCGGGAGCGGTCGCTGCGTAGGCTTGGCCTTGCTGAGTTCGCTACCGGCCGATTCTAGCGGCTGTGCCGCGGCCTTGGTGCCGCTCTCTTCCTCCAGGTCCTCAAGAGCGAGCTCCAACTGTATGCTCGCCGTGTCGAGCTTCTTCGACGAGCGGCCGAATCCCAGCCGGCGCAGCTTAGCCAGCTACACCTGCAACAGCGCGATCCGGACCTGCTGCGCGTCGAGCTCGACCTGCTGGCTCGCGATCGTCGCGGCCTGCGCGCGCACCTCGTCGGGCAGCATGGAGAGGTCGATCGGCACCAAGCGATCATGGCTAAGGAAGGCACCGGCTGTATAGCGCCCGGCACGTTCAATCCGCCATATACGCGCCGGCACCCGCTAGGTATTCAGTCCCAGGGTGTGGTGACACGCTGAGCCGTCAGGCAGCGAGGAATGATCCTGGGATTGCCCCGGTTTGGTGGACACCCTGAAGCTTTCAGCAGAGGTGCTCCTGATGCCGAAGACCCGCCCACCATATTCGCCTGAGTTCCGCCGTCAGATGATCGACCTTGTCCGCGCTGGACGATCTCCTGAGGATCTTTCCCGAGAGTTCGAACCGACGGCACAGTCGATTGGCGCGTGGGTGGCCGCGGCCGACAAGCAGGAGGGCAGGCGGGAGGAGGCAATGCCGGGTTTGGCAGCGTCGGAGCGAGACGAGTTGGCCCGGCTTCGGCGTGAGAACAAGCAGCTTCGAGTGGAGCGCGACATTCTCTCAAAAGCCGCGGCCTGGTTTGCACGAGAGACCGGCGCGGTGCCGTCGAGCTCTTCCGGTTCATGAGCGCGAACCAGGCCTGTTTCCCGATTGCCACGATGGCGCGCGTCCTCGGCGTGTCCAAGGCGGGCTACCATGCGTGGATCCACCGGCCGCCATCAGCTCACGCCATTGCCGACAAGGCTTTGCTGAAACGGGTTCGGACCGTGCATGCGACCTCGCGTCAGACGTATGGAGCCCCACGCGTGCATGCCGATCTGCAAGCCCGAGGCGAGCGACATAGTCGCAAGCGGATTGCACGGCTGATGCAGCAGGCCGGACTAGTGGGCGCCAGCCATCGGCATGGTGGCCCGACGACCACGCGACGTGACAAGGACGCCCGGCCGGCGCCGGATCTGGTCGATCGCAACTTCACCGCATCGGGGCCGAACCAGCTCTGGGTGGCCGACATCAGCTAGATACTGTCGGCGAAATCAGGCGTTGGGTTAGCATCGGCACGGAGGTGCCTGATGAGCCTACGTCTTGAGCCGATCGGTGAGATCCCTGCTGAGACACTTCGGGTGGCGGGTAGCGCCTTCCCCAAAGGCACGGTGGTCACCAGACTGCGCGACGCGTTCAGCACGATGTTCGAGGATGCGGACTTCCGTGCGCTTTACCCGACCCGGGGCCAGCCCGGGCTGCCGCCCTGGCGCCTGGCATTGATCACGGTGTTCCAGTTCTTGGAGCACCTGAGCGACCGGCAGGCGGCTGACGCCGTTCGGGCCCGCATCGACTGGAAATATGCGCTTGGGCTCGAGCTGACCGATCCCGGTTTCCACTTCAGCGTGTTGGCGGAATTTCGTGCCCGCCTTGTCGGGCAAGGGGCGGAGCACCTCCTGCTGGACAGGATGCTGGAGCGCTTCAAGGCCCGCGGCTTGGTCAAGGCACGTGGCAAGCAGCGTACGGACAGCACCCACGTGCTGGCCGCCGTGCATGACCTGCACCTGCTTGAGTTGGTCGGCGAAACACTGCGCGCCACGTTGGACGACCTAGCCACCGTGGCACCCGACTGGCTGCGCGGGATCGCCCGCCCGGACTGGTTCAAGCGGTATGGGCGCAGGGTCGAGGATTACCGCCTGCCCAAGCGCCGTGAGGACCGTGAGGTCCTCGCCCTGGAGATTGGCAACGACGGGTTCGTCCTGCTTGAAGCCCTGGACGCACCGGACGTGTCGGCGACGATCCGCGACATGCCCATGGTGCAAACGCTGCGTGACGTATGGCGCATCCATTATGCGCGGGACGACGGTGGCCGGCCGCGCTGGTTCTGTCAGCACTCGCGCCAGAATGCTGGATGTTCCTCGTATGAGCTTGATAGGAGCTTGCGGCGTCAGGCGTTCTGCATGATCCCGAGCGCAACGCGGGCGCTTGTTGCAAAGCGGAAGCGACGGGTTCTGTCAGCGCTCGCGCCAGATCATCCAAGCCTCTCTGTGGGAACTTGCTGG
>CAXTWC010000237.1:0-7606 GCA_964247805.1 uncultured Acetobacteraceae bacterium | reverse complement strand
GTCTGGCCCCGTCGGAGGCGGACTTCGTCAGCTCGATCCCGCCAGGCCATACCGGAGGCAACATCGACGATTGGCGGATTGGCAAGGGCGCCAGGATGTACTACCCCGTCGCGGTGCCCGGCGCCTTCCTGTCGGTCGGCGACCCGCACGCCGCCCAGGGCGACAGCGAATTGGGCGGCACCGCCATCGAGACCTCACTGACCGGCGACTTCGAATTCATCCTGCATAAGCGTTCCGATCTCGGTGGCACGATCCTGGAGGGACTGGACCACCCTTTGCTGGAAACCGACCAGCAATGGTCCGTCTATGGCTTCACCTTCCCCAACTACCTCGCCGAGCTGGGTCCCAACGCGCAGGTGGAAGTGGCCAGCCACGCGAGCCTGGACCGCGCCATGCGCGACGCCTTCCGCAAGATGCGGCGCTTCCTGATGACGGTGCACCGGCTGAGTGAGGACGAGGCGATCGCGCTGATGTCGGTGGCCGCGGATTTCGGCGTGACCCAGGTGGTGGACGCGAATTGGGGCGTGCACGGCTCGTTGCGTAAGAATGTGTTCACCTGTACCTGAGGGGATTTCGATGACCGGTCGCCAAACTTTCGAGGCCGCCGACTTTACCTTGCAGGGCGGGGAGACCCTGCCCAGCGCCAAGCTGGTCTACCGTACCCTGGGTATGCTCTCGCCCGCACGCGACAACGTCGTGCTGATTCCTTCCTGGTATTCCGGCACCGACCGAGAGGCGGAGATCTGCATGGTCGGGCCAGGCCGCGCCATCGACCCGGCGCGGCACTTCGTCGTGCTTACCAACCTGCTCTCAGGCGGCGTCTCCTCCTCGCCCAGCAACACGCCCGCACCCTTCGAGGCCGGCCGCTTCCCGCGCGTGACGCTGCACGACAACGTCCGGCTGCAGCGCATGCTGCTGGACGGGCTCGGGATCGAGCACCTGAAGCTGGTCGCCGGTTGGTCGATGGGCGGCTGCCAGGCCTATCAATGGGGCGCGCAGTATCCCGACATGATGGACGCCATCGCGCCGCTGTGCTGCTCGGCTCGCACGGCGCATTTCAATAAGATCTTCCTGCTCTCGCTGCGCCGGGCCCTGGAGCTTGACCCGGCATTTGAGGACGGGTTCTACACCAGGCCGCCGGTCCGGGGCCTGCGCGCCTTTGCGACGATCTATGCGGGCTGGGGATTCTCCGAACCGTTCTACCGCACCGAGGCGTTCCGCCAATTCGGCGCCACCTCTGCGGCCGAGTTCTCAGCCCGGTTCTGGGAGGCTGGGTTCCTGCATTTGGACGCCAATGACCTGTTGTCGTTGCTGCGCTGCTGGGAAGACGGCGACATCAGCGCCGGACCCCAGTACGGTGGCGACCTGGACCGCGCGCTGGGGGCGATCACCGCGCGAGCGATCGTCATGCCCTGCGAGTACGACAGCTACTTCCCGCCGGTGGACAACCGCGCCGAAGTCGCCCGAATGCCCAATGCGGAATGCCGGCCGGTGCAGTCGATCTGGGGCCACATGGCGCTGTGGAATCCAGAAGACCGGCCGTTCTTCGATGCGGCGCTGAGCGAGTTGCTAGGGTAAGCACCGCGTCGATCGTGGACGAGGATAGATGTGGCATCACCGTGCGCAGCTCCAAGATGCCCGGCATAGCGACGATGTTGTCGAACGAACCGATGATCACGCGGGTGGCCACCTTGGGCCTGCCCTGAACCGCCTGGCAGACGGGTGTTGCCAGGTTGAGCCGGGGGTGGGACAGTCCCCCCCGTTGCGGGTGACCCCAAGGGATCGACGTGCTGTCTTGACGGCCAAGTCCAGCCTGCAAGGACCGATGGGTCAGATTGGCCGGCGTGTCCGCTTGTTCCGCAAGATGCAACGTCTCCGCCTGCTCGACCTGGCCGAGCGGGCGCAATGTTCCGAAAGCCTGCTTTCGCGGATCGAGACAGGGCGGGTCCTGCCCTCGCTCAGCACCCTCCACCGGCTGTCACAAGCGCTGCGGGTCAATGTCGCGGTACTGATGGATGACGCCGACGACAGGGTCTGCACCGTCTACTCGCCCGAGACTCGGCCCCGCACCACCTTTGGAGACCCGGCGGAAGGCGACGGGTCCACCGCCGAGAGCCTAGTACCCTATGCCGCCGACCGCCGGCTGGAGGCGCTGATTGTCGAACTGCCGGCCAATGGCACACTGTGCGGACCGTTCAATCATGACGGTGAGGAGGTCGGGCTGGTGCTGGACGGGGTCTTGGAACTGGTCGTTGACGGCACGCCGTACCTGATCCGTGCCGGCTCAAGCTTCTATTTCGGCTCCGACCATAAGCACAGCTACCGGGCTGCCTCCGACGAGACCTGCCGCGTCGTCTGGGTCAACACGCCGCCTACGTTCTGAGGTCACACTGGCGCCGGATGCACCCGACGCCAGTGCTCGGCGATCTCCTGTCCCGTGGCCACCCAAACTTTGTCATGGGCCCGCACATGCTCGAGGAACCGAATCAGCCCGGCGATCCGCCCGGGGCGTCCAATCAGGCGGTCATGCACGGCCAGCGACATCAGGCGTGGCCGCTCCGCCCCCTCGGCATAGAGCACGTCGAAGCAGTCGATCATGTATCGGGCAAAGTCGTCGGCGCTGGAGAAGCCATGGTTCTGGTCGAACCGGTTGTCGTTGGTCTCGAACGAATATGGGATGACCAGGTGCTGCTGCCCGCAAACCCGCCGCCAATAGGGTAGCTCGTCATTCAGCGCGTCGCGGTCGTAGATCAGCCGACCCGTCTCGACCAGCAACCGGCGGGTATTGGCGCCGGGTCGCCCGGTCATCCAGCCGACAGGCGCCACGCCGCAGACACGCTCGAAGGTCTCAAAGGCGAGGCGGATGTGCTCGCGCTCCACGGCCTCTGGGATCACTTGGTAGTCGAGCCAGCGGTAGTGATGGCTGACCAGCTCGTGCCCGTCCGCCAGGTAGGCGCAGGCCAGGGCCGGGTTGCGCTCGGCGGCGCGCGCGACGGCGAGCAGGCACACCTTCACCCCGAAGCGCCGGAACAGTTTCAGCAGCCGCCACCCGCCGACACGGGAGCCGTATTCGAACACGCTTTCCACCAAGGGGCTGCGCAGGCCCGGCAGCGCGGGCGCGCCGATGTCGGTCAGCACGCCCTCGGAGGTCCCGTCGCCGTCCATCAACGAGCGCTCGCCGCCACCCTCGAAGTTGACGTTGATGTTCAACGCGATCCGCGCGCCGCCGGGCCATTGCGCATGCGGCAGGTCGTCGCCGTAACCGACGTAGTCGCGATCGTCGACTGGCGTCGCAGGCAAGCCTCCCACTTCAGGCAAGTTCTATCCCTGCGGCCACGGCGTTAGCGATGCGCTTCTCAAACGAATGGATGCAGGCCTCGTGATAGGGGGAAAACCGTGCATCGACGTAGCCCGGCGAGGACCGGCCACGCTGCATGGCTTCCACGACGCCCACATCCTCTAGGTTGATGCTGTGCAGGTTGGTCTCGACCACCTCGCGCGCCGCTTCCATCTCCGGCGCCATCGCGGCGTCGCCGGCGTAGAAGAAATACACCCGCTCCAGCACCCGGTCGGTGCCGATCGGATACAGGCCCCAGACGTTGATGTGGTCCGCATGCACGCCCAGCAGCAGATTGGGCATCAGCGAGGGATATTCGGCCCGGATTTGCCAATACTCGCCCAGGCGCGGAAACATTGGCAGGGCGCCATGGCCGGCCTTGTCCCGCTCGTACAGGTCGCTGCCCTGCCCGGCGATCGGCTCCTCCACCACGCTGTAGTGGTTTGCCATGGACGACACCGAGTTCAGGAAGGGATGCGTCCAGGGCAAGTGGTAGCCCTCGATGAAGTTCTCGATCGGCAGCTTCCAATTGGCCGCTAACTCGAATTCCATCACCCGGCCGAGCCGCATCGTAGCAAAGTCATGCTCCGGGTAGCGTTGCTCGATGGGGGCCATGTGCTTGGACAAGGGCGGTGCCGCGCCGGACAGGTTCACGAAAACCAGCCCGTTCCAGCTCTCGCAGCGAATGGCCTTCAGGTCGAGGCAATCGCGTTCGATCGGACCGGTGCTGTGATTGCCGTCGCCGCTGAAATGCGGGGTCTTCAGCAAGACGCCATCCAGGCCATAGGACCAGGCATGATAAGGGCAGACCAGGGTCGGGCGATGCTTCTGCGCCGTTTCCACCAGCACCACGCCGCGATGCCGGCACACGTTGTGGAATGCCTTGATGCCGCCGTCCCTCTGCCGCACTACAACGATCGGGCGACCGACCAAATCGAGCGGCATGGCGTCGCCAGGGTCGGGGATGCTCTCGGCGGCCGCGACGAAAACCCAGCTCGCATCGAACACATGTTCCCGTTCCAGCGCCAGGAAGGCCGGGTCGGTATAGGCCTCGCGCGGCAAACCGCGGGCTTCCGTCACAGGCTGGTTGATGGCCTGGAGCACCGAGCGGGTGATGACGCTTTGCATGACCGGCATTGGGCGCTCCGTTCCACGTTGCCCCCCACTATGAAAGCTGCTTGCATGCTAAGCAAGCATTGTCGCCTCCGGGCAGCTCTGGCGCGGATTGTTAACCAATGCCTAAGCTTTGGGCAACGTGGGAGGCTTGATGGAGCCGGTTCTGGTCACGGGCAGCGGCGGCCTGATCGGTTATTGCGTTGCAGAGCGGCTGCTGCAATCGGGCGTGGACGTGCTGGGGATCGACCTGCGCCACGTAGACGCACCGTTCCACTCGGTCGTGGGCGACGTCTCGGATCTGGCCGCCATGCGCCGCCTGATGGAGGGTCGCCCTAACGTCGTGCACTCCGGCGCGGTATCAGGGCCGATGCTGATGCTCGACAATCCCTACGGCATCGCGCAGGCCAACCTGGGTGGCGCGATGGCGGTGTTCGAGGCCTGCCGGCAGGCCGGGGTTCGCCGCCTGGTCTGGCTTTCGTCGATCGCAGTCTATGGCGACCAGCCGACCCTCGATCCGATCCCCGAGACGGCTGTGCTCAACCCACAAAGCTTCTACGGTCATACCAAGGTGGCCGGCGAGGTCCTGCTGCATGCCTACGCCGCGCGTTACGGCCTCGACGCAGTTGCCTTGCGCTTGTCCTCGGTGTTTGGAGTGCGGCGCCAAACGGAATACGGCCTGCGATCGGTGATCAAGGCTGGACTGAGCGGCCAACCGGCTACTATAGCGGCGGCTGGCACAAGCTATCGTCAGTACCTGCATGTGGACGATGCCGCCCATGCCGTGCTGCTGGCCCTTTCGGCAACGACAGTTCCACAACTGTTTTACAACATCAGCGGCGGCACTTATCTCACCGAGGCTGACTTGGCGCTTATGCTGCATGACCTTCTGCCAGGCTTAGTTACGACGCCAGGCCCCGCCGCCTGGAACGAAGGCCACCTCGGTCCCTTGCTGATCGATGCGGCGGCGCGGGATCTCGGCTACACTCCGAACATCGATTTACGTACCAGTCTTGCAACGCTGGTGGACAGTCTAAAGCAACCCGGGACCTGAGGTTCAACGCCGCGTCCGGCGAACCTCTTGGCTCGACGAGCCCGGCGGTCGAGCTAGTCTCACGCCCAGCCAGCTCGCGCCAGATGTTCCTGGACCGACACTTATGGAATGGACCAACGACGGAAAGATTGGCGAACTCGAATACGGACAGGGCACCGAAGCCCATTACCTGAAAGCCGGGCGCCACGATGAAACCGAGCCGCAGCATGCTCTCTCCTGAGACCCGACGGTCCATGTCCTGAGGTGGTTGGACCCAGTTTGCGCCAAACCCCAGCGGGCTCTGACATCGGGCGACAGGTGCTGTGGTCAGCCAGCAAGCTTGTCGTATCACCTGCGAGAGGGTCCGTCCTGAAAGGTGGCATCTACGACATGTGAGCCAGCGACCGGCCACCCCAGGTAACTCCGCAGCATCGCGATGCGGCGGACACCGCGCTTTGATGGACGCACAGAACCTACGGGCATGCCAGATAGCGTCCGTTGAGGCAGAAGGCACTCCGGCCGTGATGTTCCGGCTGGCACTCTCAACAAGATGGAACGATCATGTATATTGATAAGTCCAACAACACGGCATCCGGCCGGTTCGCGGCGTCACATAAGCTGACGTCGAACACCGTCACCACCAGCGACGGGACCGTCCTATACTACAAGGATTGGGGAAGCGGCCCGGCGGTCGTTTTCAGCCACGGCTACCCGCTCTCCTCAGACGCATGGGAACACCAGATGATGTTCCTGTCGCAGCAAGGCTTTCGCGTCGTCGCCCATGACCGCCGCGGGTTCGGTCGCTCAAGCCAGCCGGGCGGAGGATATGACTACGACACCTTTGCCGATGACCTGGCCACGTTGATCGATGCGCTCGACCTGACGGAAGTCACGCTGGTCGGCCACTCAATGGGGGGAGGTGAAGTCGCCCGCTATATCGGCCGGCACGGCGAAGGCCGCGTCTCAAAGGTTGCGTTCGTCGCGTCCGTGACGCCCTTCCTGCTCCGGACGGAAACGAACCCGCACGGAGTGCCGGCGGAGGTCTTTGCGGGCATGCGGGCCGCGGTGCAGGCGGACCGCGCGCAATGGACCAAGGACGTGACGATGCCCTACTACAGCTATAATCGCCCTGGCGCCAAAGTGTCGGAGGGCGTGCGGCAGGACTATTGGCGGCAGGGGATGGCGACCGGGATCCTGGCGGCCCATGATGCGATCACCGCGTTCTCGGAGACCGATTTCAGGAACGACCTGGCGAAGATCGGCGTGCCGACGCTGGTCGTGCACGGGACCGACGACCAGATCGTCCCCATCGAGATCTCCGGCAACTTGATGGCCGGCTTCGTCAGCCACGCGGAGACCGTCGTGTACGACGGCGGCTCGCATGGGCTTCTGATCACGCAGAAGGATCGGCTGAACACCGATCTGCTCGCCTTCCTGCGGGCGTAGGTTCTTCCCAGCGGCCGGGCACCGCGTCCGCGTGCCCGGCAGACTTGCCGGAAGTCCGAGTCGTTCGAGCGCAAAAACAAGGAAGCCCTCCCATGAACCTGACGGTCAACGGACGCGCGCACCACGTCGATGTTCCCGACGACATACCGCTGCTCTGGGTGCTGCGCGACGTGCTAGGGATGACGGGCACGAAGAGATGTCGGCGCTTACGATCAGGACAGCGTTTCCGCTACGCTCGCTGAGCGCTGCCCCAAAGCGGCGATCATCGTACCGCCACATTCCACGGCCATGCCCAGCTAGACGGCCGAGACCGCGCCCACGCAGCGGGACCACGATCTGCACAGCATCGCCGAACACGGACGCGCAGCCTGGCAGAAAGCCTGCACGGCGGTGGCGATGAACCCCTCAAGGGTGGTGCATTGGCTGGATGAACGGCCACGCTCCAAGACACGCGTGACGCGCTTCGCAGCCCTGGCCCAGGCCGCCTGAATTCGCTGACAGTCTCAACGCCTCGTTCAGGTGCCACATGCCGGTCGGCTTTGGCCGACGCCGCCTCAGTGCGTTGGCGAACAGCCGGCCAAAGCGCAGGCTCCGATCACAGATACTCTCGTAGCTGACCACGAGGCAGCGGGCGGCCAGGGTGGTCTCGACATCGCACAGGCTGAGGCTGAAGCAGT
>CAXTWC010000236.1:0-7631 GCA_964247805.1 uncultured Acetobacteraceae bacterium | reverse complement strand
GCGACTGTTAATCGCTCGGTCGTAGGTTCGAGTCCTACTTCGGGAGCCAGCGCCGTTCCAGGAGCCAGCAGCCTGGCCGTCATCACAGCTTCACATGCCGGACCGCCGCCGTTGTGCGAAAGCCCCGTCGTGGCCGGCCGATCTGGTTCGGTCCCATTTGGCTCGACCCGTCTGGCTCGGACCGATGGTTTCGCGATACCCTCCCTTCACCTGCATCCAGGATCGTCGATGACCTGCCTGACCAATGCCCAAGTGATCCTGCGTGACCGCCCCATCCTTGGCACTGTCCTCATCGAAGACGGCCTGATCACGGCCATCGACGAGGGCCGCTCCACCCTGCCCGGCGCCATCGACATGAACGGCGACTTGCTGATCCCCGGCGTGGTCGACCTGCACACCGACAACCTCGAACGCCAGGTGCAGCCCCGCAGCAACGCGCGCTGGCCCTCCCGTTCGGCAATGGTGGCGCACGATGCGCAATGCGCGGCGGCGGGCGTCACCACTGTGCTGGATGCGCTCTGCCTGGGCGATCTCGGCTTCGAAAAGGACCGTATCCGCACTTTCCTCGAGGGCGTCAGCGACGGCGACGCGCTGGCCGGCACGGGGCTGCTGAAGAGCGACCACTACCTGCACCTGCGTTGCGAGCTGCCCGCGGCGGACATGCTGGCCCTGCTGGACCCGGTGGCGGACCACGCGCGGGTGCGCATGATCAGCCTGATGGACCACTCGCCGGGTGTGGGCCAATACGCCAACATGGACCGCTACCGTGCCCTCAGGGCCAAGGACGGGATCGACTCGGCGACCATCGAGCGGCGCATCATCGAATTGCAGAACCAGCGGGCCCGGCTGCGCGATCCGAATCGCCGTGCGCTGCTGGACCGGGTGCGCGACTGCGGCTCCGTCCTGGCCAGCCATGACGATCGGACGGAGGAGGAGGTGGAGGAGAACCACCAGGACGGCATCCGGATCAGCGAATTCCCCGTGTCGATGCAGGCGGCGATGGCGGCCAAGGCGCGCGGGATGCAGGTGATCGCCGGCGCGCCCAACATCGTCCGCGGCGGCAGCCACAGCGGCAACGTGGCGGCGTCCGACCTGGTGCGGGAGCGGGCTGTGGACGCGTTCGCCTCCGACTACGTGCCCGCCAGCCTGATCGAGGCCGTGTTCGGGTGCCCCGGTATCAGTCTGCCGGAAGCGGTGGCGCTGGTGACCGACCGGCCTGCCCAGATGGCTGGTTTGCCGGACCGTGGCCGCATCGAAGTGGGTTTGCGCGCCGACCTAGTGTGGTTGCGGTTGCACGACGGGCTGCCGATCGTGCGCCAGGTGTGGAAGGCCGGCGAGCGGGTGATTTGATCGCTCGCCCACTCACTTCTCCCTCGGGCAGAGGGCCGTGGTGAGGGGGTTTGCTGGGGGTCCAACCAAGTGAGCTCCCTCACCCAACCCTCTCCCAGAGGGATAGGGCTTTTTGAAGGGACAGACCGACTTGACCGCCCGCGCCGCCATCTACTACGCGCCTGCCGAAACCGACCCGCTCTGGGCCGCCGGCTGCGACTGGCTCGGCCGCGACCCGGCTAGCGGACGCCGCATCCCGCATCCCGAGCGCGACGAGTTTACCGCCGACCCGCGTAGCTACGGCTTCCACGCCACGCTGAAACCACCCATGCGGCTCAACCACGGTTGGTATGCCTTGCTGGAGGACGCCACCGCGATGGCCGAGCGGATCGCCCCGTTCGAACTGCCGCCCTTGCACGTGACCGACCTCGGCGGCTTCCTGGCTCTGCGGGAGCGCACCCCCAGCCCTGCCTTGCACGCCCTCGCCGATACCTGCGTGACCGAGCTGGACGCCCACCGCGTGCCACCCGATGCGGCCGAGATCGCGCGCCGGACGCGGCCCGGCTTCACCCCCGAACAGCACGCCATGCTGCGGGACTGGGGCTACCCCCACGTCCTCGACACCTGGCGCTTTCACATGACGATCACCCGGCGACTGTCGCCCGCCGAACACGCCACTATCCGCCCCGAGGCCGAAGCCTATTTCGCCGCCGCACTCGCCTTGCCGCGCATGGTCACCGACATCTGCCTGTTCACCCAGCCAGCCCCCGGCCAACCCTTCATGTTAGCCGAGCGCGTTCCACTACGCGGTTGAGGACGGCCGCGAACCGCTGAGCCCCGACCTCCACCGTGTCGTCGTTCACGATACTGTCGCGCTCCAGTGGCAAAGGCAGCGCGATGGCGCGGGCCAGGCGCCGGGCGACATCCACCTTGTCTTCCCGGCCGCGTGCCTCCAGCCGGGCGGCACGGATGTCGGTTGGGGCGGTAATCTCCACGACTCGAGAGGGAAACAGCTCCGCCACCTCCGCGATCACGGCACGGGAGACGTTGGCCACCACGACTCGGCCTTCGTCGAGATCGGCGCCGATGCTGGCCGGTAGCGCATAGCGCAGGCCGTGCGCACGCCAGTGCACCGCGAACACCCCCGCCTGCACCCGGCGCTCGAACTCCGCCTCCGTCACGGTCTCGTGCTGTTCGCCGCCTTCCATCACCGGCCGGGTCACCACCCGGCGCACGAAGCGGAACCGGTCATCGCCCCGTAACGCCATCGCTGCGGCCTCGATCAGCGTGTCCTTGCCGGCGCCCGACGCGCCCACCACCAGCACCAGCATGCAATTCCCCGACGAGTGACCTTTGTCGTGGCGGACCTTGGCGGTAGGCTGGGCGGGACGCAACGGAGCACGCCCCATGTTCACCACCCGGCCCGAGATCACCGGCACCTTCGGCGTGGTTGCCACGACCCACTGGCTGGCCAGCGCCGTCGGCCAGGCGGTGCTGGAGCGCGGGGGCAACGCGTTCGACGCCGCGGTGGCCGCCGCCTTCACCCTGCAGGTGGCCGAGCCGCATCTGAACGGGCCGGGCGGCGATGCTCCGATCATCATCCACGACGCCAAGACCGGCCGTCAGCGGGTGATCTGCGGCCAGGGCCCCTCCCCGGCCGCCGCCACGCTGGACGCGTTTGCCGCGCTCGACCTGGAGCTGATCCCCGCCACCGGCTTCCTGCCCGCCGTGGTGCCGGGCTCGTTCGGCGCCTGGTGCCTGCTGCTGCGGGACTGGGGCACGTGGGAGCTGGCGGACGTGCTGGCCTTCGCCATCGGCTACGCGGAACACGGTGTGCCGCTGGTCCCCCGGGTGCCCGCCACCATCGAAGGCGTGCGCCCGCTGTTCATGGAGGAGTGGCATAGCAGTGCCGAAATCTGGCTCCCCGGCGGCCAAGTGCCCGCGGTGGACAAGCTGTTCGCCAACCCCACCCTGGCGCAAACCTGGAAGCGCGTGCTGCGCGAGGCGACCGGAAGCTCGCGCGAGGCCCGCATCGAGATGGCGCGGAAAGCCTGGTACGAGGGCTTCGTGGCCGAGGCCATCGGCAAGTTCTTCGAAACCGAAGCGCTGGACGTGTCCGGCCGCCGCCATCGTGGCCTGCTGACCGCGCAGGACCTGGCGGAGTGGGAGCCCACCGTCGAGGACCCGCTGACCTATGACTACGCCGGGCACACCGTGCTGAAATGCGGACCGTGGAGCCAGGGCCCGGTGTTCCTGCAGCAACTGGCCCTGCTCGCCGGGTTCGACATCGCGTCGATGGACCCGGTCGGGGCCGACTTCGTGCACACGGTCGTGGAGTGCATGAAGCTCGCCTATGCCGACCGCGAGGCGTTCTACGGCGACCCGGCGTTCAGCGACGTGCCGATGCAGACGCTGCTCTCCCCGGCCTACAACGACGAACGACGCAAGTTGGTGAGTGCGGAGGCGTCGTTCAGCCTGCGCCCGGGTGTGGTCGGCAATCACTCGCCCTGGGTGGACCACGAGGCGGCGTCGCGCACGGAATACCTCACCCGGGCGCCGGGTGCCGGCGAGCCGACGGTGGCGCGGATGGGCGTGATCGGGGCGGACACGGTGCATATCGACGTGATCGACCGCTGGGGCAACATGGTGAGCGCGACGCCCTCAGGTGGCTGGCTGCAATCCTCTCCCGCGGTGCCGGGCCTGGGCTTCTGCATGGGCACGCGTGGGCAGATGTTCTGGCTGCGGCCCGACCTGCCCAACAGCCTGTTGCCGAAAAAGCGGCCGCGCACGACGCTGTCGCCCTCGATGGCGCTGCGTGATGGCAAGGCCTGGATGGCGTTCGGCACCCCGGGTGGCGAGCAGCAGGACCAGTGGTCGCCGATCTTTTTCCTGCGCCGGGTGCACCACAAGCTGGGCATCCAGGCGGCGATCGACATGCCCTCGTTCCACACCGAGCACTGGCCCAGCAGTTTCTGGCCGCGCGCCGCCCGTCCCGGCAAGGTCGTGCTGGAGGGCCGTTTCGCCCCGGCGGTGCGCGACGAATTGGCCCGCCGCGGACATGCCGTTACGATGGGCGAGGATTGGTCGGAGGGAAGGCTGTCCGGCGCCGACCTGGTGAATGGCGTGATGCACGCCGGGGCCAACCCCCGCGGCATGCAGGGGTACGCCGTCGGGCGGTAGACTGGAAAGCCCTCTCCCTCGGGGAGAGTGTTGGGGGAGGGCCTCACTCGCTCGCCTTGCTGCAATCCCAAGCAAGGCCCCTCACCCCGGCCCTCTCCCCGAGGGAGAGGGAGAGAGGAGGAGTGAGGTTGCAGGCTCTACCTTATGAGCCCGGGGCTTGGGCGCGGAACTGCCGCACCATCTCGTCGGCCCGGGACAGCACGGCGCTGTTCCTGAGCGGGGCGCACGTCACATCCGGCGGCGACTCGGCAAAGTCTTCCAAAGCCTCCGTCTCGGCGTAGGACAGCGCACCCACCACCAGATCGCTCCCGGGCGCCGCCGCGAGCGCCGGGTCGTCGTGGGCGGTGATGCCGGTGGCAGTCTGGATGGTGCGGCGGCGCAGGTCGGCGGACCATTCCTGGTCACGCAAGCCGCACATCGGAGCCAACGCTGCTACGCCGCCGAGCTCGACGGAGTCCGCGATCTGCGCCTGGGACGGTCCCGTGGCGGCGACGGCCGGCGACGCGAACAGGATGGCAGCCAACATGGCGATTCTCATCGTTTTCACTCCCAGCACGATCATGGCAGGGCGCGCAAAACCTGTCATCGCGGCGGATTGACAGCCGGCCCGGCCCAGCCCCTGATGCGCCGAAAATGGGGGAACCGACGATGATCCGACGCTTGGCCGGCATGCTCATTCTGCTCAGTTCCACAGCCCTGGCGCAGCCGGCACCCCCTGCCTCCGTGCCGGAAATCCCTTTCACCTCCGAAGCGCACCCGCTCAAGCTCCCCGTGGACATGCATTTCGGCGAGGTGTCCGGCATCGCGGTCAACAGCCAGGGCCACGTGTTCGCCTTCTCCCGCGGCAACACCACCGGGCCGGCCTACAACGCCGCCGCGGCGCAGTTGCTGGAGTTCGGTCCGGACGGCCAGTTCATTCGCGAGATCGGCCACAACCTGTACGCTTGGTCGTTCGCGCACTCGGTCAAGGTGGACGCGCAGGACAACATCTGGGTCACCGACAAAGGCTCCGATGTCGTGGTGAAGTTCAACCCGGCGGGCGACGTGGAGATGGTCTACGGGCGCAAACAGGAAGCGGCCGACGAGGGCACCGGGCCGCTGAAGCACCCCAACCCGCCGCTGCCGGCAATCGACGGGTATTTCCGCCAGGTGACCGACATCGCGTGGGACCGCGCGGGCAATGGCTATATCAGCGACGGCTACATCAATTCGCGTGTCGCCAAGGTGAGTCCGGATGGCGTGTGGCTGGGATCGTGGGGCACGCCGGGCGACGGGCCGGGGCAGTTCAGCACGCCGCACAGCATCGCCACCGATGCGCAGGACAACGTGTATGTCGCCGACCGTGGCAACCGTCGGATCCAGGTGTTCGACTCCACCGGCAAGTTCCTGCGCCAGATGACGATCGACGTGCCGTTCGACCCGGCGACCAAGCCGGTAATCGGCCCGATGCCGAACCAGACGCCACCGGTCGGGACGCCCAAGACCTTCGTCGCCGGGTCGCCCTGGACGGTCTGCATCACTCCAAAGACCACAGCGTCTCCAAACCAGGTGCTCTACGCATCCGACGCGTATCCCGGGCGCATCTACAAGATGACGCTGGATGGCAAGGTGTTGGGGGTTCTGGGCATCGCCGGGCGAATGCCGAAGCAGTTCGGCTGGGTGCACGAGATGGCCTGCCCGTCCGAAAACGAACTGTGGGTAGCGGAACTGTTGAACTGGCGAGTGCAGAAGCTGGAGCTTCACCCGGCGCCTTGAATGGCCAGCTTTCGAGCTTCCGGCTCCGTGGTCTAGCACGTGTCGACCGGGCCGCCCGACCCTGGCGGCACGGTAACGCCCACCGCTTGCAGCGCACCCGTGGCCAAGCCCAGATCGCGGCAAACCCGGCGGATGATTTCGTCGACGGGCAACACGTCGATGTCCTGTTCGATTGATGGCTCATCCAACCGCTCGGCCAGTTCATCGAACAGCCGCTCGGTTGCCTCGCCATCGGTTTGCTGGCGAATGGCCTCTGCGACGCCGCGCGCCACCTGGCGTCGCATCATGGCCGTGCGGTCATCCGACTTGGCACGCGGCCAACCGGCCTCGATCCGCCGCATCAACGCCACGCTACGCCGCACCGAGCGCGATACCCGGTCGAACGCCCGCGCCAGTACCTCGACACGCTTGACGCCGTCGGCCATCGCGGCGTTAAGGGCATCCATCCCCTGCCCGGCTGCAACCGCCTCGGCCAGCGAATCGGGTTCGGCAACACTGTTGGGCAGCCAGCCGGCCGCCACCTCCGCCGTTGCTTGCTCGATCTCCATCATCCGGGCGACGACGCGTGCGGCGCGCATGCCGAGTTCGGCAAGTTCGCTCAGCATGGTGTCGTCCGATGGATGGGTTGAGCGAGCTACGTTCATGGTTTGTACCATGGCACGAACCCCCCAACCGTTTCCACCTATTCTGCTCTCGACCCCGTTTTCGGACATTCGCGCCTGACTTCCGGCATGTAGGATCCGGCCCTCTGACAAATCGTCGTCACAGTAACCATTGGGAGCCTACTTATGCCGCTGACTATCAGGAGTGCCGTGCCGGAAGACGAGACGGAGATCATTGAGCTGTGGCGAAGCTGCGAGCTGCTCGCGAGCTACAACGATCCTGGAGTCGATTTCCGCTTTGCACAGGCTGGAGCGTGTTCGGACGTCTTGGTCGGTCAGGACCGAAGTAGCGGCATCGTCGGAAGCGTTATGGTCGGGCATGACGGTCATCGCGGCTGGCTCTATTACGTCGCTTCGGCACCGCACATGCGCGGCAAAGGGATCGGTCAACAGATGATGTTGGCCGCCGAGGAGTGGCTGCGGCAGCGAGGTGTCGTCAAAGTCCAGCTTTTGGTGCGAGAAACGAACACCAAGGTGGTCGCATTCTATGAACGTTTGGGCTTCGAGACCGCTCCGCGGACAGTTATGGGTAAATGGCTTCGGCAATCGACGTAGGAAGGCTTTCCACCATACGTCGCCGCTCCGCGCGGGGCTGCTACCGACCCCAATTTAGACATTTAGCTACTTAGCTTGAGTGCTCCGAAGCAGACAGTTGAGCATCGCGACTTTCTACGGTATGTCGTAAATTTTTGACCCCTGCAAAGG
>CAXTWC010000235.1:0-7658 GCA_964247805.1 uncultured Acetobacteraceae bacterium | reverse complement strand
GCTCGCGATTCTCTTCAACCACCTCCGGCTTGGCGCGAGCGACGAAATCGGCATTGCCTAGCTTGGCGATGACTTTCGCTGCCTCCGCCCGGGCCTTGGCCAACTCCCGCGTCAGCCGGGCCTTCTCCACGTCGATATCGATCAGGCCTTCCAACGGCAGCACGATCGTCGCCTCGTCCAACCCCATCTGCGCGCTGTGCCGCGGCGGCTCACCCGTCAGTGGCAGCACCTCGCTCGCCCGGGCCATTCGGCCGATCACTTCAGCCCAGCGCCCGGCTCGCGCCATCGTCTCGGCCGAGGCGTCCCGCAGCAACAGCGGGGCCAACACCGAGGGCGGCACGTTCATCTCGGAACGGACAGTGCGCACCTCGCCCACCACCCGCACCAGCCAGTCCAACTCCGCTCGCGCCTCCACCGCACCCGGCACCGCCTGCGGCTCGGGCCAGGGTGCGCGGATCAGCCCGGTCGCCTCGCCGAAGCCGAATTCGCCCCAGAGTGTGGCGGTCACGAAGGGCATGGCCGGATGCAGCAAACGCAGTTGGATGCCGAGCACGTGGGCTGCGGCCGCGCGCAACTCCGCATCGGCGGCGAAGGAGGGTTTGGCGAACTCGAGGAACCAGTCGCAGAAGATATTCCAGGTGAACCGGTAGCAAGTTGCCGCGTACTCGTCGAAGCGGAACGCCTCGAGCGCCGCGGTCGCCTCTGCCACGGCGGCGTTGGCTGCGTCTAAAATCCAGCGAGCCAGCGGGCCTTGAGCGGACGCCGGGTCGAACGCCGGGTCGGGACGCACCTCGCTCAGTTCGCACAGCCGAGCCGCGTTCCACAGCTTGGTAACGAAGCGGCGGTATTCTTCGACGCGCGCCGGGCCGAGCTTCACGTCCCTTCCCGGCCCGGCCAGCGCGCAGATCGTGAAGCGCAGCGCGTCGGTGCCGTACTGGTCCACCATCGCCAGCGGGTCGATCACGTTGCCCTTGGACTTGCTCATCTTCTGCCCGCGCTCGTCGCGCACCAGGCCGTGGATATAGACGGTGCGGAACGGCACATCGCCCATGAAGTGGTGGCCCATCATCATCATCCGGGCGACCCAGAAAAAGATGATGTCGAACCCGGTGACCAGCACATCGCCCGGGTAGTAGCGCGCGAGATCGGCCGTCTGCTCGGGCCAGCCGAGGGTGGAGAACGGCCACAGCGCCGACGAGAACCAAGTGTCCAACACGTCCTCGTCCTGCACCAGGGACTCGGCATGGCCATAGTGCTCGCGCGCCGCGGCTTGCACGTCGGCTTCGGTATGGCCCACGAACACGGCGCCGTCCGGACCGTACCAGGCCGGAATGCGATGGCCCCACCAGAGCTGCCGGCTAATGCACCAAGGCTGGATATCGCGCATCCAGGCGAAGAACGTGTTCTCCCACTGCCGGGGCACGAACACCGTCTGCCCGGTTTCCACCGCAGCGATCGCGGGAGCGGCCAGCGTCTTGGCGTCGGCATACCACTGGGTGGTGAGCAACGGCTCGATCGGCACACCCGAGCGGTCGCCATGCGGGACCTGGTGTGTATGCGGTTCGACCTGGACAAGCAGTTCCAGCCGCTCCAACTCGGCCACGATCAATTTGCGGGCGGCAAACCGCTCCTGTCCAGCGAGCGTGGCGGTCCAGGCCGGGTCGGCGATGCCGGGCACCGCTGCTAGCTCGATCTCGGCCAAGGTTACCCGGGCCTCGCGGTCCAGCACCGACGGCATGGCCAGCTCGTGACGGCGGCCGACGTTGAAGTCGTTGAAATCATGCGCCGGCGTGATCTTGACGGCGCCCGTGCCCTTCTCAGGGTCGGAATACTCGTCGGCGACGATCGGGATGCGGCGCCCGGTCAGTGGCACGATGGCGTGGCGGCCGACCAGGGCGGCATAGCGCTCGTCCGTCGGGTGCACGGCCACGGCGGTATCCCCCAGCATCGTCTCGGGCCGAGTGGTGGCAACAGTGATCCACTGGTCCGTCCCCTCGACGGGGTAGCGGACATACCACAGGCTGCCTTTGACCTCGCGGGTCTCCACCTCGAGGTCGGAAATGGCGGACTGGAACTTGGGGTCCCAGTTCACCAGCCGGCGGTCCCGGTAAATCAGCCCCTGCCGATATAGCGTGACGAACACTTCGCGCACGGCATCCGACAGCCCGGCATCCATGGTGAAGCGCTCGCGCTCCCAGTCCAGCGACGAGCCCAGGCGGCGCAGTTGCTGCGTGATGCCGCCGCCCGACTCCGCTTTCCAATCCCACACCCGGTCGACGAACGCATCCCGACCGATCGCCTGACGCGTCGTTCCGATAGCGGCCAGCTGGCGCTCCACCACCATCTGGGTGGCGATCCCGGCATGGTCCGAGCCCGGCTGCCACAGCGCATCCCGGCCTTGCATCCGGCGCCAGCGGATCAGCGTGTCCTGCAACGTCATCGTCAGGGCGTGGCCGACATGCAGCGTGCCCGTGACGTTGGGGGGCGGAATCATGATGGTGAACGGCGTGGCGTTGCTGCCGGGTCGCGCCGCGAACGCACCCTCCCGCTCCCAAGCCTCATACAGGGCGGTTTCGACGGCGGCGGGGGTGAACGACTTGTCGAGCATGCGACCGGTTCTAGACCGTGGCGCCCGTGTGACAAGCCGGGCCGGCCGCAATGCTCCCGCGCTTCAGGTCTTTACAGGGCGGCCCGCCCGGTGACGCGCTCGATTTCCTGGCGCACCAGCCGCTCGACCATGGGCGGGAGATGCTGGTCGAGCCACTGCTTCAGCAGCGGACGCACCTCCTCGCGCACCACATCCTCGATGGTGGGGCCGCCGCGATGCACCTGGCTGCTCCGCTCCTCGGTGATGGTACGGATGAGCGCGCCGACTGAGAAAGCAGCTGCTGCGGCACTTTCCGGGGCGAGCAAGCCAGCGGGGGCCGCGAGGTCAGCGGGCGGGCTGGAGGTTGGCTCCAGCACAAAGGGCGGCGACGGCTGTTCGGCTACGACCGCGGGCGGTTGGAACGCAGGTTCCGGGGTGAACGCCGGAGGGGTAAAAGTCTGTGACGCAACGGGCTGCGGAGTAAAGGCTTCGGGGGTGAAGGGCTGGGGAGGCAAGGCCAACTCCGGGCCCAAGCCGCCAGCGGTCGGGATCGCGATGTCGGGGCCAGGCTGCGGGGCCGAGACGAGCATCGCCTCGTCCAACACCAAAACGCCGTCGTCTTCCCCGCCACCGGAGCCGCCTGCATTTGGCTCCTGCGGCTGGGCCGGGGCTTGCGGCGACCCGGCCTCAGGACTTGGCGGGGTTACTTCGTCCTCGTTCAGGATCCGCCTTATCGAGGCGAGGATGTCCTCCATCGAGGGATCCGCGCCGAGAGGCGGTGGTGCCGGGTTACCCGGCGTGTTCCCGCTCACGAAGCCTACCGGCCCGGCTGGCTGAGCGCGTAGTCGCCGGTGCCGAACAGGCGGTCGTGCACGGCCGTATAATAGGCGGTGTCGTCATACTGCGGCACGTTCAGATTCAGATCCTTGGCCGTCAAACGCCCGAGCGCGGACGCCACTCCATAAGAAGAAGTAATGAGGCTGGCGAGGTTCTGCACCAGCGTGGAGCGGGATTGCAGCAGCGCCTGCTCGGCATTCAGCACGTCGAGCGTCGTGCGGCTGCCCACGATGGCTTCGCGCTGCGTCCCTTCGAGCGCGATCTGGTTGGCGCGGACCGCGGCCCGGGTGCTCTCTATCGAGGCGCGGGCGGCAACCAGCGTCTCCCACGATGAAAGGGCCGACTGGATCACCTGGCGGCGCGTGTCATCCACCGTCTTGCGCGATTGCTGCTCGGTCTGCCGAGCCTGCCGCACGGCGGCATACTCGGCACCGCCCTGGTAGATGGGAACCGTAAGGGTGATCAGGCCAACGGCGCTTTTCGTTGAAAGACCGGTACCGCCAGAGTTGTTGGCCTTCGTTGCGGTGGCCTGGGCGCTGACCTGCGGCAGGATCGCCGAGAATGCCTGATCGACCGAATCCTTCGAGGCGGCCGCGTCGAACATGGTGTAGATCAGCGTCGGGTTATTGGCTGCCGCGATCCTTGACGCCTCGGCGGCACTTTTCACCGGCAGAGCCAGAGGCTGTGGGGCAACCAAGTTTTCCGGCAGGAAGCCCACGTCCCGCTGGAATGCAGCGCGAGCCGTCTGCACGTTCCCTTCGGCCGTCTGTCGGGTGGATCGCGCACCGGCTAGCGCCGCCTCGGCCTGGGCGACATCCGTGCGCGTTATCTCACCCACGCGGAACCGGTCATTCGTTGCCTGCAACTGCCGGGTGAGCACCTGCTCCTGGTTGATATCCAGCTGCAGGAGCTGGTCGGTTTGAATGACATTGGTAAAGTCGGTGATGACGTTGGTGAAAACGAGCTGTTCAGTCGCGATCAAGCGTCCGCGTTGACTGAGCACACGGTTCTCAGCCGCATGAGTGGCCGCCTCGGTCCGGCCGCCATTGTAGATCGGCTGTGTCGCCGTCGCAGCTATCGTGTACGAAGGCTTGTTATCGCTCGTGTATCCACCGTTGGTGCTGCCGCTCGAAAATGCCCCGTTCTGTATGCCATATTGTGTCTGAAACGTAACCGTCGGCCGCCAGCCGGCCAACGCGGCCGGAACGCCTTCGTCCACGGCGCGCAAGGCGGCGCGGGCGGCGAGCAAGGTCGGGTTGGAACTGTAAGCCGCCGCCAGCGCCTCCTGCAGCGTATGCGGCTGGGTTTGCGCCGTGGCCGCACCGGCAACACAGGTCACGCCAAAACCGAAAACAGTCGCAAGCAACCAACTACGCATCTGCAGCATCCCCCTGCCCGTCCCCGCAACCTGCCATAGCGGCCGGCCAGCCGCCAACATTCCCGTGATCCGCTCCAGCCCGGACGCGGCTAAAAAACAAACGACGGCGCCGGTGAGAGCCCCGGCAGCAGCGGCGTGTTGCAGTCGAACATCTCGCGAGACCGCAAGCGCTGGGCCGCCCCGACGCCCACCGGTTCGGCCAGGATTGCCCGCCCACCCGAGACGCCCGTCGGCGCCAGAACCGTAACCAGCCTCCCGCCAGGCGCTACCTGCTGGGCGTAGGCATCAGGGATCACGGAAACCGCGCCCTCGATCATGATCGCATCCCAACGCGCTTCACCGGGCACGCCGGCCGCCAACCGGCCCTCCACCAGCCGCACCGATGGCGCGGTGCGCGGCAGCACCCGTAACGCGATGGCCATCAACGCCTCGTCTTCCTCGAGGGCCGTGACCTTCGCGTCGCATGCCGCCATGACCGCAGCGCCGTAGCCGGTGCCGGCACCAACCACGAGCACCCGCTCACCAGCCCGTATCCGGGCCATCTGCACCAGCCGGGCGGTCACCAGCGGCTCGACCAGATAGCGGCCGTTGCCGAGTGGCAAGTCCTCGTCGACATAGGCGAGCGAAGCCAGATGAGCCGGCACGAATTGCTCCCGCGGCAGGCTTCGCATGGCGTCCAACACGCGCGGATCGGTCACGCGGTTCGGCCGGATCTGGCCGTCGACCATGTTGTTGCGGGCGGCAGTGTAATCGGTCTGGGGCTGTTGCATGCGAGGTCCGGTATCGACGGCTGGGTTATAGGGGCTGCCCGCCGACCGGGGCAACCGGGTTACACCGCCGTCCGGAGCCCCGGTGTCATCCATGCCGCTCACCATGCCGGACACGGAATAGCGCAACGAACTCCGTCTGCTCGATCAGGTCGAGCCGGTCGGGCCGCAACCCTCGCAGGTCTCCCGCGGCACCGGCTGCCATGACGAGCACGTAGTCGAACTTGTCTTGCCAATCATGCAGATAGGGCGCGTCGTTCAATGCGGCGGAGCTCGGTTGGTCGGCCTCGAGTTCGTGGTAATCGGGCAGTTCGCCTTCCGGCGCGGTGAAGTCGGCATAAGCCGGGTTGACCACCACGGGCTGCTTGCCCAGCCCAGTGAACAGCCGCGGCCAAAAAGCGTGGCGCTCGGTGATCAGCAGGGCCGGGTCGTGATAGTACGTCTTGATGTATCCTGCGTTCAGCCAGTTGCGGCGATGGGTCAGCCAGTAGCGCGTGACTTGCTGGTTCGGCACATCCACGGCCAGCACCGGGCTTCCCGGCTCGACGTGGGCGATCAGCCGGTCCAACTCCGCCAGATCCTGGTCATGCCCCGCCCACACCTGCGCCACGGCGCCCACGCGAATGACGACGAGCAAGGCGATGACGGCACCCAACCCGGCCGCGACCCGGCGTGGCAACTGAACCGGCGTGAACCCGGCAAACAGCAAGTAGCCCATCATGATCGGGAGGCGCGCATCGATGTAGCCGGTGTTCTTGTAGACATGGGGCACGAATGGCCACACCCCGAGCAAGACGATGAGCACGATTGCGGCTTGCGGCGCGATCCTCGCTTTGTGCCACAGAAACAGACCCGTCATCGTGGCAAGCAGCGCCAGCGTCGCCAGGCGTTCCGGTGCCTGGAAATAGGTCAGGAACGGATAGAATAGCTCGCCGAGCTTGATCGTGAGGGATTGACGCAGGGTCGGTCCGTCCGTGTCTGCCAGGGTCGACGCCAGCAGCAGCCAAGCCGGCAGGACGAAGACGAGGGCGTCTGGCAACAGGCGGCCGATCACTGTGCCGAGGCCCGGCCAGCGATGGCCACGCGGCCCGACCAACGCGGTGAGTTCGTGGGCGCCAATCAGCAGGGCGAAGAACACCAGGCCGAACAGGTGGATGAAGAACAGCACGATCGCCATTGGCATTGCAGCCAAAATCGTCCAGCCGGGAGCGCGGCTCCGAAACACGATCCAAGCCGAGGCAGCGAGCAACGCAGCCCCGAGTCCGATCAGGAAGTTCATGAAACCGAGCAGGAATAGCGTGTTGTAGGCCACAAGCCCGCCAGCCAAGGGCCAGGCAGACCACCGCCCGAAGCTTGCACGCGAGAAGGTAGCGCAGCCCGCCAACGGCAGCAGCAGCGACAAAGCCAGGAAGCCATCGCCCGTGGGCCACAACGGCAGCCAGCGGAGCAGGGTCGGCATGATCAACTCCACGCCGGAATTCGCAACCACCGTCCAGTGGATCGAATACACCTTTGATAATTCGGGAACCTGTGATCCTTGCGCGATCACATACATTTCGGCCACATGATCGGGATAATCGAGCAAAGGCGGGATCCGCGTGACTGCGAACGGCAGCAGGAGCAGACACGTCAGTGCCGCGGTTGCAGCGAGCAGCCACGGCCGCCCAGAACGGCCGGAAGACGCGGATAGCGGTCCATGTGGCAAAGCAAAGCTCCTCACTTGCGACATGCATCTCACCAGAGCCCGACCGACCCGGCCCGTATATCCCCTCCGACCCATCGAGCCTCGGACCATTTGGGCCTGACATGATGGACCAGTCGTTAACGGCGCCACGCTTATCGCTCGTCGTCCCCTGCCATAACGAGGCGACTAACATCGATGCCTTGCAGGCTCGTTTGTCCGAGGTGCTCGGCCAACTCGATTGCAGTTGGGAAATCATCTACGTCAACGATGGCAGCCGGGACGAGACGCTGACCCGGCTGGAGGCGCTGCATGCCCGGGATGCCCGGGTGGGTGTAATCAATCTGTCGCGTAATTTCGGCAAAGAGATCGCCATGACGGCCGGGCTCGAGCACACGCGAGGTGACG
>CAXTWC010000234.1:0-7706 GCA_964247805.1 uncultured Acetobacteraceae bacterium | reverse complement strand
TCGCCGCGGGTGAACAGCGCCGAGCCGTGCGCGCGCGGCAGGATGCCGACCTCGGCAATGATCGGGCGCACCGTCTTGGTGTCGCGGCCGTCGATGCGCATGCCGGTGTCCAGGATTGCGTTGCGGACGATATCGGCCTCGAGCCCCTTGAACAGGCCTTTAGCCTTCTCGGTGTCCAGCCCCTCTTCCGCGAGCGTGGCAAGAGCGGCCTTCTTCGCGGCGCCCACCTTCTCCTGGCGGGCCTGCTTGATGACTTCCTTGTAGCCCTCGGCGATGCTCGCGCGGGCCAGGGCGTCCACTCGGGTGGTAAGCGCGGCCATCTCGGGCGCCGGCTCGGCGATATCCCACGGCTCCTTGGCGGCGTGCTCGGCCAGCTCGATGATCGCCTGGATCACGGGCTGAAAAGCGTTGTGACCGAATTCGAGGGCGCCGAGCATCGTGGCCTCATCCAGCTCGTGCGCCTCGGACTCGACCATCAGCACGCCCTCGGCGGTCCCGGCGAGCACGAGGTCGAGCTTGAAGCCTTTCATCTGGTCCAGCGTCGGGTTCAGCACATAAGCGCCATCGATGAAGCCGACCCTCGCCGCGCCCACCGGGCCGAAGAACGGAATGCCGGACAGCGTCAACGCCGCCGAGCAGCCGATCAGGGCGACGATATCGGGATCGTTTTCCATGTCATGTGACAGCACCGTCGCCACGACCTGGACCTCGTTGCGGAAGCCCTGTGGGAACAGCGGACGGATCGGGCGATCGATCAGGCGGCTGACCAGCGTCTCCTTCTCGGAGGGGCGGCCCTCACGCTTGAAGAAGCCACCCGGGATCTTTCCGGCGGCAAACGCCTTCTCCTGGTAGTTCACGGTCAGCGGGAAGAAGTCCTGCCCCGCCTTGGCCGACTTCACGCCCACGGCAGTGCACAGCACGATGGTTTCGCCGTAGGTCGCCATCACGGCGCCGTCGGCTTGGCGGGCGATCTTACCCGTCTCGAGAATGAGCTTGCGCCCACCCCAGTCGAGTTCCTTGCGGAAGTGGTTGAACATGCACGTATCCTCAGATCGCGCGAGCGACGGAGGTGCCCGGTGCGGGTGCGGCGTCTCGGGCGGCATGGCGGCGCGGGAGTGAACCGCGACCACGTGGCCGAAGGCGCCGTCGCAGTCCGGATGCCTCGAGCACCGGCGCGGCATTACCCGGCACCACCATTGGCGCCGGGGTGGTCGTTTTCCTAGCTCAACGGCTCAGCGGCGCAGTGACAAGCGGCCGATAAGGGTCTGATACCGAGCGCTATCTTTCTTCTTCAGGTAGTCCAGCAGGCGGCGGCGGCGGCCTACCAGCATCAGCAGCCCGCGCCGGCTATGGAAGTCCTTGGCGTGGGTCTTCAGATGTTCGGTCAGGTTGCCGATCCGCTCGGACAGCAGGGCGACCTGAACTTCGGGGCTGCCGGTATCGGCGGCCTGTTGGGCGTAATCGGAAATGAGCGCGGTACGGCGCTCCGCTGTGATCGACATCGGATATCCTCCGTTGGGGTGTTACAGAAGGCGTTCCGGCTTGAGCATGCCATCCGACATGCGGCACAAGCCGATCACGCGCACCCCCGCCATGGCACGAGCCAACCCGCCATCGGGGTCGGCCGTCCCTGGAATGCGCCCCATCAGGTCCACCAGGCTGATGGCCTGGCCACGCGATAGGAAGAAGGCCTCCGCCTCAGTCAGGGCCAGCGCCGGGATGTCGGCCAGCGCGGTCGCGACCGGAAGCAAAAGGTCCGGGGAAGCCGGCGGGGTATCATCCCCCGGCGTGCATTTGTCCAGAGAAATCGCTTGGTCGGCAACGAACGGCCCCACCCGCAGCCGGCGCAAGGCCGTCACATGCCCCACCGTGCCGCACGCGATCGCCAGATCCCTCGCCAGGGAGCGCATATACACCCCCTTACCCGATTGCACGGCGAACACCGCCGTGTCCGAGTCGGGGCGGTCGATCAGGTCGAACAAATCCACCCGCGCCGGTCGCGCTTCCAGCACCGGAGCCCGCCCCTCGCGCGCCATGTCGTAGGCGCGCTCGCCAGCAACCTTGATGGCCGAATATGCCGGTGGCACCTGCATGATCGCGCCGCGGAACGCCGGCAGTGCCGCCTCGAACGCGTCGTTGCTCGGCCGCACGTCGCAGGTCGCGGTCACGGCGCCGTCCGCATCGTCGGTGTCCCGCGCCTCGCCGATCCGGAGCGTGAAATGATACAGCTTGGTGCCGTCCATCACGTAGGGCACCGTCTTGGTGGCCGCCCCGAACGCGATCGGCAACACCCCCGTGGCCAGCGGATCGAGCGTGCCGCCATGCCCCGCCTTCTGTGCGTCGAACCCGCGGCGGACCCGGTTGACCACGTCGGTGCTGGTCATGCCTGCGGGCTTGTCAATGATCAGCCACCCGTCGAGCGGGCGGCCACGGCGTCGGCGCATGGGATGGGGGGCTTTCGGGTGGGGCGCAGGAGTTAGACGGCTGAGCCCGCGATGACAAGCTGAACGTTTGCCAAGCCCGTCAAGCCGCGACCGCACTCACCCCGTGCAGCAGATCGGCCAGCGTCGTCCGTGCCAGCGCCCGCTCCAGCGCCCGCTCTGCCGTGCCGAACGCCTCGCCCAACACCGCATGCACCCGGCACCCCACCGGACACGCCGGGTCGGGATTGGCGTGCAACGGCAGCAACGGCCGGGTCACGTCCGAATGCACTGCGCGCCAAACATGCTCCAGCGTGATTTGGTCCGCGGGACGCACCAACTCCGCCCCACCAGGCCCGCGCCTGACGCGCACCAACCCGGCCCGGGCCAACTGGCCAGTGATTCGCCGGATCACCACCGGATTCGTGTTGATGCTACTGGCCAAACGCTGGCTCGTGGACGGCTCGTGACCGTCCGCCGCGATCATCAGCAGGATGTGGGCAGCGACGGCGAACCGCGTTGGGACCATTTGACTACAATGCTACAATCGTTCGCAGGTTCCAACAGTTCCCTTTTCGTTCGGCTTGGTCTAACACGCTGGTGATGGAGCTTTCCTTCCCCGAACGCCAACTCGCCGTCCGCCGTGCGACCGCTTCGCTCTGCCAACAACTCGCCTGGGTGGCCCTGCACGAATTGCCGCTGCCGAATGGCCGCCGTGCGGACCTGCTCGCCCTGCGGCCAGATGGCGGCTTCGTGTGCATCGAGGTGAAGTCCGGCCCTCGCGACTTCCTGACCGACGACAAATGGCCTGAATACCGGGAGTTCTGCGACGCGCTCTACTTCGCCGTCGACGACGACTTCCCGCTCGACCTGCTGCCGGACAGCACCGGACTGATCGTCGCCAGCGGGCGGGAGGCGGAGATGATCCGCTCCGCCCCGTCGCACCCGCTGCCCGCGCCGCGCCGGCGCGCCCTCACCCACCGCTTCGCCACGGTGGCCGCGACCAGGCTGGCCGCCCTCGAGGACCCGGCCGTTACCGCGTCGTTACGCGCGGCGCTGCGAGCGGAGTGATCGGCAGGCCATTGGCCGCCAGCAACGCGCGCAGGTCCCGAATCGGCGGGAACACTTCCTGGTTCCAGTCGGAGCCTTGGGCGTCATGGGCCGCCTGCTCCATCTCCACGATCTCGCGGTCCTCGCGGAAGATGCGTTCGGTGAACCACACCAGCACCGGCCAAGCCGCATCCAACAGCCCGGGGATCTTGGGACGCCGCACCGACAGCAGGCCGAACGTGCGGTTGACCTTCTGCTCCGCGTCCACCGGGGTGTAGCAAATCCACAGCGACATCACCGGCTCGTCGCCCGAGGTCCAGATGCGCAAGGTCTGATAGGGGTATTCCGTGCGGATCGTCATCAGGTCCTTGTGGACCTTCGACACGCCGCTCCGCCGACCCAGGATCGCCGCCTCGCCCAGCGGCTGCTTCCCGCCGGTGCGGGCGAACGTGTAGTCGATCTCCAACCAGTCCTCCCCCACCCGGCGGCCCAGATAGCGCGGTGCGATCTGCCCCATCTGGCGGCGGTGCAGGAACTGATGGTTCATGTCCATCAGGTTCTCGTGCATGAAGGTGTAGTGGCACTGCACCGTCTTGCCGAAGCGGCGGGTCTTGAACGCTGGGTCGGAGGCAGCCCCGAGCGGCTGGAGTTCGGTCGCCGTCGCCGGGTCGCCGGGCCAGATCAGGATGAGGCCGTCCTGCTCCCGGCACGGATAGGCGCGCACACCGTTCGGCAGCTTGCCCTTACCGAGATACGGCACGTCGATGCACTTGCCCGACGCGTCGTACGTCCAGCCATGATAGCCGCAGCGCACCGCGCATCCGGAAACGACGCCCTTGGACAGTGGCACCTGCCGGTGGGCGCAGCGGTCCTCCAGCGCGAACACCGGGCCTTCCTTCGGCCGCACCAGCACCACCGGTTCCCCGGCGAAGTGGGTCGCGTAGGTGGTGCCCGGCTTCAGCTCCTTCGACCACGCGAGCGGATACCAGTGGTCCGGGTGCGAGCCCACCCGGCGTAAATCGCAGCTCGGCTGATCGCGAAGAATGAAATCGGGAACGTCGGGCATTCGGCTTCCTCCGCGTCAAAGACGCGACCTACGTTACAAGCGTCAAAGACGCGACCTGCGTTACAAGCGTCCTAGACGCGACCTGCTTCATCAGCGTCCACGAGGCTTAGAGGGTGGCCCGCCGCTGCGTCAAACCAACAGCACGTTCGTTACAGACTGCGCGGAGCCTACACGCTGCGCAGGCGCTGCACCGTGGCGGTCGTGGAGTAGCCGGCGAGCAGATCGGCCAGCAACACCTGCCCCCCGTAGCTCTGCACGAAGTCGGCGCCGACCACCGTGCCGATCGTGTAGTCGGAGCCCTTGACCAGGAGGTCGGGCCGCAAGGCATGCAGCGTCTCCTCGGGGGTATCCTCGTCGTACACGCAAACCAGGTCGACCGCCGCCACGCTGCCCAGCACCGCCGCCCGGGCCGCCTCGGACTGCACCGGGCGACTCGCACCTTTCAGCCGCCGGACGCTGGCGTCGGAGTTCAGGCCAACCACCAGGCGGTCACACTGGCTGCGGGCCTGTTCGAGCAGATGGATGTGGCCCGGATGCAACAGGTCGAAGCAGCCGTTGGTGAACCCCGTTCGCCAGCCGCGCTGCCGCCAGCGCTCGACCTGCTCCGCGGCCTGTTCCCGGGTGACGACTTTGCGCAACGCCCCACCCTGGGGGGACAACGCCGCCAGCAGGTCGGACTCGCGCGCCACCGCGGTGCCGACCTTTCCTACCACGATACCGGCAGCGATATTGGCGAGCCGCACGGCGATCGGCAGGTCCAACCCAGCCGCCAGCCCGGCCGCCAGGGTTGCCACCACCGTGTCGCCGGCGCCCGATACGTCGTACACCTCGGCCGCTTCGGCCGGAAAATGGTGCGGCGCCCCGTCGGCGGTGATCAGGGTCATGCCGTCCTCGGCGCGGGTCACCAGCACGGCGCCGAAGCCATGCGCGGTTTGCAAGCTCTGCGCTGCGGCGACCAAGGCGGCTTCGGTATCCACCGGCATGCCCGTGGCTTCGGCGAGCTCCCGCCGATTGGGCGTGATCACATCGGCGCCGGCATATCGGCCGTAATCCCGGCCCTTGGGGTCCACCACCACCCGGCGGTTCGCCGCCTTGGCCGCGGCGATGATGCGTGCCGGAACGTCGCCGGACAGCACACCCTTGTTATAGTCGGACAGCACGGTGACCGTGGTCGCGGTCAGCGCGTCCTGGGTGATCCGCAGCAGCCGTTCGGCCAGTTTCGGGTGGATCGCCTGCGCAATCTCATGGTCCGCCCGCAGCAATTGCTGGCCTTGGGCGACGTAGCGCGTCTTGGTCGTGGTGGTGCGGCCGCCCTGCACTAGCAGCCAAGGCTCCACGTTCGGTTGCCCGCCGATCAGCCCCGTCAGATCCGACCCGGCCTGGTCATCTCCCACTACAGAGACGAATGCGACCGCTGCCCCGAGGGCCGTGAGGTTGCGCACCACATTGCCGGAACCGCCGGGCATCGCCACGTCGCGCTCGACCGACAGGATCGGGATCGGCGCCTCGGGCGAGATCCGGTTCACCACGCCATAGACGTAACGGTCGAGCATGGCGTCGCCCACGACCAGCACGCTGGTACGGGCCAGTCGCCGGATGGCGTCCGTCAGGTCGGCCGTTTCGACGGAGCCTGCCGCGCGCGCTGGGGGGACCATCCCGAAACCGCTACAGAAACGTGCTGACGTTGGCAAGCGGATTGGAGTCGTGGTGTGATATTGTGGCGAAGTTTCGCGGCACCCACCACCGTTCCAGTGCGAAAACGCATAGGTTAAGGCTGACTGCTTCGTCCTGCCTTGTCTTGACCGTACGGCCGCATTCCTTCAAACACGCCGGGCTCCGCATCCGGCGGCAGCCGGCGTTGCCGTGTGTATTTCATCGCGACAAGCGGGCGCGACAAGCGGAGGTCCCTCATCGATGCGCAGCAAGGGTGAGTATCTATTCACGTCGGAATCGGTCTCGGAAGGTCACCCCGACAAGGTGGCGGATCGGCTGAGCGACGTGGTGCTCGACGCCTATCTGGCGGCCGACCCTTATTCGCGCGTCGGGTGCGAGACCCTGGTCACCACCAACCGCATCGTGTTCGGCGGCGAGGTACGCGGCCCCGAGACCGTGACGCCCGACCTGCTCACCCATCTCGCCCGCATGGCCGTGCGCGACATCGGCTACGATCAGGAGGGCTTCTCGTGGAAGCGCGCCTCGGTCGAGTGCCATCTGCACGCCCAGAGCACGGATATCGCCGCTGGCGTGGACAGTTCCGGCAACAAGGACGAGGGCGCCGGCGACCAGGGCATCATGTTCGGTTACGCCTGCACCGAGACCGATGCGCTGATGCCGGCGCCGCTGTACTACTCGCACCTGATCCTGCGCCGCATGTCCGAACTGCGCCGCAACAAGGACGTCTCGGTCGCCGGGCTGCAGCCGGACGCCAAGAGCCAGGTCACGCTGCGCTACATCGACGGCAAGCCGGTTGGCGCCACCAGCGTCGTGGTCTCCACCCAGCATGACGCCGGAATGGAGCAGTCGGCGATCAAGGCGATGCTGATGCCGTTGATCGAGTCCACCCTGCCGCAGGGTTGGATGCCGCCCGAGCATGAGCTGTACATCAACCCGACCGGCAATTTCGTGATCGGCGGGCCAGACGGCGACGCTGGGCTGACCGGCCGCAAGATCATCGTCGACACGTATGGTGGCGCCGCCCCGCACGGCGGCGGCGCGTTCAGCGGCAAGGACCCCACCAAGGTGGACCGCTCGGCCGCCTATGTCTGCCGATACCTGGCAAAGAACGTGGTCGCTGCCGGCCTTGCCGAGAAGTGCACCATCCAGATCAGCTACGCGATCGGCGTGTCCCACCCGCTCTCGGTCTACGTGGACCTGGACGGCACGGGCCGCGACGTGGACGAGGCGAAGCTCGAGAAGACGTTGCGGGAGCTGGTGAATCTCAGCCCACGCGGCATCCGCGAGCACCTGCATTTGAACCGTCCGATCTACGCCGTGACCAGCGCCTACGGCCATTTCGGCCGCGAGCCGGATCCGGAACTCGGCACCTTCACCTGGGAGAAGACCGACCTGGTTCCCGCGTTGAAGAGCGCATTCGGACGGTAGTACTGGACGAACCGAAGCCCGCGGCGGAGCTTCAAGTGAAGCCCGCGGCGGTCCGGCTGTATGGCCGC
>CAXTWC010000233.1:0-7727 GCA_964247805.1 uncultured Acetobacteraceae bacterium | reverse complement strand
TCAAAAGGACGCCGCCAACTTATCCCTTCCTCAGCAGATTTACTTGTCAATGAACGTCTTCCTTTCGGAAGAACCGGTGAACCACGTCATCGGTGAGGCGTTATCTAGTCGGGTGCCTTGGGTGTGTCAACGCGATGACAGGCAAATTCTGCAACCCTCCCGGGTAGCTGCCATGCGCACGACATGGCTTGCCAGACTCTGCGCCGATCTTTCTCGCAAATGCAGCATAGCGGCGCTACACGGTGCCCCATGCTCCAAATCGACAATCTCGTATTCAACGCCTGGGGACGGCGCTTCTTCGACCACGCCACCGTAACCCTGCCGCTCAACGGCAAGGTCGGGCTGGTCGGCCGCAACGGCGCCGGCAAATCCACCCTGTTCAAGCTCATCCTGGGCGAACTCGCCCCCGATAGCGGCGAAGTCGCCCTCCCCCGTGGCGCCAAGGTGGCAACCGTCGCGCAGGAGCATCCGGCCACCCCCGTCAGTCTGCTCGACACCATTCTGGAGGCGGACGAGCAACGTCGCGACCTCTACACCGAGCTCGACAGTGCCGCCCCCGAACGCATCGCCGACATCTACGCCCGGCTGGAGGAAATCGGCGCCGACCGTGCCCCGGCCCGCGCCAGCGAAATCCTCGCCGGCCTTGGCTTCTCCACCGCCGATCTCAGCCGCGCCATGGCCGAGTTCTCAGGCGGCTGGCGCATGCGCGTCGCCCTCGCTGCGGCGTTGTTCGCCGAGCCCAACCTTCTCCTACTAGATGAGCCGACCAACTACCTGGACCTGGAAGGCGCCATGTGGCTCGAAGCGCGCCTGCGGAAATATCCCCATGCCGCCTTGATCATCAGCCACGACCGCGAGCTGCTGAACAACTCGGTCGACCACATCCTGCACCTGCATGACGGCAAGCTCGACCTGTACACCGGCGGCTACGACGACTTCGAACGGCGCCGGGCGGAAAAGGCGCGCTTGGTCTCGGCCTCCCGCGCCAAGCAGGAGGCGGAGCGTGCCCACCTGCAATCCTTCGTCGACCGCTTCAAGGCCAAGGCCAGCAAGGCCGCCCAGGCACAATCGCGGATGAAGCGCCTGGCCAAGCTCGAGCCAATCGCGGCGATCACGGAGGAACGCGTGGCGCCCTTCATGCTCCCCTCCCCGGCTCGGCCGCTGGCACCGCCCTTGATGCGGTTGGAGGCGGCGGATGTCGGTTATGGCGGCGAGCCGGTGCTGCGCGGGCTCAACCTGCGGCTCGACGTGGACGACCGTATCGGCCTGCTCGGCGTGAATGGCGCCGGCAAGTCCACCTTCGCCAAGATGGCGGCCGGGGCGCTCAAATTGCAGGCCGGGCACATGCAGCGCGAGAAGCGCATCCAGGTCGGCTGGTTCCACCAACACCAGATCGAGGCGCTCGACCCGGCGGATACACCGCTCGACATCATCCGTCGCGAACGTCCCCAGGATAACGAAACCACCTACCGCTCGCGCCTCGCCGGGTTCGGGATCGGATTTGAGAAGCAGTCCACCACCGTCGAGCATCTGTCGGGTGGCGAGCGTGCACGGTTGCTGCTGAACATGGTGGCCATGGCGGCGCCGCATTTGCTGATCTTGGACGAGCCTACCAACCATTTGGACATCGACAGCCGCCGCGCCTTGCTCGACGGGCTGAACGACTACGAAGGCGCCGTCATCCTGATCACCCACGATCGCTCGCTGATGGAGTTGGTGGCGGACCGGTTGTGGCTGGCCGCGGATGGAACGGTGGCCCCGTTCGACGGCGACATGGACGATTACGCCAGGCTAGTGCTGGACCGCGCCCGCGGTGTTGCGCCGGGTCAGGCACGTGCCGCGAAAACCAAGAAGAAGAAAGCAGCATGACGCAGGATGAGTTGAAGGCTTGGGCGCTCAAGAGCGGCTGGACGATGGTTGCCGGGCATCCAAGCCTGACCAAGCCGTCCTCCCCCAAGGAGGCGATCGTTCGCATGGTGCTGAAGGCGACCGTCGTGCACGTGGAAGCGAAGAAGCCGGCCGGCAAATGGGAAAAACTGAGCGGCGCCAGCTATGGCGACGTGGTTGCCGACGAGGAGAGCGGCGTGCCCGGCGGATTGGGGCTTGATACGATCCCTGGGTTCCGGATGCTGATGCAGGAGAACCGGGACCGGCAGGTGTTCGCGAATATGGGGGGCTAGGACACGCTGCTCCGACGGTGGTGAACTCGGTTAGGCCTCCCCTATCAGGCTATATGGACGACTACGTGGTCAGCAGACCCGCAACCCGGTAACTTTCGATCAACTGGTCGTAAAGCGCGATATCCGAGCGGCTTCTCGCAATGAGCTGAGCGCCGGCAACCGCGGCAAAAATGGCGAAAGCCCGGCCTTGGCTTTCCGCTCCACTGACGGCAGTTGCCGCCGACAACACCTTGGTCAGCCACGCCACATTGATGTCGGCGAAGGTCTGCACTTCCTGCTTCACCGGTTCCGGCAGGTCGTCGTATTCGGCAGCCATGAAGCTGCAGAGGCACATGCGGTTGTCACTCTCCAGCGATTTGCGGAACATCTCGGGATATCGACGTAGACACCGACCCGGATCCGCGGTTTCAGCCAATAGAGCTTCGAGACCAACCGCCGTGTCCTCCCAATAGCGCCTGGCTACCGCTGCACCGAGATCGGCCTTGCTCGGGAAATGGTAATAAATGCTCGCAGACTTGATCCCCACTTCCTCTGCGAGATCGCGGAAGTTCAGACCGCCGTAGCCGTGCGCCTGGGCCGCTCGTTTAGCCGCTGCCAGGATAGCTTCCTTGGCACTTGAACTCATGGCACGCCGCCTCCGACTTGGTCACCAACCTACCAAGTGACAGATAGTCCTTGACGCCCAGCCGTTGAAGGGCCAAGTCACCTACCAACTGACAGGTAGACGGGTTGTGAACAATTTCGACGCGAGCCAGGCGGGCATGATGACAATTTACGATTGGCCCACCGGCCCCTATCCAGCTCGCGTGCGGATCGCCGTGGCGGAGAAGAACCTGCGATCGCGTGTCCGCTTCGAAGCAATCGACCTGTGGAAGGGCGAGCACAAGACGCCCGAGTTCCTCGCCAAGAACTACTCAGGCACCCTGCCTGTGCTCGAGCTCCACGACGGCACCCTGATTGCGGAGTGCACCGCGATCACCCAATACCTCGACGTGCTTGACGGTGCGCCCACGCTGACTGGCGAAACGCCGCGCGAACAGGGCCTGATCCACATGATGAGCAAACGCGCCGAGTTGGAATTGCTCGACGCTATCAGCGTGTACTTCCACCACGCGACCCCCGGGCTTGGACCCGACGTGGAGGTTTACCAGAATGCCGAGTGGGGATTGCGTCAGCGCGACAAAGCCGTGCGGGGGATGCGCTACTTCGATGGCGTCCTGAAAACGCAGCCTTTCGTCACCGGTGAGATGTTCTCGATGGCTGACATCACAGTCATCGGCGGCTTGATCTTTGCCGGGCTCGTGAAGGTGCCGGTGCCAAAGGAGTGCGAGGCTCTTCAAGCCTGGTACGCAAGGATGCAGGAGCGGCCCAGTGTCAAGCACAGGGTAACGATGTCGGCTTTGGCCGAGACCTAAGACCGGAGTAAACATGAATGCGATCTTCCAATCGCCCTTTCGAGCGATTGGAAGATCCACGAACGCGGCGGGCGTTACGCTTAGGTGAGCGTGCGGCGGCCGACCACCGCGTGGTAGATGAACAACACGACGACCGCCCCAACGACGGCGACGACCATGCTGTAGATGTTCAGCCCCGTGACGGGGTCCGCGCCGAAGAAGGTGAACAAGAAACCACCGACGACAGCGCCGATGATGCCGAGCACGATGTCAATCACCACGCCCTCACCGGACTTGTTGACGATCTTACTCGCGATGAACCCGGCGATGAGGCCGAGGATAAGCCAGCCGATGATCGACATAGGACAATCCTTTCCGAGTGCAGTTAGATACGGGTGTTGCGGGGCGTCGTCGTCTCAACCCGGCCGGGAATTTGCTCGACCTCGACCTCTTCCTTGCGGACCGTGTCGCGCACGGTCTCCACGCGCTCGGTGGCGTCCTTGCGCAGGCCCACTTCCTCGTAGACCCGGGCCGTCTTGGACACGACCGCCTCCTCCTCCGTCTCGGTCAACTCGAGCGTCTTCTCGGTGAAGGCGTCCGCGGCCAGACGGTCATCCATCACGGGATGGCGTTCCAACGTCACCCGCTCGCTGTGCAAGGAGACGCTCTGCTCGACGGGAGTCTCCACCACATAGCGACGCACTCGCGTGCCGCCGCGGTTGACCACACGCTTGCCGACGGACAGCTGTTCCTCGGCAAGGCGCAGCGTTTCGTCGCCGCGTGCAGCCACGGGCGCGGGCTGTTCCAGGCCATAGCCCGTCGCGCGGTCGTCGATGTCGACCGGGTTGTGGCTCTCCAGGATTTCCATGACGCGCGCGATATGCGCCTCGGGCAGCTTGACGGTCACCACGGTGGAGCCGCCCTGCATGCTGCGGTCGTATACGGTGGTGTCGTGGCCGGGTTCACCGCCAAACAGTCCCGTCCAGAACCCCTGCTCGCGCGCCGGCACGGCGCCGGGTGAAGTGCGGGCCGTATCGGCGTGCAGCGTGATGGCGCTCTCGGGGATACCATCACTGCGAAGCGACGCGACGGCGGCTTGCGCCTGGGTCGCGGTGTCGTAGACGGCGACGATCGTTTCTTCTGTCATAGGATTGTCCTTATGCTGGTTGGTCGTGTCCGGGCACGGTCATATCCGTCCGGGTCACGGTAAGCGTCTGCTCGCGTAGGCTCACCATTTCGCTGAAGCGCTGCATCGTCTGCACGCGGCGAAAATGGACCTCTTCCTTCAGCACCAGCCGCCGCTCGATCACGACGACCTCCTCCATCACCGGCAGGATGGTCACGTCTCCCTCCTGCCGGATGGGCGGTGCCGCATCCACGACCCGGCCCACCGGGACACGCTCGACCACGACATGGTCGTGGGCCAGTTCCGCCTCCACGCACACGTCGCGCATGCTGGTCTGGCGTGTTGCGCGGACCAGCGTCTTGCGGACGCGTTTCGACAGTTTGGCTGCCTCCGCATGCAACAGCAGCACGTGGAGGTCGTCGCTTTCCCTCTGGGCCGGGCCGGACATGCTGGATTACTTCTTCGTGGCGTCGCGCACGGCATCCTTGGCACCGCCCACGGCATTCTGTGCCGTGCCGGCCGTCTTCTGTGCCGCGCCCTTGGCTTCGAGCTCGGTATCGCCTGTCACCTTGCCGGCCGCTTGCTTCACGGACCCTGCAACCTTGTTGCCGATCCCACCAACACGATCTTTATCCATGAACGGATTCTCCTAAGCGTATCCCGAGTTGCACGATGCAAACTCCGGCGTGGCTACGCGTAGGAAAGGACTATGTTTCGCTTAGGTCCAGCGAATGTTTAAGGCACTTACATGCCCGTTTTCCTAGTGCATCTGCACTAGGGCGGCGTGACGTTCGGACTAGCGCTTTTTCACCGTTTTCGGTTTTGCGCGCTTTGTCTGTGGCTTGGCGGACGCCCCCAAACCGCGTTCGCGCGCCCAAACGACGACGGCCGTTCGCTTATGAACGCCGAGCTTGGAATAAATCGCGGCGATGTGATTGCGCAGCGTGTTCCGCGTGATGCCGAGCTTGGCCGCGATCGCCTCGTCCGACATTCCCTGCGCCACCAGACCGAGCACGTCGCGCGCCCGTCCCGACAGTGCCGACAGCTCCGGCTGGCTTCCAACCGCGCCTTTCGCCCGTGTCAGGTTGGCCAACTTCTCCGCGATCGCCTGGCCCAGGAACGAGGTATCCTCCAGCACGGACCGTACCGCCTCCATCAGCTCCGTCTCGGTCTGCTTGCGCTCCGTGATGTCCTGCATGACGCTCAGCACGCAGCGCTCGTTGTGGATCTCCACCGTGTCCGCCGACAGCAGGTAGTCGTGCAACGCGCCATTCTTCGACCGCAGCTGGATGTCCACGCTCTGCACCCGGCCGGTCTGCTTGATCTGGCGTTCGAGCGCATCCCGCAGATGACCGCGCCCCCACATCTCGATCTCGGCTTCGGCGCGCCCTACGATCTCCTCCCGCCGCCATCCCGTGGCGGTGGTGAAGGCGCTGTTCACGTCCACGATGCGCAGCCCGTCCAGCGCCAGCATCGCCATCGGGCCCGGCGCCATGTGGAACGCCTTGGCGAACCGCTCCTCGCTCTGCCGCAGCGCCGCCTGGGCCTGCTCGCGCGGATGCAGGTCGGCGAAGGTGAACAGCATGCACGCCTCGTCGCCGATCTCGAGCGGCTGGCCACCGAGCAGCACCGTCTTGTCCCGCCCATCCGCCGTCAACAGGCAGCCTTCCATCTGCGGGATGGTATGCCCCTCGTGCAGCCGCTTGACCGCCGACTCCCGCCGCTCGGCGCCGCGCAGCACGTCGATCTCGTGCATGGAATGGCCGATCAGCGCACCGCGGTCGTATCCCGTCAGCTCCATGAACCCGGTGTTCACCTTGACGTAGCGCATGTCGGACAACCGCACGATGATGGCGGGCGCCGGATTGGCGGCGAAGGCGCGCTCGAACCGCTCCTCGGCGTTGAAACGCTCGGTCTCGTCGTTGAGGATCACCACCAGGCTGTCGGTGCGGCGGTCCTGGCCGGTCAGCGCCATGGTGCGGATCTCGTGCACCCAGCGCTTGCCATCGGCGCGACGGGTGACCTTGATCAGGGCGCGGTCGATCGTCTCGCCGCGCAGCAGTTGCTGGATGGGGTATTCGTCCGCACGCAGCGTCTCGCCGCCGAGATAGGCGAGTTGGAATTGCCGGGCATATCCCGCAGCGGTGTCACCCAACTCGGCCAATGTTTTGGCCCCGTGCAGCTCCAGCGCCGTGTCATCGGCCCAATCCAGCTTCCCGTCCGGGGCCACGATGATCACGCCCTCGGTCAACCCGGCGATGATCTGCTGCAGGTGGGTCGCCGCCGCGGGGATGGGGCCGGCCATGGTCTAGCGACGGAACGCGAGGCTCGACCCGCGCGCCCGCCACCCTGCCTCCAGCACGTCCAGATCGGTCTCGCCCGACGGATTGGCGCGGCTGGGCGCGGTGCGCAGGCGCGGCTCCCCCTGCTCCCGCCACAGCCCGAGCAACCGGCGCAACTCATCCAGCGGCTCGGCGTGATCGTCGACGCGCAAACTGAGGTCGGGGAAGTCCTCGCCCGTGGTCACCACCATGGCGGCGGATTGTTTGCCGCGCCGGTCCCCGCCCGCAAGCTGCCCGGCATCCAGCGCCGCCATCAGCCGTTCGGGCAATGCGCTGGCATTCGCCAGGTAGTGCGCCAGCGTGTCAGCCACCACCGCCGGGCCGGCCAGCATGTTGCCCGCGACGCTCACACCGGGCGCGTCCTCGGCACCGCACCAATCGACGCAGTGCCGCCCCGTCCACGCGGCGGTGCGGCCGAGCCGGTCGACCGCGTGCACCTGGCGCAGATGCTTGCCCTCGTCGCCGGCCAACGCGCCCTCGATCGCGGCGGCCGGGGCCAAGCCGCGCGCCAGGCCGTCGAGCACCGCGGGGCCGAGATAGCGGTTGGTGATGGACTGCGTCGACACCGCCCCCACGCCCGCCCTTACGAACGGACAGCTCGCCCCAACGGCAAAGGCACAGGTGGTAACCGCGACCGCGAAGGCGCCGGTGGCGGGGTCGTGGGCGACGATGGACCAGGTCATGG
>CAXTWC010000232.1:0-7729 GCA_964247805.1 uncultured Acetobacteraceae bacterium | reverse complement strand
ACTCTGTCCCCTCTGCTTCGAACGCGCGATCGTGCCATGACACTCGTGCCATCGCCACGGCCTCGCGGTCACGCTCGAAGAAGGAGTGAAGGGAGGTTAACCGGATAGCAACCGTCCCCCGGCTATGACATTACGGTCTGGTTAGGTCCGGAGGCCGTTTTGCATCGTCGAACCCTATTGAGAAGTGCCGCCGCGCTGCCGCTGGTCGGCGCGCCCATGCTAGCCCATGCCGCCGACCCGGCGGGTACCCCGTTCGACGCAAATACCGTCCGCGGCCTGGCGCAGGCGCTGGCGACCAAGCCGTTCCAGGCGCAGGAAACCGCGCTGCCGGCGTTCCTGAGCGATCTCAGCTACGACCAATACCGCGACCTGCGCTTCAACAAGGCGCACGCCGTGTGGCGGGACAGCAAGCTGCCGTGGCAGATCGAGTTTTTCCACCGCGGATCCATCTACAAGGGCCGCGTGGACGTGAACGAGGTGGTGGATGGTCGCTCCACCCCCATCCTGTACAATCAGGACCAATTCAGCTTCGGCGCCGTCCAGCACCCCACCAACGAGGATCTGGGCTTCGCCGGCTTCCGCCTCCACGCGCCGATGAACCGCCCGGACTACTTCGACGAGGTCGCCGCCTTTCTGGGCGCCAGCTACTTCCGGGCAGTGGCCAAGGGGCTGAATTACGGCCTGTCCGCCCGCGGCCTGTCGATCAAGACGGCCGACCCCGGCGGTGAGGAGTTCCCGTTCTTCCGCACCTTCTGGATCGAGCGCCCAGCCCCTTCGCCGCATCCCGAGCCGATCACCGTGCACGCCCTGCTGGATAGCCAAAGCGCCACCGCCGCGTTCCGCTTCGTTATCACGCCCGGCGACGACACGGTGTTCGAGACGGCCGTGACCTTGTTCCCGCGGGTGGACATCGACCAGGTGGGTGTCGCGCCGCAGACCAGCATGTATCTGTTCGGCCCCAACGAGCGCGGCCGGGTGGACGATTGGCGCCCCTCCGTGCACGATTCGGACGGCTTGCTGATGCTGACCGGGCGCGGTGAGACGCTGTGGCGGCAATTGAACAACCCGGCCCGCTTGCAGGTCAGCAGCTTCACCGACAAGGCCCCCAAGGGGTTCGGACTGCAACAGCGCGAACGGGCCTTCACCGCCTATGAGGATTTGGAGTCGCGCTACGACATACGCCCGAGCGCCTGGGTCGAGCCGACCGGCGACTGGGGCGAGGGAGCGGTCATGCTGGTGGAGATCCCCTCCGATAAGGAGGTGAACGACAACATGGTCGCGTTTTGGCGACCAAAAGCCAAGCTGCAGGCTGGGGTCGGCTACAATTACGCCTACAAGCTGCACTGGAGCGCCACGCCGCCGGTGCACAGCCTGCCAGCCCCGTTCACCGCCACGATGGCGGGGCCGGGGCCGGACGCGTCGCGGTATTTCGTGATGGATGTCGGCCCGCTCGCTTCGGGCGCTACGCCGCGGCTCGATGTGACCAGCGACAAGGGGCAGTTGCGCAACATGATCTCCACCGCCAACCCGGCCACCGGAGGCTGGCGCATCAGCTTCGAGCTGGTGCCGGGTCGGGAGAGCGTGGTCGAGCTGCACGGCCGCCTAATGGATGGCGACACCCCCCTGACCGAGACGTGGCTGTACCGATGGACGACCTAACCGCGGTCTTGCCGGCTTTCGCACCGGCCTTGCCGCCGGAGAAGCCGATGCCGATGCCGGTCCAGGCGCTGCACGGGGCCGGCGCGCCGGTGGCTGGCCGGCTGACGGGCGGGCCGAAACTGGTGTGGCTGCGCCGGGCAGTGGTGATCCTGCCGGCCATCGCGATGACCGTGGGTGCGGCGCACGAGATGCTGCGCGTGCTGGATTCCGGCGGCATGACCACGCTGATCGTGATGTTGCTGGTGCTGTTCGTGGCGTTGTTCGCGTGGATCGCGCTCTCGTTCTGCTCCTCGATCGCCGGCTTCGTCTCCTGCCTGTTGCGGGGCGGGCGGCGGTTGGGCATCGGTCGCGGCGCCCTGCCCCCGCTCGCGGTGCGGACGGCGCTGCTGATGCCGACGTATAACGAGCAGCCTTCCCGCGTAATGGCCGGGCTGGAGGCCATCCATGCCTCGTTGGCCGCCACCGGGTATGGCGATCAGTTCGACATCTTCATCCTCAGCGACACGACGGACGCCGATGTGTGGGTGGACGAGGAGGCGCATTACCTGATGCTGCGCGACCGGCTCGGCCCGGCTTCCCGCATCTTCTACCGTCGTCGGCCGCAGAACACCGAGCGCAAGGCCGGCAACATCGCCGACTGGGTGCGGCGCTGGGGCGGCGGCTACGCGCAGTTCCTGATCCTGGACGCCGATAGCGTGATGACCGGTGACGCGCTGGTCCGGTTGGCGGCAGCGATGGCAGCGCACCCGGCGGTCGGGCTGATCCAGACACTGCCCACCATCGCCAACGGCCGCTCGCTGTTCGCCCGTCTGCAGCAGTTCGCCGGTCGGGTATACGGTCCGCCCATCGCGCACGGTATCGCCTGGTGGCACGGCGCGGAGGGCAACTATTGGGGCCACAACGCCATGATCCGCACCGCCGCCTTCGCCGCGCAGGCCGGGCTGCCGACGCTGCACGGGCGCAAGCCGTTCGGCGGCCACATTCTCAGCCACGATTTCGTAGAGGCGGCGCTGATGCGGCGCGGCGGCTGGCAGATCCACATGGTACCGGGCCTGCCGGGTTCGTACGAGGAGAGTCCACCCTCGCTGCCCGATTTGGCCGTGCGCGACCGGCGCTGGTGCCAGGGCAATCTGCAGCACCTGGCGGTGCTGCCATCCCGTGGGCTGCACTGGGTCAGCCGGATGCACCTGCTCACCGGCGTCGGCTCCTACATCACGGCGCCGATGTGGCTGCTGTTCATCCTGGTGGGCATCGCGATCTCGCTGCAATCGCGCTTCTTGACGCCGGACTACTTCCCCAACGGCAAGCAGTTGTTCCCGACCTGGCCGATCGTGGACCCGGAGCGCGCGAAGTGGGTGTTCATCGGGACCATGGCGCTGCTGCTGGCTCCGAAGCTGTTCGCCTATGTCGCCCTGCTGTTCGACGGCCCGCTGCGCCGGGGCTGCGGCGGGGCGATCCGGGCGGCCCTATCGCTGCTGCTGGAGACGGTGATCGCCGGCTTGCTGGCGCCGGTGACCATGCTGACGCAAACGCTGGATGTGGTGGCCATCCTGCTCGGCCGCGACTCCGGCTGGAACGCGCAACGCCGCGATGACGGCACCATCCCGCTCGGCACCGTCGCCCGGCTGTACGCTTGGCACACCGCGTTCGGCCTGGCGCTGGCGATTAGCGCGTTCCTGGTCTCGCCCTACCTTCTGGCCTGGATGAGTCCGGTGGTGGTCGGCCAGGCGCTGGCGATCCCGCTCGCGCTGCTGACCAGCAGTGCCGCGATCGGGCTGGGCTTACGCCGGGCGGGGTTGCTGCGCATTCCGGAGGAGATGTCGCCGCCCCCGGTGCTGGCCCAAGCGGTGGCCCGTGCTGCTGAACTCGGCAGTGCCGTCCCGCCCGAGGCCTTGCACCGGCTGCACGCGGACGCGGCCTTGCGCGCCGCCCACGAAGCCATGCTGCCCCCAACCCGGCGTCGCTCCGAGGACCCTCAGCTGGCCACTGGCTTGGCCAAGCTCGACGAGGCGGACTCGATCGGGGCCGCCGCCGCGGTGCTGACACGCGGCGAGAAGGCGGCTGTACTGGGAAGTGTCGCGGGATTGGGCCGGTTGATGCAGATGGATGACGCGCCGCCAATGTAGTCCTCGACCGGCGATGCCACAGCCGATGCAGCGCCGCTCGTGCCTTGGTGACCGGCGACGTCCAATGCCGAGATACTGACGTGCGCGCCTTCTCCGAGGCTTGAAGGCCTTTCAGGCAAGCGGTCCCCGGTCGTGTTCGGCCACTACAACGGCCGACGACCCCATGCCAAAAAGTTCCTTTGTCATAAAACGTAAAATACCGTCATCCGGAAGTTTTCGCGCTCACAATGCGGGACAGTTCGAGACGTGACTTAGGCCATTTTTGCAGGCTGGATAACTCTATTCGAGGTTCTACTCGGCGGCTGCTTATATTAAGGGGACAAACATGCCGGGTGCCAGGTTTCCTGCTTCCGATCCAAGTCGTCTCGCCGCACTGCACGCTTTGCAGATCCTCGACACCGAGCGGGAGGCGGCCTTCGATGATTTCACGCAGCTTGCCTCCGCCCTGTTCGACACACCCATGGCGGCCATATCGTTGGTCGACACGAACCGGCAATGGTACAAGTCCTCGGTCGGGCTCACGATGCAGGAGACGCCGCGCGACCTTGCCTTTTGTGGATACACCATTCTCGGCGCCGAACCGCTCGTCATCGAGGATGCAAAGTTGGACGAGCGCGTCTACGACAACGAATTGGTGACCGGCGGTCCGCGCTTTCGCTTCTACGCCGGCGTGTCGCTGAAAACCGCCGAGGGTCATAACATCGGCGCACTCTGCACCATGGACACGCGTCCCCGCGTCGTTACCCGGTCGCAAATTGCCGCGCTGGAAGACCTCGGCGGTCGTGTGATGAAGGCGATCGAGCAACGAGGCGAGCCCCATCGGGCGGCAGTCAGACTCAAGGGGTCGCAGACGCGACGCGACCGTGGCCCATTGGCGTCCGAAGCTGCGACTGCGCGCGGCGCGCTTCCCCTGGCCCTGGCGGCAGAGCCCGGATCGACGGTGGCCGGCATCGCTGCGGCGGCCGTGCAACCGTCTCGCACAGAGTCGCAATTAGCCCTCGATGCGATGTCCCAAGGCGTCTGCATGTTCGATGCCGAGGGATTGCTTACGTTGTGCAACGACCGGTATGCCGATCTATACCGGCTGCCGCCTGCGCTGATGCGGCCAGGTACTCCTTTGCGGGACATCGTCGACAGGCGCTACGCACAAGGGAGTTTTCCCAACCTGTCCCGCGAGGAATACCTCCAGTGGCGGGAGCAGGTGGCGTTGTCCCCGGTGATGTCCGAGACGGAGGTCGAACTGCGGGACGGCCGTACCATCGCCGTGCGACACCATCCCTTACCCGGCGGCGGCTATGTCGCGACCCATGACGACATCACCCTACGTCGGATGGCCGAGGCGCGGGTGGTCCACATGGCACGCCACGACGGTCTGACGGACCTGCCGAACCGTATGTCGTTCAACGAACGCCTGACTCAGGAAATCTCCCAGGCAGCACGGGGCAAGTCGTTTGCCGTACTCTGCCTGGACCTCGACGGCTTCAAGTGCGTCAACGATACCTTCGGGCATGGGATGGGCGATAAACTCCTGATCGCGGTCGGCCAGAGGCTGCGGTCGTGTATCCGCGAGGTGGATCTGCTTGCCCGCCTGGGTGGGGACGAGTTTGCGATCATCCAGCACAATTCTGAAAGCGTGGTCGAGATAACTGCCACGTGCGAAAGGATCCTGACTGCGATCTCCCACCCGTTCCTGATCGACGGTTGCCGTATCATCGTGGGCGTCAGCATCGGGATCACGGTGGCCCCGGCGGACGGGATGGATTGCGATGGTCTACTTCGTAGCGCCGACCTCGCGCTTTACCTCGCAAAATTGGAGGGCAAAGGCACGTTCCGCTTCTTCGAGCCGGAGATCGACGCACGGGCTCAGCTGCGGCGTTCGCTGGAGGCAGACCTGCGCGAGTCCCTCGGCAGCGGAGAGTTCGAGGTGCACTACCAGCCTCTGGTGAACCTCGCCTCCCAGCAGGTCAGCAGCGTCGAGGCGTTGCTACGCTGGAACCACCCGACCCGTGGCATGGTCCCGCCCACCGAGTTCATTCCGTTGGCGGAGGAAGTCGGGCTTATTTTCGCCATCGGTGAGTTCGTCCTCCGGCGCGCCTGCATGGATGCAGTGGGGTGGCCGGACAATGTCAGGCTAGCCGTCAACATATCACCGGTTCAATTCCGCTGCGGCCACCTGTTCAAACTGGTGGAGGAGGCGCTGCATGAGTCCGGACTACCTCCCGGGCGCCTCGAACTCGAGATCACCGAGACCGTCCTGATGACGCGGAGCGAGAGTAATCTCGATGTGTTACGGCGGTTGCGGAGCTTGGGTGTTCGCATCGCACTGGATGATTTCGGGACCGGCTACTCGTCCTTGAGCTACCTAAAAAGCTTTCCTTTCGACAAGATCAAGATCGACCAATCGTTCGTGCGGGATCTTTCCAATCGCCGCGATCTCGCCTGCATCGTCGGGGCCGTCGCCAGCATGGGCGTGGGCCTTGGGATGTGCACGACGGCCGAGGGCGTCGAGACGGTGGCAGAGCTTGACCGGCTCGTGCAGGAGGGCTGCACCGAGGCGCAAGGATTCCTGTTTAGTGCGGCTAGGCCGGCAGCGGACATCCCGTCCCTTTTGTTGCAAATCAACGATCGAGCGTTCCGGGCGGCCAATCTGCAGAAAGCGGCGTAGCCGTCGGCCGTCTACCGCGACTCGAGTTAAACCAGTGGAGGCTTCCAATGCCGGTGATCGATATCGAACGGTGCAAAGCGTGTCGTACGCCAACGCCGATTGCTCCCTTCAGTATGGCGTTCCAACCGATCATCGACCTGCAGGAGCAGCGGATCGATGCCTATGAGGCTCTGGTGCGTAGCCCCTCCGGCGGCGGCGCGACCGAAGTGCTCGACAAGGTCACGCCAGAGACAGTTTATGCGTTCGACCAGGCGTGCCGGGTCAAAGCGATCGAGCTGGCGGCGCGTCTCGGTGTCGACCGGCAACTCAACATCAATTTCCTCCCTAACGCCGTCTATCAGCCGCGTGCCTGCATCCGCACCACGCTCGACGCTGCCGCCCGCACCGGCTTTCGCCCCGACCGTCTGACGTTCGAGATCGTCGAGACGGAAGCGATCGCGGATACTTCCCATCTACGGAACATCATTGCCGAATATCGTCGGCAAGGGTTCAAGGTCGCGCTGGATGATTTCGGGACCGGCTATTCGGGGCTTTCGCGTCTAGCGGAATTAAGGCCGGATATCGTGAAGTTGGATCGTGCCGTGGTAAAGGATTGCGACCAGGATCCGGTGCGCATGGCCATCGTCGCCAGCATCGTTCGCCTTGGCAGTGAAATCGGCATCAAGGTCGTGGTAGAAGGCGTCGAGCGGATCGGGGAACTGGAGGCTGTCCGGTCGGCCGGAGCGCGATTTATCCAGGGCTTTTACTTCGCAAAACCGTCGTTCGAGGCTATTGTTGTCGATGACAGCATCTTCTCCCACCATCCTATAAAGGACCAGGCCGCTTGATTGCAGCGAATGGAGCGGCGTGCGGTCAGGGCAAATTCTCGATCCTGATCGGCACCTGCCTCTATCGTCCGGTCGCGTGATCTGCCGCTTGCTGCCCCAGTCGCCGCCATCGGTAGCCCCGCATGGTAGTGCCGGCCCTGGTCAGGCGCGGCCGGTCGCCCAACCCGTCTGAACGCGTAGTGCGTCGGTCTGACATGCTCGCCCCGGCCACCCTGATTACGATGTCCAAGCTGCTCTCCCGTAAGTAGCCCCCCAAGCGCGATCGCTCAATGCAGCGATCTCTCGTTCGGTCGCGATCCGGCGGGTCCACGCGTCCAGCGCTTTTTCCGATCATAGTCGCTGGTCAGGTCATGCCGGGCTGATGTTAGATTGACATCGGCGCGTGCGCTGTATCGGGAGGATCGGGGTTGCCCTTCGAGGCCGAGGTGATTGTGGCGGGTGCCGGGCCGGTG
>CAXTWC010000231.1:0-7746 GCA_964247805.1 uncultured Acetobacteraceae bacterium | reverse complement strand
GATGCAGCGCCTTGAGTTCCGGCGGGGAGAGGATGGTGACGGGGTCACGCGTGTATAGCTTCAGGTCGTAGCGCAGGCCTAGTTCCTCGCACAGCCAAATGATGCGCTCGGACTGCGATTTGCCGAGATGGTGGATGGTCAGCATAGGACGCTCCTTTCGTAACAGGTCCTCCCCCGTGCCTCACGCGGGAGGTGGCGGCGAAAGGCGACGGAGGGGGTGCTCGGCCGGTGCACCGTGCCCCTCCACCACGCTTCGCACGGTCCCCCTCCCCCGCTGCGCAGGGGAGGAACAAGTAAGCTTACGCCGCAAGCACCTCCCACACGTCGCCGTCCACCGCGCGTGCCTCGATATGGGCTCGGTGCCACAGCGCATAGAACAGCAGAGTCCATGCCGCGAAACTTTCATGCCGGCCGCCGGCGTTGCGGAACAGCGCCACCACCCGCTCCGGATCGGCGATCGCGGCGACGCCGGGTTGCGCTGCCACCAACGGCCCCAGCCTCGATCCGTGCCCGGCGATCCAGGCCCCGACCGGCACCGTGAACCCTTGCTTCGGGGCAAACGGGTTGGCCTCGGGCAAATTCCGCTCCAGCCAGCGGCGCAATAGCCATTTGCCCCGGCCGCCCTGCACCTTCAGCCCGTCGGGCAGGCGAAACGCCGCATCCGTCACGCCGTTGTCGAGGAACGGCGTGCGGCCCTCCACGCCATGCGCCATCAGGCAGCGGTCGAGCTTCAACAGCAAATCGTGCGGCAGCCAGTCCGCGATGTCGGTGGCCTGGGCCACTTGCAGGCGGGTGCGACCCCCTACGGCGGCTGCCGACTCCGCCGCGGCGATGCCGTCGCGCCACGCGGGTGGGGCCGAGCGCAGGACGCCCAGGCCATCGAACGTGCCGCGGATGCGCATGCTGCGGCCACCGCGCCACCATGGGCGCATGGCACTGCGATAGCGGCCATACCCGGCGAAGATCTCGTCGCCGCCCTCGCCGGACAGCACCACCTTCACGTCCTGGCGGGCCCGCTCGGCCAGGAACCACGAGGGGATGATCGCGTAATCCGCCGCCGGGTCGTCCATCGCCGCGACGATGCGGGGCAGGGTGGACCATACCATCGCCTCGGTGACGGTGATGGTCTCGTGCTTGGCCCCGACGGCCTTGGCGACCCGGGCGGCTTGTGCACGCTCGTCGGCCGCGCTGGGCACGTCGAACCCGGCGGTATAGGCACGCACCGGCTCGCTGTTCAGCCGCGCCATCAGGGCCAGCACCGCCGCACTGTCGACACCGCCCGAGAGGAACATGCCGTACGGCACGTCACTGCGCTGGTGCAGGTCCACCGATTGCTCGAGCGCCGTGTCCAGCCGAGCCAGCGCTGCCTCCTCGCCGATGTTCTCCGGGGGGCCGGGCGGTAGGGCCTGCAGGCGCTGCCGATCCACCACGTGGCCGTCCACGATGCGTACGGTCTCGCCGGGTAGCACGCGCTGGATGCCGGCGAAGATCGTGTCGGCCCCCGTGGTGAACTGCATCTGCATCAGTTCGTCCCGGGCGGCGGGGCGTAGCGTGCGTTCGGCCAGGCCGGCGGCCAGCAAGGCTTGCGGTTCGGACGCAAAAGCCACGCCGTTCGGGATCGTGGCGGTGTAGAGCGGCTTGATGCCGAACCGGTCGCGCGACAGCGTCATGCTGCGAGTGGCGCGGTCGTGGATGGCGATCGCGTACATGCCCCGCAGCGTGTCGGCATAGCCGGTGCCAGCCCCGTTTGCCTGGTTTTGGCGCCACAGATGCAACGGCGGCTCGCAGTCGCTGGCAGTGGCCAGCGTCATGCCGGGGGAGAGTTCGCGGTAGTTGTAGATCTCGCCATTGGCCACCATCGCGGCGGCCCCGGCGAACAGCGGCTGGTCGCCGGTCTGCAGGTCGATGATCGCCAGCCGCGTGTGCACCAGGGCGCACCGCCCCACCGCATGATGCCCCTCGCCGTCCGGCCCGCGATGCGCGAGCGCCTCGGCCAGGGACCCCAGTGTCGCGGCCGAGGGAGGCGCTGCCCCGGCGTTCAGCGACAACCCCGCTATGCCGCACATGCAGGTTTCTCCACGGTGTCGAGGAAGCCGCGCCACTGGCGAAGCACCGGCGCCTCGGCGAATTCGGCGAGGTAGCGAACCCGGCCAGCTTCGGCGAGGCGGGCGGAGAAACTGCCGTTCTCCAAAACCAGCCGCAGCGACATGGCGAGCGCCTCCACATCCTCCAGCGGGACCAGCAGCCCGTCCTCGCCCGGCTTGATCAGTTCGCGCGGGCCATCGGCGGCGGCGGCGACCACGGGGCGGGCGGCGGCGAATGCCTCTACCACCACGTTGCCCAAAGGCTCGTGCCGCGATGGGCAGGCCAGCGCGTCGCAGCCGGCGAGCAGGGCGGCGGTGTCTTCCCGCCAGCCGGGGAATAGCACGCGGTCCGAGACGCCTTCCTGTTGGGCAAGCGCCTCGAGGGCTTCGCGCTCCGGACCCTCCCCGGCAATGATGGCGTGTGTGCCGGGCAAACGGGGCAGGGCGCGGATCAAGATGTCGAACGCCTTGTTGCGATGCAGGCGGCCCAAGGCCAGTACGATGCGCTGTCCGGCGGGGATGCCGAGCCGTTCGGGCTTTGCGCCGTGCAGGTCGGGGGCGAAGTTCGGCAGGTAATGCGTTTGTGCCGCTGGCCAGCCCTGCGCGGTGATCCAGCGTGCCAGCGTCCGTGTGTTGCCGACCAGGTGGTCGCATTGGCGGTAGTAACGCAGGTCGTAATAGCCGCCGAGCCGCCCGACCAGTACCCAGTCGCCCTTCGGTGCGAAGCGGGCGGCGCGGTTCATCCAGGCCACCGCCACGCGGGGGGCGAAGTCGGCAACGGTGCTACGCAGGCGCGGCCGGGTCAGCAGGTCGAACGCGCCGCCGAACGCCAATTGCACCGGGTTGGCGGCGGCGAGCCGGGCTGCGCGCGCCGGGTCGGTGCGGATCACTGGCATCACGGTGTCGCCGGCCTGGTGCTGCGCCATCACCAGCCGTTCGAAGAACAGCTCGGCCCCGCCATGGGGGGCGCCGGCCATGATATGCGCGACCTTCACAGCCCAACCTTCACAGTAGCGTCCGGGCGCTGACCAGCACCTGCTCCATGCCAAGCGCCTCGATCGGAGTGCGTCCGGCCGGGCCGGGGGCGAGCACTGCCGCGGTCCGGCGGCCCGAGGGGGCGTATTCGCTGGCCGGTGTCGGCCCGAATAGCCCCAGCGTGGGCGTGCCCGCAGCGGCAGCCAGGTGCATCAGTCCGGAATCGTTGCCGACGAACAGCCGGCAGCGTGCCAGGCAGGCGGCGGCTTCCGGCAGGGACAAGCAGCCAGCCAGATCGATTGCGCCGGGCAGGGCGGCCAGCACGGGGGCCGCCATCCGCCGTTCCGCCTCGCCCGGTCCGGCGAAGATGGCGGCGCGGGCCCCCGGCAAGCTGGGCGCCAGGGCACGGAACAAGGCCACGAACCGCTCTGCGGGCCAAACCTTGCCGGACCAATTGGCGGTGGGACCGAGGGCGATGATCGGGCCATCTTCGGGCAGCAAGGCGGCGGCGCGGGCCTGGTCGGCGGCGTTGGTCCAGGTCACCGGCATCGGTACGTCGTGCAGCCCGAGGGTGCCGGCGAGATGGGTCAGACGGTGGCCGGGCCGCCGGCCGCCCCGCATGATCGCGCGGCGCTTGGCGGGTAGCAGCAGGGTCAGCGCGGACCCGCGTAGGTCCACCGCCAGGTCCCACAGATGGGTCACGGTCTGCGCCCAAAGGGTCAGCCAGTGGCGGTCGTAGCGGCGCTTGTCCACGATCAGGATCCGTTGCAGGCCGGGCAGGCGCGTGAACACACCCTCGGCCACCGGGCCGCATGCCACGGTGAACTGGGCCCCGGGGTAGGTGCGGCCGAGATGGTCCAGCAGCCCGGTGGAAAGGACCGCGTCGCCGATCCGCGTCGCGGTGATGAACAGGATACGCACGCCGCGTGCTGTAACAGTTTCGGCCGTGTTGGGGCAAAAGCTTGCCCTCGCTATGTGATAGTCCCAGCGAAGCTGGGGGCAAAAGCTTGCCCTCGCCGTGACCGCCGCCCATGTCCCGATGCATGACCAGCATCGCCCATCTGCCGACCCGCGCCGTACTCTCCGTTTCGGGGGAGGACCGGGTAGCCTACCTGCAAGGCCTGGTGTCGAACGACGTCGCATTGGCCTCGCCGGGCCAGGCGATCTGGGCGGCGCTGTTGACTCCGCAGGGGAAATGGCTGGCCGATTTCTTCATCTTTGCCGACGGAGAACGTTTGCTGCTGGATGTGGAGGCGGCTCAGCGCGACGACTTGGTTCGGCGCCTGCTCCGGTTCCGTTTGCGGTCGAGAGTGGTGATCGAGGCGGAGCCGCTGGAGGTGTATGCGGCCTGGGGTGGCGCTCCGCCGGATGGCGTAGCAGCGCCGGACCCTCGTGTCGCGGAGGCTGGGTGGCGTGTTCTTGCCACCGGGTTGGCCACTACAGCGACTGCAGCGGATTATGACTTGCACCGCCTAGTGCTCGGCCTGCCCGATGGCAGCCGGGACATGGAGGCGGAGAAAAGCACGTTGCTGGAAGCCGGGTTCGACGAACTGCGCGGCGTTTCCTGGACCAAGGGCTGCTACATGGGACAGGAACTGACCGCCCGGACGAAATACCGCGGGTTGATCAAGCGGCGCTTGGTCCCGGTGTCGTCTGAGAGCGTGCTGCCGCCACCGGGCACGCCGGTGCTGCGGGACGGGGTGGAGGTGGGCGTTTTGCGCTCCACGAACGGAGCGTCCGGGCTTGCGCTATTACGCCTCGACGCGATCGGGGCAGCGCTGGAGTGCGGTGGCGCGCTCACGGCGACGGTGCCGTCGTGGATGGCGATGCCCGTGTTGACGGAATAACCGACCGACCAACCGGAGTTGGGTGAGGGACCTAGCCGCGCGCTCGAACGGTTGTAGTGTGCCGGAGGCCCCTCTCCCCGAGGGAGAGGGAAAAGCGCAGGGAGGGGGTTAGCCGGACTTGGGCACCTTTGCCTCGGCCAGGGCCGCCGCCTGGCGCGTGGCCAAGTCGGTCTCGTTGAACCCCTCGATCATCTCGTTGAACAGGCGCGACCAGTTGAGCTCGGCCTTCAACCGCAGGAACACACTGCCCAAGCCTACCGCCGACCGGTCCATCAAGACGAACTCGCGTGGCGGGCGCACACCGCCTGTCGTCTTCAACCCCGCATGCACCTTCTCGGCAACCGAGCGCCCGTAATCCGGACTGCCATGCTCCTGGATCAGGCGGACCCGATCGTCCAGCAGCGGCTCGTAGATGAAGCGCGCCCACTGGTTCAGGATCTCCATCTTCTCGCGGCTGAGGCCGGTGAAGCCCCACTGCTCGTAGGCATGATGGGCGCGGTCCATGTCCTCGTCGCGGATCGCCTCATACAGATCGATCACGCCGCGCACGAACTTGGGCGGGAACACGCGGATCGTGCCGTAATCCAGCAGGTTCAGGCCATTATCCGCCCGCACCTGGTAGTTGCCCAGATGCGGGTCGCCGTGGATCACGCCGAAGCGGTACAGCGGCAGGTACCACGCATGGAAGATCGCCGTGGCGAGCCGGTTGCGCTCCTCGAGCGACATGCCGCCATCGAGCCGGGACTGCAGGCCGCGCCCCTCTAGCCACGTCATCGTCAGCAACCGTCCGGTCGAGTGCGACTCGATCGGTTTGGGGATGCTGACCAACTCGTCGTCGTCCAACATGAGGCCGTACAGCCGCATCTGCGCGGCCTCGCGACGATAGTCCAATTCCTCGCGCAGGCGTTCGGCCAACTCGTCGTAGATGTCGTCGAGTTGGATGGCCGATTCCATCCGCTTGTACACCGACATGCCGAGGCGGAGTTGGCGGAGGTCCGCCTCCATCGTGCTCGCCATGTCCGGGTATTGCAGCTTGCAGGCGACGTCGGTGCCGTCAGGGAGCGTGGCGCGGTGCACTTGGCCCAGGCTGGCGGCGGCGGCGGCTTCCTGGCCGAACGTCTTGAACTTGGACTGCCAATCTGGCCCCAACTCGCCGGCCATCCGTCGCCGAACGAATCCGGCACCCATCGGCGGGGCGTTGGCCTGCAGCTGGGCTAATTCAGCGGCATATTCGGCCGGGAGCGCGTCCGGGATGGTGGACAGGAACTGCGCCACCTTCATCAGCGGGCCTTTCAGCCCACCGAGCAGGATCTTCAGGTCCTCAGCGTGGCCGGCTTGGTCGCCTTTGGTGCCGAACACGCGCTGCCGGGCGACGCGCAGGCCGATGCCCCCGACGGCGCCGGAGGTGCGGGCCATACGGCGCATCTCGCCCAGGAAGTTGGGCTTGTCCTCGTTCACGGGGATGAGCCTTCTAATTCGTCGATGAAGCCGGAGATCACGTCGAGCCCACGGCGCCAAAACGCCGGGTCGGAGGCATCCAGGCCGAACGGGGCCAACAATTCCTTGTGCCGCTTGGTCCCGCCGGCGCGCAGCATGTCCAGGTATTTCGCCTGGAAGCCCGGGTGGCCGTCCTGGAACACGCCGTACAGCGCGTTCACCAGGCAGTCGCCGAACGCGTAGGCATAGACGTAAAACGGCGAGTGCACGAAATGCGGCACGTAGGCCCAGAACACGTCGTATTCGGGGGTGAATTCGAACGCCGGCCCGAGGCTCTCGGTCTGCACCTGGCGCCAGATCTCGCCGATGCGCTCGGGCAGCAACTCGCCATCCCGGCGCTCGTCGTGCAACAGCGTCTCGAAGCGGTAGAACGCGGTTTGCCGAACGACCGTGTTTAGCATGTCCTCCACCTTGCCGGCGAGCATGATGCGGCGGCGGGCCGGGTCGGTCTCGGCGTCGAGCAGGGCCCGGAAGGTCAGCATCTCGCCGAACACGCTCGCGGTCTCGGCCAGAGTGAGCGGCGTGCCGGACTGCAGGTAGCCCTGCTTGGCCGCCAGCACCTGGTGCACGCCGTGGCCCAACTCGTGCGCCAGGGTCATCACGTCACGGGTTCGGCCGTGGTAGTTCAGCAGTAAGTATGGATGCGCCGAGGGCACCGTCGGGTGGGCGAACGCGCCGCCGGACTTGCCGGGGCGCAGGCCTGCGTCGATCCAGGGCTTGTCGAAGAACCGCCGGCCCACATCGGCCAGTTCGGGGCTGAACGCACCATAGGCGGTCAGCACCCGCTCCTGCGCTTCGTTCCACGAGATTGCGCGGTCGTCATCGCCGGGCAGCGGGGCGTTGCGATCCCAGTGCTGCATCTTGGGCAGCCCCAGCCACTTCGCCTTCATCAGGTAGTAACGGTGCGACAACCGCGCGTAGTCGGAGGTGACGGCGGACACCAGCGCGTCCACCACCTCGTCCTCCACCATGTTGGAGCGGTTGCGGCTGCTGCCGGGGCGCGGATAGCGGCGCCAGGTGTCGCTGATCGACTTGTCCTTGGCGAGCGTGTTGGTGATCAGGCCGAACAGCTTGACCCGGTCGCCAAACGCACGGCCGATCGCGTGCCCGGCCTGTTCGCGCACCGCACGGTCACGGTCCGACAGCTTGTTCAATACGTCGCTGACCGTCAGCTCGGTCTCACCGAACGGTACTCGCATGCCGGCGACGGTCTCGTCGAACAGGCGACTCCAGGCCTGGTGGCCGGTGACGGATTTGTCGTGCAGCAGCTTCTCCGCCTCGTCCGACAACTGGTGCGGGCGGAACACGCGCAGGTCGCGCAGGAACGGCTGCCAGCGGGCGAG
>CAXTWC010000230.1:6384-7765 GCA_964247805.1 uncultured Acetobacteraceae bacterium | reverse complement strand
GCATGAAGGAGAAGGCGTAATGCCTGTCGCCCTCGAGGTCGTCAGCCCCGAGAAGTTGCTGCTGTCCCGCGACGTGGAGATGGTCGTCATCCCCGCGTCCGAGGGCGACATGGGCGTGTTGCCGAACCACGCGCCGATGATCGTGCTGCTGCGTGGCGGCACGATCGCGATTACCGAGGGTGGCCGGGTCACCGACCGCCTATTCGTCAGCGGTGGATTTGCCGAGATCACGCCAGAGCGCTGCACCGTGCTGGCGGATGAGGCGGTGCCCACGGCGGAGCTGTCCCGCGCCGAGGGCGAGCGCCGGCTGGCCGAGGCGCAGGCCGACTACGACAAGACCGACAAGATGGACGTGGCCGCTCTCGATGCAGCCATGGACCGTATGCAGTCCGCTCGGGCGATGGTCGAGGCCGCCGCAGCCTAGTGTGGCCGTTGCGCAACGTTGCTTGATGCCGCTGTCACAGTCACGCCACATTGCCTTTCGTTCTCGCACCCGCCATGCGAGTCCGGGCCACGGCTGCGGCTTGGGGACTATTGAGATTACACGATGAAGCATTGGCGGATCGAAGACGTGGCCTGGGACAAGTTCGATCCCACGAAGGTCGACCCGGAGATAGTGCGGCTGGTCAAATCCGCGGCGATGGTCGAACGCAATGGCACGGAATACGCCGTCTATCTATGCCGCGTGTTCAAGGATGACCCGGCGTTCTGCCAGGCCTCTACCAACTGGGCGGTGGAAGAAGTTCAGCACGGCGACGCGCTCGGGAAGTGGGCCGAACTGGCTGACCCCGGTTGGAAGTTCGCCGATGCGTTCGAGCGGTATCGCACAGGATACAAGCTTCCGCTGGACGCCGAAGGCTCGGTCCGGGGCTCGCGATCGGGCGAGCTGATCGCGCGCTGCATGGTCGAGACGGGTACGTCTTCATACTACACGGCCCTGGCCGATGCGACGGGCGAGCCGGTGCTGGAGCAGGTTTGCCGCTTGATCGCGACGGACGAGTATCGGCACTGGAAGCTGTTCTACGACCATCTGAAGCGGTATTTGGTGCGGGAGCGGATCAGCGTGCTGACCCGGCTGCGCATCGCGGCGGGCCGCATCACCGAAACAGAGGACGACGAGCTAGCCTACGCCTTCCATTGCGGCAACGAACCGGTGGATGTGCCGTACGAGCATCAGCGTTGCATGGCGGGGTATATGGGCCGCGCGATGGGGTTCTATCGCTTCAAGCATGTCGAACGTAGCATCAACATGATCCTGAAGGCGGTCGGTCTGCCGCCGCATGGTCGGTTGTCGCGGGTCGCTGCCAAGTTATTCTGGACCACGCTCCGGCGGCGGCAAAAGCGGCTCGCCGCCACCTACCAACCCGCTTAACTCCAGCCC
>CAXTWC010000230.1:0-6284 GCA_964247805.1 uncultured Acetobacteraceae bacterium | reverse complement strand
AGCGAGAACGGGTCGTTGTGCGCCAACTCCCGCGCCGCCCAAACCGGCCAGTGCGGGTTGGATAGGGCAGGGCGCCCGAGCAGCACCAGGTCGATCAGTTCCTCCCGGATCACTCGGTCCGCCACTGCCGGCAGACCGAGATTCCAACTGACGCCCACCGGAATGCCCACCTCCCGCCGCACCCGATTGCCGCGCTCCACCATGAAGGCCACCTGGTTGAACGGCACATCCTTGATCTCGTCGGTGTTCATGCCAAGGCTGAGATCGGCCAAGTCCAGCCCGTGCTCCTTCATCACCCCAACGGCCCAGACCGCGTCATCGAACTTCACGCCCTTCTCGTTGAAGTCGTCCGACCCCAACCGCATTGTCAGCGGCAGCCGCTCCGGCCAGACCGCGCGCACCGCGTCCAGCGCCTCGCGGTGGAACCGCAACCGGTTCTCCAGGCTGCCGCCGTACTCGTCGGTACGCTGGTTGGCGATCGGCGAGAAGAAGCTGGCCCCCAGGTAACCATGGGCAAAGTGCATCTCCAGCCACTCGAACCCGGCCTCCAGCGCGCGCCGGGCCGCGTCGGCGTAGCTGCGGTGTAGGTCATGGATCTCCTCGACCGTCAGCTCGTGCACCGGGTAGGTGTAGCGCCCGCCATACGGGATCGCCGACGGGCCGCGCACCTGCCAACCGTCGGGATGGTCGGGCGGAAGCTGGATCTTGCCCTCCCACGGTTTCTTCTCGCTGCCCTTGCGCCCGGTGTGGCCGAGCTGCACCGCCGGAACCGCCCCCATGTCCTTGATCATCGACGTGAGCCGCCGCAGCCCCTCGATCTGCGAGTCGTCGTAGATCCCGGCGCAATGCACCCCGGTGCGGCCATCCGGCGTGATGGCGAGTTGCTCGGGGAACACCAGGCCGAACCCGCCAGCGGCGCGCGAGCCCATCAGCATGATGTGGAAGTCGCTGATCATGCCGTCGACCGCGCGATACATCGTCATCGGCGACATTGCGATCCGGTTGCGCAGGGTCACGCCCTTGAGCGTGTAGGGACTGAAAAGATCAGGCATCGGGCACACTCGCTTGGCTTAACGACGCTTGGGGCACGCAACGATCGTGCCGCGAACCATTCCGGCGTGAAGTTGACGCGCATCGGTGCACCCCCGAAGCTCGCACGAACATGGGAGTGAAATGATGGCGTGCTTGGGTGGGCGGACCGGGTTGGGATTGGTGCTGGCGGCGATGCTGGCCGGCCCGGCTATGGCCGATGGAACGTTGCAAGTCGGCTCCTACCCCTCCAACCCGCCATACGAGTTCAAGACCGACACCGGCACCTTCGACGGCTTCGAGGTCGAGCTGGTGAACGCCGTCGCGGCCAAGCTGGGTATGACGGTCGCGATCACCGATCTCGGCTTCCAGGCGCTGTTCGCGGCGACCGCGTCGCACCGGGTGGACGTCGCGATCTCCTCCATCACGATCACGCCGGCGCGGCTGCAGAACCAGGATTTCACCCAGCCCTATTTCGATGACGGGCTGGCGTTGATTGCCGGGCCGGCTTCCCGCCTCAAGACGATGGAGGACATGCGGGGCGCGACCCTGGGCGCGATTGCCAGCTCGACCGGGGAGAACTGGATCAAGGCGAACATGACGGCACTCGGCATCAGCAAGAACAATAGCTACGACACGGCGGCCAACATGTTCCTCGATACGCTGAACGGCCGCGTGGATGGGTCGGTCAACGACAAGGCTGGGTCGCTGTATGCGTTCAAGACGATGAAGGGCATGCGCGTGGTGGCCTCGATGCCGGCGGACGAGCATATCGGCATGATGCTGGCCAAGAACTCGCCGCTGACCTCCAAGGTGAACGACGCGATTTCCGCCCTGAAACAGGATGGCACGGTGGGCAAGCTGTATGCCAAGTGGTTCGGGGTGGAGGCGCCGGCCGAGTCCAGCACGGTGAAGGTCGAACCGCTGCCGCACGCCGGGTGAGCTTTACCGAGACCTTCCTCAACGGGGAGGTAGCATGGCGGGTGCTGCCGCTGCTGCTCGCCGGGTTGTGGATGACGGTGCAGTTGGCGGTGTGCGCCATCCTGTTTGGCATGCCGCTGGGCATGGTTGTGGCGTTGGCGCGGCTGTATGGCCCCGCGCCGGTGCGCTGGCTGGCGACCGGGTTCACCGACATTTTCCGCGCGCTGCCGATGCTGATCCTGCTGATCCTGCTGTACTACGCGCTGCCGTTCATGGGCGTACGGCTGAGCTCGTTCGTGTCCGCGGTGACGGCGCTGTCGATCGTGCTGGCGGCGTTCAGCGCCGAGGTGTTCCGAGCCGGCATCGAGGCGATCCCGCGCGGGCAGTTGGAGGCGGCGCGGGCCTTGGGGCTGCATTTCCGCGGCGTGATGCGCCACGTGGTGCTGCCGCAGGCGGTGCGCGTGGTGATCCCACCGCTGACGGGCAATTGCGTGGGGATCGTGAAGGAGACGTCGCTCGCCTCTGTGGTGGCGTTGCCGGAGTTGCTGAAGCAAGGCAACGACGCGCAGGCGCTAACGGCGAATCCGACGCCGCTGATCGTGGTGGCGGTGATCTACTTGGTGATCCTGTGGCCGCTGGTGCGGGTGCTCGGCCGGCTGGAGCAGAAGCAAGCCCGTGCCCGCGCCTAACCTTAGGTCCTCCCTCGGGCTTGCGGGGGAGGGGGACCATGCCCTTGCATGGTGGAGGGGGCAGGTTGGCCGTGGCCGCGCACCCCCTCCGTCGGGCTGCGCCGCCACCTCCCCCGTGAAGAACGGGGGAGGATCTGCACAGTATGGAGATGCCTGCATGACCGCACTCGACATCCTCCGCCATCTCGTCGCCTTCCCTACCGTCAGCCGCGACAGCAACCTGCCGCTGCTCGCCTGGGTAGAGGACCTGCTCGCCCCGTTGAACCCGCGCATCCAGCGCTTCCCCAGCCCCGATGGCACCAAGGCGAACATGCTGGTCAGCTTCGGCCCGGAGGAACCCGGCGGCTTGGTGCTCTCCGGCCATACCGACGTCGTGCCGGTCGACGGCCAGGCCTGGCTCGCCGACCCGTGGACCCTACGAGAAGAAGGCGGAAAGCTGATCGGCCGCGGCGCTTGCGACATGAAGGGGTTCATCGCCTGCTGCCTGGCCCTTGCGCCCACCCTGGCCGCGCGCAAGCTGCACCGCCCCGTCCACCTGGCACTGTCCTACGACGAGGAAGTCGGCTGCACCGGCGTCGGTCCGATGGCGGAGTGGATCGGCGCCAACCTCGCCCCTGCCTTGGCGGTGATCGGCGAGCCATCCGAACTGCACCTGGTGAACGCGCACAAGGGCGGCCTGATCGGCTGGACCACGGTGACGGGGCGGCCCGGACACTCCTCGCAGCCGGATGTGTGCGTCAACGCCGTAATGGTCGCCGCGGAGTGCATCGCGCGGGTGAATACCGTGCGGGCCGACATGCGCGGCGGCAAACACGACGCTATGTTCGACCCGCCCTGGAGCACCATCCAGGTCAACCGGGTTGAGGGCGGCGAGGCGCTCAACATCGTCGCCGCCGCATGCCGGTTTTTCTGGGAAATGCGCGTGCTGCCCGGCGTGGACGACCGGGCAGTGCTGGCCGGGTTGGAAGCGAGCGCCGCCGAACTCCTCCCCGGCATGCACGCCATCGACCCGGGCACTGCCATACGGTGGGACGTCATGGCGCGCATCCCGGCGCTCGCCGCATGCGAGCCATCGGTCGAGGAACGGCTGCTGCACCTGCTGGGCGAGAACCGCGCCCAAGCCGTGCCCTATGGCTCCGAGGCGGGGATCTTCCAAGCGGCCGGCATGCCTGCCGTCATCCTCGGCCCCGGCAACATCGCCCAGGCGCATCAGCCCGAAGAATGGCTCGCACGCGCCCAATTCGACGCCTGTCCCGCGGTGCTCGAGCGGCTAGTGGCGGAGTATTGCGGGACAAGCTGACTCACGCGGGGAGGCAGCGTAGGGCGCATAAGCGCAGCGTCATGCGCCCTACGGGTCGGTGCCCGAGCGTGCGGCGGAGAAAACCTCGGTCCGAAGCAGTTGCGCCAACTCCGCGGTGGGCGCCGTCCAGGCATTCGCATGCGGCCAGCCCTCGTTCCACGGCTCGGGCGTCTCCCCCACCAGGCAGCCGTAGCGGATGTTGCGGAGCGAGGCGACCCGGCGGAAACACCAGTTCACGTAATGACTCGGCAGCAACTCGAGCAGGGTCGTGCCCGGCGAACAGAACAGCAAATTGGTCAGCCCGGCGCCGTGCGGGGCCACGATGTGGGAGGCCTCGGCGAACAGCAGCACCTGGTCCAGCACCGCCATGCCGTCGAGCTGTACCGTCTCGAAGCCGTGCATGGCGAGCAAGGCCGCGACCTCCGGTTCGTTCAGCATGGGGCGGTGCTCGCTGCCGATGCGCGAGATATAGAGCCGCCGCGTGGATGGCTTGTTCGTCCCGGCATGGGCGCGCAACCGGTCGAACGCGGGCACGAGGCAGGGATGCGGTTCGAAGCCGTAGCCGGACACCGAAGGCACGTAGACCAACTCGTCCACATGCACCGACACGCCTGGGGGCAGTCCGATGCGCGGGCTCCCCGGCGGCGCCAGGAGCGCTGCGGTGGAAGCATGGAACGGCTTGTTGAACGCACCGAACAATGAGACGGCACCGAACCCGAATGCTTCGGCTAGGGTGGTGCGCGCCACGATGTCGGCCATCCAGTGATAGTAGTTATCGTAGCCGCCACCCATCAGGTGGGCAGCGCGGCCGAGCTGGTGCGTGCCCGCGTTCGGCGCGAACGCAATGCCATCCGCCAGCCGCTCGCCACCCAAAAGGTGGTCGGGGATGTGCACCAGTGTCTCGGCGAGCACGTGCCCGTCCATGGTGACGATGCCCGTGTCGGACCGCACGATCGCATCGCGCAGCACGCGGATGATCGGACCTTGCGCCTCGTAGCTCGCTTCGGCCCATGCGCCCTGCCTCGGGTGTTCCGCGATGCTGCGGCCGGACAGGTCCTGATGGCCGAACGCGATGGGGGCGATCGCCACCCGGGCCGGATAGATGTGGGCCAGCCGCTCCACACGGGGCCGGCCGTTCGAAGTCGGGGGCAACACGCCTTCCAACTCGCCGATCGGCGTGATGCGATGAGCGGGGAGCGCCTCTGGTGACATGCTGCAAACCGGTCGTGAACGGTAATCTTGGCATGCCGGTGCCTACCCGGCCAGCGCCGCTCCTGGGTGGAAGTGCGCATAGACCTGCCGCGCCGTCTCACGGTTTATGCCCGGAACCGCTTCCAAATCGTTAAGGCCAGCCTGCTTCACGCCTCGCGCCGACCCGAAATGGTTCAGCAGTGCGCGCTTCCGGGCCGCTCCCACGCCGGCGATCTCGTCCAGTTCGCTCGTCACCAGCGTTTTGGACCGCCCGGCGCGGTGGGTGGTGATGGCGAAACGGTGTGCCTCGTCCCGCACGCGCTGCAGGTAGTACAGCACCGGGTCGCGCGGCGGGAGCTGGAAGGGGTCGCGGCCCTCGATGTGGAACCACTCCCGCCCGGCGTCGCGGTCCGGACCCTTGGCGATGCCCACCAGCTTGAGGTCCTGCACGCCCAGGTCGGCCAGGATGCCGCGCGCCGCGGACAGCTGCCCGGCGCCGCCATCGATCAGCACCAGGTCGGGCCAGTTGGTGGCTTCCCCCTCCGCCTGTTCCCGCAGCGCACGGCCGAAGCGACGCTCCAGCACTTCGCGCATCATGCCGAAATCGTCGCCGGGCGCGATCGGGCTGCGGATGCCGAACTTGCGGTAGGCGTTCTTCAGCGGCCCCTCCGGACCGAACACCACCATCACGCCATACGGGTTGGTGCCCATGATGTGGCTGTTGTCGTAGCACTCGATGCGCTCCGGCGTGGCGCCGAGTTCGAAAAGCTGCGCCACCCCCTCCAGCAGCTTGGCCTGCCCGGCGCCCTCCGCCAGCTTGCGCTCCAGCGCCTCGCGCGCGTTGGTCACCGCGTGGTCCACCACCGCACGCTTCTCGCCGCGTTGCGGGGTGGTGATCTCCACCTTGCGATGCGCCTTCAGACACAGCGCCTCCGCCATCAGGTCGGATTGCGGCAGGTCGTGACTCAGCAGCAACAAAGGCGGTGGCGGCTTATCGTCGTAGAACTGCGCGATGAACGCCTCCAGCACCTCGCCGGGCTCCTCGTGCTTGGCGTGGGTCGGGTAGAACGCCCGGTTGCCGTTGTTCCGCCCGCCGCGGACGAAGAACACCTGCACGCAGGTCTGCCCGGCGGTCTGCCAGGCGGCGATCACGT
>CAXTWC010000229.1:0-7769 GCA_964247805.1 uncultured Acetobacteraceae bacterium | reverse complement strand
TGATGCGCGTGCCGGCCCGGCCGAGATGGGACGTCTGCGTGGCGAAGCGGTGCTTAGCGGGAGGGGCGTTGTGGTCGGGCATCAACCGGTCTCCTTCGGGGTGGTGGGGTCGGCACCCCATTCGGACCAGGACCCGTCATAGACAGCGCCTTGCGGAAAGCCCGCGCGCTTGAGGGCCATGGTGATCACGGTGGCGGACACGCCGCTGCCGCAGGTGGTGATCACGGGGCGGCTGCCATCCGCGCCGACCTCCACCAGCCGGTTGCGCAGTTGATCGACCGGCAGGAAACGCCCGTCCGGCCCAAAGAAGATGGTCGAGGGCAGGTTGATCGCCCCCGGCATGTGCCCGGGACTGAGACCGGGCCGCGGTTCCGGTGCGCGGCCGGCAAAGCGGACGGCGTTGCGGGCGTCGAGGACCAGCGCCTCGGTCTCCAGCATGTCGGTGATGCCGCGGAGGCGTTCGGCGCGCAGGCGGGGGGTGAAGTGGGCCGGTGCGGGTTGGGCCGCCTCGCCCGCCTCCGTCGCGTGCCCGGCGGCCTGCCAGGCGGCGAGCCCGCCATCCAGCACGGTGGTGTTGTCGTGGCCGAATAGCCCCATCATCCACCAGCCGCGGGTCGCCCACATCGTCGCGTTCTGGTCGTAGAACACCACGCGGGTGGCGTCCCCCACGCCCAGTTCGCCAACCAACTTCGCGAACCGTCCGGCGGCCGGGGCCATGTGGGGTAGCGCGCTGTCGGTGTCCGCGATCAGGTCCAGGTCGAAATACCGCGCGCCCGGAATGTGCGCGCGGAGGAAGGCTTCGCGGCCGTCTTTGTTATCGGTGGGCAGGTATTTGGTGGATTCCAGCACGACGAGATCCGGCGCGCCGATGTTGGCAGCCAGCCATTCGACTGTGACGAGGTCATCCATGCTCGGTTTGCTCCACTTGAGACAATCTGGTCCCCCTCCCCTTGCGGGAGGGGTTAGGGGAGGGGTAGCCGCGGCACACGATCGAGAGTTGTGAGTCGCGACGTGGAGGGGCCGGTGCGTGGGCTACCCCTCCCTCCGGCCCCTCCCTCAAGGGCAGGGGGAGGAGCGCGCGGCGGCTCATGCTTCCATCGTCAGGGTGATGCGGCGGTTCTGCCGGCCTTTGTTCTCGATCTTCGCCACCCGCACAGTTCCGATCTCGCCGGTGCGGCCAACATGGGTGCCGCCGCACGGCTGCAGGTCCACCGTGCCGATCCGCACCAAACGCAACCGTCCGGTCCCGCGCGGCGGCTGCACCGAAAGCGTGCGGACCAGCCCGGGATTGGTGTCGAGCACGCTCTCATCCACCCACTCCGTCGTCACCGGATGGTCGGCTGCGATCAGTGCGGCGAGACCGGCCTCGATATCGGCGGGCTCGGGCTTGGTCGGCAGGTCGAAGTCCAGGCGGGATTTCTCGGCGCCGATCTGCCCACCGGTCACCGCGGCGCCGGGGATCAGACTGCAGAGCAGATGCAGCGTGGTGTGCATCCGCATGTGGGCGAAGCGACGCGGCCAGTCGATCGTCGCCGTCACCGGGGTGCCAACCGGCGGAGCATCCCCGCTCACCGGGAGGATGACGGTGTCGCCCTCGCCCTTGATCGCCTCGGTGACGGCCGTCTCGCCGCCCGGCCAGGTCAGGCGCCCGGTGTCGCCAGGCTGGCCACCGCTGCGGGCGTAGAACACCGACCGGTCGAGCACGATGCCGGTTGGGAGGACCGCGGTCACGATACCATCCGAACTCAGCGCGTAGGCATCGTCCAGGAACAGCTTCATGTGGCCCACTCCGTGCGCAACCAGTCGCGTTTGGCCCCGAACCACAGCAGGGCCATCGCGGTGATCGAGTTGGCATACCGTCCGGCCAGTGCGTTCTCGATCGCCTCGGTGGCGGGCAGCACGCGGATGCGGATGTCTTCGTTCTCGCTCGCCAGGCCGGCATACCCGGCGATTCCATCGGCGTCGGCAGCCGGGGCGACGGTGCGGCCGGCGAAGATCGTGACGCTCTCGTCCGATCCACCGGCGGTGAGCACGAATTGCCCCACCCGGTGCAGGCGGTCGGTGGCGAGGTGCATTTCCTCCTGCATCTCGCGGGCGGCGGTCTGTTCCTCGGTCTCGCCCGCATCCATGAAGCCGCCGGGGATCTCGAGCATGACCGGGTCGACCCCGGCGAGCATGGCCGGGTAGCGGAACTGCTCGATCATCACCAGGCGGTCGGTGACCGGATCATAGGGCAGCACGCCGACGGCATGGCCACGAAGCCAAACCTCCCAGGTGCGGGCGTTTGACATGTCGCCGTCGAAGCGGCGGTTGCGGTAGCGCACGACGTCGAGTTGAGTGCGGCCTTTCCAGACCGTTTCGGTGGATTCGACGACAAGGTCCGGGCGCGTGGTCATTGCCCGGTTCTAGACCCGCCTCGGCAACCGGGCCAGCCTCTTACGGGCTAGCCTGGTCCGGTCAAGCGGCGTTGAGCGCGGCTTTCGGGGTCTGCAGCATGCGGCGGATCTGCGCCGCGCCGGCCGCACCCTTCAGGCTCTCGCGCCACATCTGCTCGGCGACGCGCTGGTGGGTGGCGACCGCCTCGTCCGCGCCTGTGATCATGGCCACGCCGGTCTGCACGCTCGGCATGCCGTCCGGGCGGAACGGGTTGATCGCCAGCGTAGCCCGGTCCCTCGAGCGGAGGATCTTGAAAGAACTAGTGGGCTCCGCCGTCGGCAGGACACCGAATTGGAGGCCCATCGGCTCGGCCTCCATCATGTTGGCGATGTGCTCGACCTCTCCGGCTGCGACCTGGCGGCAGCGGCGGCGCAGGGCGTCGGGCAGCACCATGCTGCCGGCAATCCCGGCTTCCAACAGGCGCTGGATGCGGGCGTGGGACAAGATCGCAATGATGCCCGGCCGGCGAATGCCGTACATCCGCTTGCGGGCGGCCATGATGCCCTGAACCTGCTCGATCGAGGCCCGAAGCGCCGCCTTGTCGCCCTCGGTCTGCTCGACGATTTCGTCATATACCTCGGCTAGGGCCGCATCGAACCCGGCCGACGTCGTCAGGTAGCACACCGGGCCGAACACCTGCAGGATCTGGTCCGCCGTCTCCTCGGTCTGGCGGATCCGCTCGAAATATCCCACCGGGCGATTATAGTATTCGACCCCGATGCCAAGCAGCGACAGGGGAGAGATCTTCAGCAACTCGGCCAGCCGCTTGACGGTGTCGAGCTTGATCACCTCGCCCTTCTCGTAGCGATACAGCGCGGCGCGCGATACGCCGAGCCGGGCCGCAATCTCTTCCGCGCGAAGCCCGGATTCTAACCGGTAAGCGCGAAGTTGTTGGCCAATCTCGGTGAAGCGCATGGTGTCCCCCTTCGGGCAGGGCGCCTCTCCAATCGAGACACACCCGGGTAGGTAGCTACATAACGATATCGTGATAGATTACGTCAAGCCAAGATCACTTTACTACACATTTTCCTGCTTTAGGCAATCATAGGTTGTGACTGACGCAAAACTTGATCCCGTGTCTACATTCTATTGCGCAGTCTCATGTCAACGGGACGGCTGTACCCGGGTAAGCCAGCCGAGCCCCTCGACCGTGCCCGCTTTGGGACGGTATTCGCACCCGACCCAGCCCTCATAGCCGAGTGCATCGATGCGGCTGAACACGTAATCCCAGTTCAGCTCGCCCGTGCCGGGCTCGTTGCGCGCGGGCACATCGGCGATCTGCACGTGACCGATCAGCGGCAGCAGGGCCGCCATCCGGCTGGTCACGTCCCCCTCCGTCACCTGGCAATGGTAGATGTCGAACAGAATGGCCAGCCGGTCGCGCCCGATGGCTTCCACCACCGCCGCCGCTTGCCCCGTCGTGTTGAGGAAGAAGCCCGGCATGTCGCGGTGGTTGATCGGTTCGATCACCACCAGCACGCCCGCCGATTGCGCCAGTTCGCACGCCCAGGCGAGGTTGGCGGCAAACAGGCTGGCGGCGGTCGTCTGTGCGGTGCCGGCGGGCAGCAAGCCGGCCATGCAGTGCAGGCGCTTGGTGCCCAGCACGGTCGCGTAGTCCAGCGCCCGCTTCACCCCGTCGCGGAACTCCGCCTGCCGGCCGGGCAGACAGGCCATGCCGCGCTCGCCCATCGCCCAGTCCCCGGGAGGCATGTTGAACAGGATCTGCTCCAGCCCGGCATCCTGCATCCGGGTGTGGATCTCGGCCGCCGGGTGATCGTACGGGAACAGGAACTCGACCGCGGTGAACCCGGCCTGGGCTGCGGCGGCGAAGCGGTCGAGGAAGGCATGTTCGTTGAACATCATGGTGAGGTTGGCGCAGAAGCGAGGCATTCCCTGTATCCTTTGGCGGTCGTTGGTGCGGGATTGATGGTTGGCAGCGTCAGGGTTGCAGGATAACGCATGCCGCCATGATTGCAGAACGGTTGCTGATGGGGTTGCTGCTGGCCGGCATCGCCGTCGGCTGCGGCTTCGTGTTGCAGCCGTTCTTTTCCGCCATCCTGTGGGGCGGCATCCTGGTGTTCACCACCTGGCCGGTGTTCGAATGGGTACGCATCCGAAGCCATCTCGGCCGCACCGGCGCGGCGGTCATCATGGTGGTGCTGACGGCGCTGCTGCTGGTGCTGCCGCTGGCGGTGGCAGCCCCCGCCGGGTCGGACGACGTGGCGCGGCTGCGGGCGTCGGCGGAGCGGCTGCTGGACGGCGGCCTGCCCTCGGCGCCGGACTGGCTGTTCCATCTGCCGCTGCTGGGGCCGACGCTGTCCGACTATTGGAATAGTTGGGCGGCCGATCTCAGCGTGATGGTGGATTTCTTTCGCCCGTATTTCGGCATGATCGCCGAGAACGGGCTGACGCTGCTGCTGGGCATCGCGACGGGCGTGCTGCAATTCCTGCTGGCGCTTTTCATCGCGTTCTTCTTCTGGGTGTACGGAGACCGGATGGCCGTATTCCTGCGCGCCATCATGCGCCGCATCGCCGGCAACTATGCGGAGCGGCTGATCGTGGTCACCGGGCAGGTGATCCGCGGCACCGTCTATGGCCTGCTGGGCACGGCGGTGGTGCAGGGCATGCTGACCGCGTTCGGCCTGTGGCTGGCGGGGGTGCCGCGGCCGGTGCTGCTGGGGGCGATCGCCGGGTTCGTGTCGGTGCTGCCGATCGGCGCGCCCATGGTGTGGATCCCCGCCGCGCTCTGGCTGGCGTCTGCCGGGCACACCGGCTGGGCGATCTTCCTCGGCATCTACGGCGTGGCCGCGATCTCCGGCGCGGACAGCGTGATCCGGCCGTATTTCATCGCCCGCGGCGCACAACTGCCATTCCTGCTGACGGTGCTGGGCGTGCTGGGCGGCGCGTTGGCGTTCGGCCTGCTCGGCGTGTTCCTCGGGCCGGTGCTGCTCGGGGTCGGATTCACTCTGGTGGCCGAGTTCGCGCGGGCAGAGGGTCCACTTCCCTGACCATCAACGGGGTTGGCGGACCCGGAATTGCACGTTAAGGCAATTCAACGAACGCGTGATCCCTCGCCGGAGACCAATCACCATCCCCGCTTTCATCCTGTCGCGTATCCTGCAGGCGATTCCGGTGCTCCTCGTGGTGGGATTCATCGCCTTCGCACTTTTCGCCTTCGTCGGCGACCCGGTAAACATCATCCTGGGCACCTCCTACACCGAGGCCGACCGGGTGCGCGTGACGCACGAGCTCGGGTTGGACCAGCCTTTCCTGGTGCAATACGGCAAATACATGTGGGCGGTGCTGCACGGCCAATTCGGCGTCAGCTACCGCCTGGCCCGTCCGGTCTCAACCCTGATCGCGGAACGGCTGCCGGCTACCGCCGAGCTGTCCTTCACCGCCGCCATGTTCGCCCTGCTGATCGGCGTGCCGGCCGGGGTGTATACCGGGATCTACCGGTCGGCGTTCTCGTCCCGCCTGTTCATGATCGTCAGCCTGATCGGCGTGTCGCTGCCGACGTTCCTGATCGGGATCCTGCTGATCCTGGTGTTCAGCGTGCTGCTCGGCTGGCTGCCTTCGTATGGGCGGGGCACGGTGATCGATCTGGGCTGGTGGACCACCGGCTTTCTGACGCTCTCAGGCCTCAAGGCGCTGGTGCTGCCGGCCATCACGCTTGGGCTGTTCCAGATGACGCTGATCATGCGGCTGGTGCGCGCCGAGATGCTGGAGGTGCTGCGGTCCGACTACATCAAATTCGCCCGCGCCCGGGGGCTGCCCAGCCGCGCCATCCATTTCGGCCACGCGCTGAAAAACACGCTGGTGCCGGTGATCACGGTGGCCGGGCTGCAGCTCGGCGGCATCGTGGCGTTCTCCATCGTGACCGAGACGGTGTTCCAGTGGCCCGGTATGGGGCTGCTGCTGGTGCAGTCCATCCAGGTCGGCGACATCCCGGTGATGTCCACCTATTTGCTGCTGGTCGCGGTGCTGTTCGTGGTGATCAACCTGGTGGTGGACCTGCTGTATTTCGCGGTGGACCCCCGCCTGCGGGTCGCGCGATGAGCTCGACAATCGGGCGGGCGCTCGACAGCGACCTGTTCTATGCCTTCCGCCGCTCGCCGGTGGCGGTGGCGTCCACCCTGATCGTGGTGATCTGCGTGGGCGCCGCGGCATTCGCGCCGGTGCTGGCGCCGTACAATCCGTTCGACCTCGCCAGCCTGAACCTGATGGACAGCTTCATCCCGCCCGCCTTCCTGCCGGATGGCAGCCTGGCGCACGTGCTGGGGACGGACAACCAGGGGCGGGACCTGCTGTCGGCGATGATGTACGGCGCCCGCATCAGCCTGGTGATCGGCCTGTCCGCCGTGGCGTTCGCCGCCGTGGTGGGCATCGTGTTCGGCCTGGCCGCCGGGTATGCCGGCGGCGTTGTGGACGCGGTGCTGATGCGGGTGGCCGACGTGCAGCTGACGTTCCCGTCCATCCTGATCGCGCTGCTGGTCAGCGGCATCGTGGGAGTTGTGCTGCCCTCCGGTCTGCACGAGCGGCTCGAGGTGTACGTGCTGATCTTCTCCATCGGCATCAGCCGCTGGCCGCAATTCGCCCGCACCGTGCGCAGCTCCACGATGGTAGAACGGGGCCGCGACTACGTGTTGGCCGCCCAGGTGATCGGACTGTCGGGCCCGCGCATCGTGCTGACACACATCCTGCCGAACGCCTGGGGCCCGGTGATCGTCATCGCCACCATCAATATCGGCCTGTCGATCCTGGACGAGGCGACGCTTTCGTTCCTGGGCGTTGGCCTGCCCGCCACGCAGCCGTCCCTGGGCACGCTGATCCGGGTCGGCAACGACTTCTTGTACAGTGGCGAGTGGTGGATCACCATCTTCCCCGGCGTGATGCTGGCGTTGATGGTGCTCGCGATCAACCTGCTCGGCGACTGGCTGCGCGACGCCCTGAACCCGCGGCTGAAATGAGGAGCGCAATCCGTAGGGTGGGCTGCTCGCAGCCCACCAACCACTCGCGGAATGGTGAGCTTCGAGCAGCCCACCCCACGGCGTCACACGAATGAGCGCCCTCCTCGACGTCCACGACCTATCGGTCGAGTTCCCCACCCGGCGTGGCGTGCTGCACGCGTTGGACCACGTGTCGTTCTCGATCGAACCCGGCGAGATACTCGGCGTGGTCGGCGAGAGCGGCGCCGGCAAATCGCTTACCGGGGCCGCCATCATCGGTCTGCTGGAGCCGCCCGGGCGCATCGCCGGCGGAACCGTGAGCCTCGAGGGCCGCCGCATCGACAAGCTGCCGCCGGAGCAGATGCGCCGCATCCGGGGCCGCCA
>CAXTWC010000228.1:0-7795 GCA_964247805.1 uncultured Acetobacteraceae bacterium | reverse complement strand
TTGAGCTCGAGCCACATCAGCGGCGCGAAATACTCCCAGCCCTTGGTTTCCACCATCAGGTTGGCCTGCTCGCGGAAGCGCGGCACGTCGAACGGCTCGATATCGCCGGACGCGGACATCAGCACCTGGCCGGTTTGCAGCGCGAGCGCGCGGCTCTGACTGTCGGGGACGATGCGGTAGATCATCTCGTCCAGATAGGGCTGGCCTGGCTTCCAATAGCCGTCGAACTTCTTCAGGCGGATGAAATTGCCGCGCTGCCATTCGACGAATTGGAATGGGCCAGTGCCGACGGGGGTTTGGTTTGCCGGGCTGTTGCGATAGCTGGCGGCGTCCGCGCCCGGCAGGTCGTAGATGTGCTTGGGCATGATGGCGGTGGCGGTGACATCGAACATCAGCAGGAACGGCTCAAACGGCTCCTTGAGCGTCAGCACCACGGTGTGCGGATCGGGGGCCGTGGCGGTGTCGATATTGCTGAACACGCCGCGGGCGCGGGGGGCGAGCGTGAAGTGGAACTTCATGATGGAGAAAATCACGTCGTCCGCGGTCATCGGCTGGCCGTCGTGGAACTTCACATTCTCCTGCAGGTGGAATGTCCAGGTCTTCTTGTCGTCCGACAGCGTCCAGCTTTTCGCCAGCAGCGGCTTGGGCTCCAGCGTCGGTGAGAACTCCAGCAGGCTCTGGTACATCTTGGATTGCACGAGCAAGGACGGCGATTGGCTGTTCACGCCAGGGATCAGGATAGCGGGTTCGGGCGTGAGCAAGCTGGTGAGCGAGCCGCCGGGCTTGGGTGTGACACCTTGGGCACGCGCCTGCTCCAGCGTCATCAGCCCGGCCATGCTTGCGGTGGCGAGAAGGGTCCGCCGTGTCAGTTGCGTCATCGTCGTGGTCTCTCCTGATGCGGCGGGACGCTAGCGAACTGGGCGGGGTGGGACAAGGTTGCTGCCCCAGTCCGCTCGTTTCCCGCCGTGCGGTTTGGCGGGTGTGGTGCAAACGCCGTGCCGCACCTAATTGGCAGGCGGGCGCCGCATGCGCGCGGATCAAGCCGTGTAGGACCTCACGTGCCCGGGGCTGAGCGTTACCTGCGCCACGTCATAGGCGCGCAAGTCGGCCCAATGCTCCTCGAGGTCGGCGCGAAATAGGCCGCGGGTAATGCCCGCTACCAGTCGGGGCACCGCGGTCGTCATGGCGTTGATGGAGGAGCCGGCCGGGCCGAAGCTGAGCGTGGTGCCGATGCCGAACAGATGCAGGTCCGCGATCCAGGGTGTGCGGCCGGGCACGCGTTCGGTGAAGGCGAAACCGCCGTCGAGGTAGGGGAAGCCGCCGAGGCGCTCGTCGCGTTCGGTCGGCGGCGGATCGTAGCGGTCGGACCAGCGAGCGATGTTGCCTGCGCAGTCGGCGAGTTCGGGGCGAAGGGAAAAGTCGTGCTTCACGCCGGTGCCGCAGATCGCGAAGTCGGCGGCGAACGGCCCGTGCGGCGTCTGCAGCACGATGCGGCCGTCCTGCATCGCAGCCCCCGTCCAAGGCCGTCCGGTGTGCATGGTGAAATTGGCGAAGGCGGTCACGCGGGCGTAGGTGCCGGGTGGGAAACCCTCGCGCAGGCCTAGGATGTAGGCCATGAACCGCCAGCGCCATTCGTCGGGCATGTCGCCCATGTGCTTGAGAAAGCCGGCAAAGGTTAGCCAGCGATAGGGCTGGATCACCATCGGCTCGGCCCGGCGGCAGAACAGGTGCACTTCGGCGGCCCCGGCCTCGAGTGCCATCGCCACGTTGTCGAAGGCGGAGGCACCGGCGCCCAGCACCGCCACCACGCGGCCACGTAGGGCGGCGAAATCCACCGGGTCAGCGGCATGCGCGCGAACCGACTTAGGCAGCGCCTCAATGAAATCCGGCATCCACCATTGCCCGGTGCCGTCCTGCCCGGTGGCCAGCACGATCTTGCGCGCGAAAATGATCTCGCCAGTGCCGAGCTCGGCACGCAGGCAGGGGCGACCGCAATCGGTGCGCGCGGGAGTGATACCGACCACGGCCGTGCCGTTGCGGACCGGCAGTTCCGTGACCCGGCGGAACCAGAGCAAATACGCCGCCCAGTTCTGCTTCGGGATCAGCGCCATGTCGGCGAAATGCACGGCGCCCCACTGCGCTTCGTGCCACGCCTGGTACGTCAGGCTGGGCACGTTGCCATCCGGGCCGTTCTGATCTTTTGGGCTGCGCAAATGCGGCATGCGGGCGTAGGTGGACCACGGTCCCTCCTCGCCGTATGGAGCAGCATCCACCAACAGGATGTTGTCCACCCGGTCCCGCTTTAGCGCGAACCCCGTGGCCAGCCCGCTCTGCCCGGCGCCCACGATCAGCACGTCCAGCGCGGAGGCGCCGCCGCAACTGCGTTGATGCAGCCAGGCCGCACGCGGATGCGCGATCATCTGCAGGTCGTGCGCGACAGCCTGCTCCAATTGCGCCAGGCTCATGCCACACAACGCGGAGGCTTAGGATGCGACTTCAGGGCAAGCAGGCGATCGTGACCGGGGCAGGGTCCGGCATCGGCCAAGCGGTAGCGGCGTTGTTCCTGCGCGAAGGCGCCACCGTGCTCGGCGTGGACCGCGATGTGGCCGGCGTGCCGGAGGGATGCGCCCGGTTTGAAGCCGACGTCACGGACGAGAGCGCGGCGGAGGCGGCGGTCGCAGGGTTGCCCGGCGTGGATGTGCTGGTGACGGCGGCCGGGATCTCGCTCGGCAAGCCCGCGGCCGATACGGGGTGGGACGGGTTCCAGAGCGTCATGGCAGTGAACGTAGGCGGTACCTTCTTGTGGATCCGTGCCTGCCTGCGCCCGATGCTGGCGCAGAAACGGGGGAGCATCGTCACCATCGCGAGCCAATTGGCGCGTGCTGGCGGGCGGAACAATGCGGCCTATGTCGCGTCCAAGGGTGCGGTGACGGCGCTGACCCGCAGCGTGGCGGTGGATTACGCGACCGCCGGCATACGCTGCAACACGGTGCTCCCCGGCGCGATCCGCACACCCATGCTGGCCCGATCCTTCGCCCGCAGTGCCGACCCAGCAACCACCGAGGCGGCCTCGCGCGCCCGCCATCCAATGGGGCGCTTCGGCCAGGCGGAGGAAGTGGCGCAATCCGTGCTGCACTTGGCCGGTGACGAGAGCAGCTTTGTCACCGGCGTCGAGCTGCCGGTGGATGGCGGGTGGCTGGCTGGTTAGGCCCATGCTGGCTCGCGCTCCAGGTGCGGGATGACGGCGAGCAACTCCTGCGTGTAGGCGGCTTGCGGGTGTGCGAAGATGTCGGCGGAGCGGCCTTGTTCCACCACGCGCCCTTCTCGCAGCACCACGACGCGGTCGCACATCATGCGCACGACGTTGAGGTCGTGGCTGACGAACAGCATTGCCAGTCCGCGTTCTCGTCGTAGGCGGTCGAGCAGGTTGAGCACCACGGCTTGCACCGAGACGTCGAGCGCCGCGGTGGGTTCGTCGAGCACCAGCAACGCCGGGTCGCTGGCAAGGGCGCGGGCAATGCCAACGCGTGCCTTTTGGCCGCCGGAGAGTTGGTGCGGGAAACGCGACAACAGTGCCGGGTCGAGTCCGACCTGGTGGGCGAGTTCGGCGATACGAGCGGTGGGATTGCGCAGGCCGAGCAAGCGGCGGAGCGGGTCGGCGATGCTGTCGGCGGCGGTGAAGCGTGGGTTGAGGCTGTCGGCAGGATCCTGGAAGACGAGTTGCAGCGCGCGCCGATGTGGGGAGCGGTGGAAATCGCGCTCGGGGATGGTGCCGATGTCGTCGCCGGCGAGGCTGATGCGGCCGGAGGTCTGGTCCAGCAGTCGGCAGACCAGGCGGGAGATGGTGCTCTTGCCACTGCCGCTCTCGCCGACGAGCCCGACGCTCTCGCCGGGAGCGACGGTGAAGGAAACGGAGTCGACGGCGGTGGTGGTAGCGAAGCGCTTCGTGAGGTCCGTGACCGCGAGCAGGGGGCCTACCGTTGAAGAGCGCTCTCCCTTGGGGAGAGGGTTGGGTGAGGGGGCTTTCGGACATGGGAGTTCATTGCTGGGACGGCCCCCCTCACCCCGACCCTCTCCCTCGAAGGGGAGGGGGAGAAGAAGGCCTTGCACGGTCGAGTTTCTGGTGGGGGACGCTGCGACGAGGCGGCGTGTGTAAGAGTGGGTTGGATGGTGGAACAGCTTGGCTGGCGGGGCAGTTTCGACCATGCGCCCGCCCTCCATCACCGTTACGCTACCACAATACTGTGCGGCAAGGCCGAGGTCGTGCGTGATCAGCACCAGGGCCATGCCACGTGCTGCCGTGCGCTCGGCGAGCAGGTCCATCACGGCTTTCTGGGTGGTGACGTCGAGCCCGGTGGTGGGCTCGTCGGCGATCAGCAGCGCCGGGTCGCACGCCGTGGCGAGTGCGATCATCACGCGCTGGCACATGCCGCCGGACAGTTCGTGCGGATAGGCGTGAACCCGTTGGTGCGGGTCACGGATGCGCACCTCCTCCAGCAGCGCAACCGCGCGTTCCGCGGCCTCACGGTGGGTGATCGAGCCATGCGCGCGCAGCACGTCGGCGATCTGCAGGCCGACCGTGCGGATCGGGTTCAGCGCGGCGCGGGCGTTCTGGAACACCATCGCCATCGCGGCTCCGCGCAATGGCTCCAGCGTCTTGCGCGAGGCACGGGTGATGTCTTTACCGCGGAATAGGATGCGCCCGGCGGTGACGCGGCCAGCGCGGTCCAACAGGCCCATGGCGGCGAGCGCAGTGACGCTCTTGCCGCTGCCGCTCTCGCCTACGATGCCAAGCGTTTCTCCCGCGGACACTGTCAGCGACACATCGCGTACGGCATCCACCGTGCCGGCGCGCGTGCTGAAACAGACACTGAGATGTTCGACGGCGAGGAGCGTCAAGTCCGCATCCGGGGATCGAGAATGTCCCGCAGCCCATCCCCCAGCAGGTTGAAGCATAGAACGGACAGCATCAGCGCGAGGCCGGGATAGCACACCAGCCACCACTTTCCGGTCGTGATGAAGCGCGCACCCTCGGCGACCATGATGCCCCATTCGGGCGTCGGTGGTTGTACGCCGAGGCCGATGAAGCTCAATCCGGCGGCGTTCAAAATGGCCCAGCCTAAGTTGAGTGAGACCTGAACCGCCATCGCCGGCAGCACATTGGGCAGCAGGAAGAAGGCGACGATGCGGCCATGGCTGTTGCCGCTGGCGCGTGCGGCCTCCACCCAGCCGGCGTTGCGGCGCACGTTCACCTCGGCACGGGCGAAGCGCACGTAGAAGGGCAGGTTGATCACGGCGGTGGCGAGCACGATGTTGGCCACGCTGTTGCCGAAAGCCGCCACCATGGCCATGGCCAGCACAAAGAGAGGGAAGGCCATCACCACGTCGGTGATGCGTCCCACCCAGCGATCCAGTCGGCCGCCGCGATAGCCGCAGAGGCCGCCGATCGCCGCCCCGATCACGAAGGAAACGGCGACGGCGGCCACCGCGATGGCGTAGTCCAGCCGGGCGGCCCACAGGATGCGGGTGCCGATATCGCGGCCCAATTGGTCGGTTCCGGCCCAGTGCGCGGCACTCGGGGGCGCCAGAGCCTGGGCCACGTCGGAGGCCACCGGGTCGTACGGGGACAGGGTGGGTGCGGCCAAGGCCACCAGCAGCAACAGTGCGGTGCCGATCGCGGCGCACGCGGTGACGGGGTTGCCGCGGAGCACCCAGACGGTGTGGCGGATCGTGGCGGACACCTACTCCACCGAAACGCGAGGGTCGGCAAGGCCGTAGAGCACGTCCACCAGCAGGTTCACCAAGACGAAGATCGCTGCCATCAGCAGTACGAAGCCTTGCACCGGCGCATAGTCCGAGGCGAGCAATGCGTCCAGCGCGTAGGAGGCGACGCCGGGCCAGGCGAACACCTTTTCCACGAGCACGTTGGCGCCAAGCATGGTCGAGAACACGATGCCCGCGATGGTCAGCACGGGGAGTAGGGCGTTCCTAAGTGCATACACCACCACGACCCGGCGCCGAGATAGCCCGAGCGCCCGCCCGGTGCGGATGAAGTCGCTGCCCAACACCGCCAGCATCGAGGCGCGGGTCATGCGCGCGAGTGGTGCCAGCACGAACAGCGCCATGGTGAAGGCGGGTAGGGCGAGTTGGGTTGCAGCGGCGAGCCAGCTGTCCCAATCGCCTGCGAGGGCACAGTCGATCAGCAGGAACCCGGTCACGGACGGTGGAGGTGAGGCGAACACGTCGATGCGCCCGGTCGGATCGGGTGCCCAGCCGAGCAAGTAGTAAAAGACAAAGATCAGCAGCAGCCCCGAAACGAAGGTGGGCATGCATACGCCGAGCGTGCAGATTGTGCGGATGGTGTGGTCGACCAGGCTGCCGGGGCGCAACGCTGCCAACACCCCGAGCGGGATGGAGAGGGCGAGCGCGATCAGCAGCGCGGTAAAGGTCAGCTCCAGCGAGGCGGGAAGTCGGGTGGCGAGGTCGGTCGCGACCGGCTGCCCGGTGGTGAGCGAGCGGCCGAGATTGCCCTCGGCCACGTCGCGCAGGTAGCGGACGAGCTGCACCGGCATTGGCTGGTCGAGGCCCATGCGGTGACGGATGTCGGCGATCTCGGCAGCGCCGGCATTGGGGCCGGAAGCGAAGAACACCGCCGGGTCGCCGGGCAGCACACGCATCAGGATGAAGGTGAGCACGACCACCCCGAGCAAGGCGGGCAAGGCGGATGCGAGCCGCCAGCCGGTGCGCCGGGCGAGGCCTGGGGCCGTCACTTGCGGGACAGATCCCGGAAGTCGACCTGGCGGTGGAACCAATAGGTGTAGCCTTCGATCGAGGGCGCCATCACGGCATCCTGGTTCGGCTGCCATAGCAGGATCTGCGGCACCTCTTCCGCGAACAGGGAGATCAGGTGCTTGGATTCCGCGTCGTATTTCGCCGGGTCCTGTTCGAAGCGGGCGGTCTGTGCGGTGCTCACCACGTCCTGGTTGTCCCACGCGGCGTAGTTCCAGCGTTGGTCGCCGGTGTAGAAATTGCGGAAGAAATAGTCGGTGGAGGGCAGCCAGGCGATCGAAGTCTCGGTAAGGAAGGGTAGCTTCTTGTCGGTCACCATCGTGCTGATCTGCGCATCCGGCATCTTTTGGATGTCGACCTTGATACCGATCTTGCCGAGTGATTCCCTAACCAGTGCCGCGATCGGCTCGCTGGTCGCCGACGAGCCGACATTGAAGCTGAACGTCGTGCTGAAGCCATCCGGGAAGCCAGCCTCGGTCAGCAGTTTTTTTGCGGCGGCGAGGTCGGTATGCGGCGGCATCGGTTGCGGGAAGCGGCCGTCTGGCGGCTGCTCCGTCCAATCGGCACCGAACAGCTTGGCGCCGCGGCCGAAGATGGCGGCCTGGAACATGTCGTCATAGGGCAGGGCGGCGGCAACGGCCTGGCGCACCTTCAGGTTGTCGAACGGCTTCATACGCAGATTGAAGGTGATGAAGGTGAAGGCATTGAACTGTGGTGTCGAGACGATTTTTACCTTGCCGCGCTGGGCGAGGGCGATCACGTCGCTCGCTTGCAGGTCGATCGAAATGTCCGCGTCGCCGCGCTCGACTAGGTTGGCGCGGGTTGCGGGCTCGGCCACCGTTTGCGCGATGACCCGGCGGAAGAACGGCTTCTTGCCGTCCAGCCCATTCTCCCAATCCTCGTTACGGCGCAGGATCACCTGCTCGCCGGGCTTGTAGCTCTCGACCGTATAGGCGCCGCCGCCGGCCTCGTGCTCGCTCAGCCATTGCTGCGCCCACGGATCGTC
>CAXTWC010000227.1:0-8011 GCA_964247805.1 uncultured Acetobacteraceae bacterium | reverse complement strand
CCCATACGGGCGACGTTCGTCCGCACTGGATCGGGCGAAGGGCCGGTCACCATCACGATGGGCGACGGCGAGGTGTTGACGGGTCGCTACCGCGTGACCTTCGGCACGTCCCAGGGCTACGCCGCGTCCGGACCATGGTTGGCCAGCGCTTTGATCATCACGGATGGTCCGGTGCAGTTCGTCGCCAGTGGGCCAAAGACCTAGATCCTGTGCAAGGGCACCAGCAGCACCTTGGGGCGCGGCAACGGGCAGTGCCAGACCTACGAAGGTGCACTGTGGGCGGTGAGTTGGTGAGCAGTGCGTCGCGACGGTGGGAACCGGTCCCTGAGGCACGCCGCACTCACCGAGGCAGCACCGGATGGCGCCACATCTCCCATGCGCGGACGAGCGCGGACACGACAAGGGCAACTAGCACAAGGCGCCAACCTTAGCACTTCAGCCAGCAGTCGAATCCGACTGGCATCCTCACTGGCCGGCTGTTCGGTTGCAGCGTCAACTACGCAGGCTGCCCTGGCAGCGAGCGCCTCAGTGCTTCTACGTAACCGGAACGGGTGATGCGGCAGTCAAAGTCATGGATTACGGTGATCTGATGAATCGCGCGCTCATGATCATCGCGGCCATTTGCCTGACCTGGGTTGCCGTGGTTACGCAACCGCACGTCAGCGCCGTAAACGTCAGCACGATCGCGTCCATCCGATAGCAGTTGGAGCGAGTCCGGCTCCCACGTGCTCCCGCACGCCATACCCGGTTTGGGGTCGCACGTTCCGGCACCACGTTGTGGCCGCTCCCCAGCGACGCGTCTGAGTTAGAGCGGCACTTTGCCGAGCAATCGGATGGGGTCGTGCATCTCGCCAGGGATGGCCAATTCGAGGATATGCCTGCGCATAGCAGCAGCTCGAACGCGTCAAGGTGGCTGTAGGGGCAGAGCGGGCGGCAGCGGCAAAGAACGCGAAGGCGGCCACGCCCATGAGGCTAAGGGTTGTGACGCCGTGAGAAAGTTTGGCCGATTTGGCCCTTGGCATATTGTTCCTGATCCTGTTCGCCTCGGGCGTCCGCGGCCTCGTGACGGTGCTCGGATACTTCGAGGCGTGGAAGTGAAGCTTGGAGAGATCAGTGGCACTCTGAATATTCTCGTGGCCAAGATCCCGAACTGGTGGCAACCATCTGTCGGCGTTCTGGCGATATTGGCTGGATTAGCCGCACTGGCTCTCCTTCTCCACTATTTCGGCTGGCTGCACGCTTAGGCGCTACTCCAGCCAAGCCACCGCCATCACCTCCCGCATCAGGGTCACGGCCTCAGCCGCGGAACGACCTGCGCCTGACTTTCGCGAACAGAAACGCGGCCAACGGCGCTGCTAGTAGGGCAAGGGTCGCAGGCTCGGGCACGGCCGCCGCGGGAATGTTGATAACGAAGCTGTCGTCGGTCACGTTCGGTGGGCTCCACTCATAGGTGTAAGAACCCGGGGTCAGGCCTAAGCTTGCGAAGGTGGCGTTGACGAACGTGTCGGACCCGGAAAGGCTGCTCCCCGACACGAAGCCGAGCGGGACAGCTAGGTAGGCACTGTCGGCGTCGAGCCCGGCGAAGTCACCGGTTGTCGCGCTCGAAACCGTGCTACCGCCAACTCCAAAGCTGGTCGGGCCTACTACCCCAGAGTAGTAATCCGCGACTGATTGAGTTGGTCCAACGCCAATCACGCTCTCGGCAGGGATGATACCTGTGCCAGCAGATCCTGTGCCCGCAAACGTCAGCCCCGAGAGGTCAAGCGTTCCGCTCCCCGTCGCGACGACGTTGTTGCCAACTTGCGCGAAGTTCACGATGTATTCGGCGTGGGCACCAGAAATACCCAATGCGGCTAAGACGGCGATTGTCAGCGCGAGACGACGCATGGTGCACCCACATTGTATTGCAACGATAATGAGCAAACAACGTGCCACTGTAAGCATTCAAAGACTTAGGGTTGGATCGGGATCGAAGGTGTAAAAGTCACCGACACACCAACATCCCGTAGAAGCAGCCCGCGGTCACCGCCGGAGTGTTGCGCACCTTCGCGGGGTGTGGGTGTCAGGTGCCTGGCGCCGCGCATTGACCTTTTATGGCGAAAGCCATCATGGAGCGTGCCCCTCGGGCTTTGATCAGGCGAGTCCAGGCGCTGTAGCTTCTGGAATGCTGGCGCGAGTGATGGCTCGGTGGCCAGCAGAAACAATCACACCACGACGTGCCCGGCGGGATTATGCGTGCAAGGCTACGCCGCTCGTGCCATCTCCCCGGCACCACCGCCAACCGCCGCCGAACCGCCTCAAGCTCGTAGCCCTCGTCTACCTTGGGTGTGCTAAAACAGCCAGGCGCAGGCGCATCCGGGTACAACGCGGCAAACTCCCGTGCGTTGTGGAACATCCCCCGGCTGTCGTCGTCGAGAAACCTCTCAGAGGGCGCTCCCTCGGCCAGCAGCACGTCGTGCGTATCGAGCTCGACGTGGTAGTACTCGCTCAACGTGATCCGGGGTCCGGGGAGCAACGGAACGGAAAACCTATGTAAGGACCGGCTCCTCGTTTTCGGTGCTGGCTGAGGCTGGATCGCGTAGTGGCCGGAGTTCGCCACGAGCGACCGTGTCCGGCAGGACGAAAGCATAACGGCCAAGCATGTTGATGTGCTCGAAGCCGAGTGGCGACAGGCGGGCGATGTCCTCATCCAGGACCCGAAGGCCATCGGCGCGGAGTTGAGCCAAGGCTGCGTCCATGTACAGCGTGTTCCAGAGCACGATGACGTTGACCACGAGACCGAGCGCGCCGAGTTGGTCCTCCTGGCCCTCCCGGTAGCGCTGCCGCAGTTCGCCCCGCTTGCCGTGGAACACGGCACGGGCGAGCTGGTGACGGCCCTCGCCACGGTTAAGCTGGACCAGGATGCGGCGGCGATAGCTCTCGTCGTCGATGTAGGAGAGCAGGTATAGGCTTTTGACCACGCGGCCCCACTCTTCCAACGCGCGAGCCAGCTTGGTCGGCCGATCATTGGTTTGCAGGGTTCGGATCAACCCGCCCGCTTGCACGAGGCCGAGCTTGAGCGAGCCGGCCAGCCGCAACAGATCGTCCCAGTTGTCGACGACAAGCGGCATCTTCACCCGATGTCGTGCCAGGCCGTCGAGCGCGCCATAATCAGCCTTCGGGTCCACGGGCCAGAAACGGGCGCCGCCGATATCGGCCAATCTGGGGCTGAACTGGTAGCCGAGCAGGTGGAAGATGCCGAACATCACGTCGTGTAGGCACCGGTGTCGGTCATCACCTCCGTGGGCTGGAGTCCAGTTTCCTGTTCCAGCACGACGCTGAGCAAAACCAGGCTGTCACGCAGCGTGCCAAGCACGACGATGCCGCCCAGGCCTGTGAATTGGTCCGAGATGAGGTTGTAGTAGGTGACGCCGCGCTCCTGGCCGAAGTAGCGCGGGTTTGGCCCCGAATGGATGGTGCGGACCGGCACGACGAAGCGCAGCCCATCGGCAGATGCCACGTCGCTGCCGCCCCATGCACGGGCGAGCGGGATAACGGCCTGTGCCGCCACCAGGGCGGCGTTGGCGCGGGTCAGGGTCTCAGCACGGAGGTAATTCTGCCGGACCCAGCTCAGCCGGGAACGGCGCAAGGCCGGGGTATCCAGCCGTATCAACGGCTCCAGGCCGGTGTTGCATGCTTCTGCCAGCAGCACGGCGCAGAGGCTGGTGGGTAGGTCGCTGGCCCGGGCGCCTCGTTCGCTGGCGTGGGTGAACTCGGCTGCAAAACCGGTGCGCGCGTGCATTTCAAGCAGCAGCTCGGGCAGGTCCACTCGAGGCATTCGGGCGGCGACGGCCGCCCGAAGCGCGACCAAACTGGGCGGCTCCTCCAATTTGTCGAGGGCGGAGAGAGACAGCGCTGCCGTGCCGTCGGCCGCTGTTTCGATCCGTACGCTCGCGTTTTCCGGCAACCGGGCTGCCGTATCGCGATAGGCAGCCCCGAGGCGTGCGGCCATGCGCGCAACCTCGTCGGGGCCGGATGCCGAGACGCCGAGGGATCGGCAGACGGCGGGACGAGCCGCTTCCCAGGCCGCGCCGTCCAGCAAACCCAGACGCGGGTCGGCATAGCGTAGGCTTGGCGTTGCGAAGAGATCGCGCCGGCGCAGGGCTGCACGCATTCGGTCCACCAAGCACAGCGTCCAGGCTTTCGGGTCCACGACGCCATCGACAACGACGCGCGCGTGCCAGCCGGGCGGGACGAACTCGACCGGCAGTTTGCTGCCGCTGCTGTCGGCATTGCTCATGTGCTGTATGGCGGCAAGAAGGGGTTTGGCGGCCGGCGTGGCCTCGAGATGTGCGGCCCGCACCAACCCGGGTAGGAAGCGACGAACCCGACGATGTTGGGCCAGCAACTCATCGAAATAAGGGTCGTCAGGGGGACGGGCGAGCGCATCCACCCGGGCCATGGCAGCCTCGATCACCTCGCGCGGAACGGCGGCGAACACCGCCCCAAAGGGATCGTCACTGCCCTGTTCCAGCAGCAGGCCCCATCCCTGGCGCAAGGTCAGGGCCGCGGCATCGAGATCGCGCAGACCCCGCATCCGGGCCTCGCGGCCGACATTCTGGGCATCGACGAAAATGCGAGTAACCACGATGTCGAACAGGTCCAGCACGTCGTCCTGTGCCGTCGCCTCAAGCGTCCTGACAAAGGCGATCAAGGTGGACGAGCGGCGGTCCTGCGGCAGACGGGCGACCGCGGACGCCTTGGCCGCCGTGGCGAACCGCGCCATCGCCAGCACCCGTGTGCGTGGCAGCCGGTCCGTGCGGGGCAGTCCTGCCGCTAGCACCCGCACCTCATCGAGCCTTGCCACAGCGCGCGCCAGCTCAGCCGGGCTTTGCAGTACCGGACCGTCGCGCAGGCGATCAAGCGGACTCTGTCTGGCACCATCGGGCGGCACGAGCAGAGCTTCCAAGCGTTCCCGTTGATCGAAGGTCATGCCCATCAGCATCTGGCGCCAGAGCCGCTGTGCGGCACGAGCGCGCACACGGGCGATGTTGCGCTCCCGCGTGGTGACGCCTGGCAGCAGCACCTTGTGGGCAATCAGCCAGGCGGTCGCGCGATCGAACAGGGCACTCGGTCGGTCTGAGCCCGTCCAGCATAGGGCGTAAAGCCAGCGGTTGAGCCGGAACTGTGCAAAAGGCTCCGAAAACGCCCGGTATCCGTAGCGGTCGCAGATCTCGACCGGATGTCGGTTCCGCCAGCGTGAGGCGGCATACTCCACTAATAGGCTGCCGACCTGGATGCCGAGTTGGACGGCACAGCCCAGCCGCATGTGGGCGCCGCGGCGCGCCGCCACAAACGCGCGGTCCGCATCATCGAGGTGGAAATATCTTGCCAGTTGCTCGGGATCGGGTTCGCCGGCGTAGCGACCGTAACGCCGCTCCTGCTCCTGGTTTAGGAAGGAGACGGGCAAGGGTGGTCTTTGCGGGCGAGGCTGGGGTTAACCAAAACCGTCAAGCAGGAGCATCAACCGTTTTGGCAAGTTTGCGGTAGAGGGTGGTGCGATGCACCTTGAAAAGCTGGGCGACATCGCGCACTGCCTGACCTTCCTCAATCAACCGACGACCGAGCGCCACCTGGTCGGGTGCAAGTGCCGGCGGGCGACCAAATCGTACTCCTTTCTGCTGCGCGGCGATTCGTCCGGCACTGGTGCGGCCAAGGATCAGCGCGCGCTCGAACTCGGCGATGCCGGCAAACACGGTCAGCACCATGCGACCGGCCGGGCTCGTTGTGTCCGCCCACGGCTCGGCGAGGCTACGCAGGCCGGCACCGGCATCACGAAGCCGCTCAGCCGAGTCCAGCAGGTCACGAGTGGAGCGAGCAAGGCGGTCAAGCCGTGTGACAACGAGCACATCCTGGTCGCGCACCTGGTCAAGCAATCGCGCCAACTCGGGACGGTTGCGCTGAGCACCGGAAAGCTTCTCCTCATAGACGCGACGGCAACCCACCTCTCGCAACGCGCGGCGCTGAAGGGCAAGGTCCTGGTCGTCGGTACTAACGCGCGCATAGCCCAGGAGCATGGAATTGTCGCAAAAGTTGTCGAGAAAGTTCTGGCTTATGCAACCGATATTTGCAACAACGAAATGCTAGGTTTGTCTCAGGCACCTCGCTTGTCGTAGGAGTTCGGAGTTTCGCGACATCGCCCAAAGCACGGTCTTGTCACGTATAGCGATACTCGCTGCCGTGATTGCTCTCACAGCACTGGCTTCGTTCGGGGCCGCCAAGTCGCAGCCGACTGCGACTGAGTCTTGTGAGGGCGAGCTGCGCTGCATGGCACAGACCTCGGTGCGGGAGGATTGTGGGAGTTCCGATGCTGAAGCGGTAACTGATTTGGCTGCACTGGGTCTTATTGGTGAAGCCGAGGAGGCGGTGAACAGACCGCTCTGCGCCTCTGCCGCTGGGCACAGAGCAAAAATGGAGCGAGCCGTAATCTTCGGTAGGCTCGCTGTAGCTCGAAAGCTTTCTGGTCGGGACGTTAGAGACTCATCCCTCGTGGAAGCAATCACAGTCTCCCGTGAAGCACGCACACCGACGACGTATCAGTTTGGATTGGTCGCGGCTCATGACTTTGACTTCGAGTACGTGACGTGTGATCTAGCGAATGACTTCATTCGCCTTGCAAAGCCGGATGATGGCAGGAAGCTAGTCGAGGCAACGCGGGATGTGCCTACGTATTTTTCAGCTTCCTGCCTTGGAAAGCTTGCTGGAACGCTCGACCAACTTGGCAAACCAAACGAAGCTGCGGCATTCCGCCATGAGGCACTTGATCGCGCTATTGCTTTACTCAACAGAAGCGAACGACAGATCGCGCTCGGCAATGTCGCTATGGGATTATTTGAAACTGGACACCTCGCGGATGCACTAAAAACTCTTCGCGGGTCTGGAATTACGGATTTCCAATCGGATATGTATGCCGGAAGCATTCGGCTCGGGTTTTATCGAGCGATGGCGATGCAGGAGGCGCACGAGGGCCACTACGACGGCGCATGGGAAGCCGCCGAAGCCGCGCGGAATGATAACGCGGGATTCGCCCTCTGGAATGACCTTGCTGAGTTGCTTCGTGCCATGTCGGTAGCGGGCCTACCAGGTGACGCTCGATCGGTGATCCGTCATGTCCAGGACCTCGTAAGTCAGACACCGCCTGAAAAGGTGTCACCCATACTCCGCGCGGCGCTAGGGTCGACATTGCTGACGGGAGGCGACACGGCAGGTGGGCAAGCTCAGTTCGACCTAGTTGCTCAGGCGGCTGATGCGGCCGTCAACGCCGATCAACGTTCTTACTTCCTACAAGCCTTGATTCGCGCCTACGCCGAAATAGGCAATACGCCGCACGCGCTGGAGCTTGTGGAAGCCAATTTCCCTCAAACCCCTAAGCTTCCGGGCCGCATAAACCGCTGGGGCGCCTTGCGGGACATTGCCCTGGCCGCGATACGACGCGAGCAGTTCGATGAAGCGGTCAAAATAGCCGAATGGGCAAATGATGCTGAGCTTCATGACTTGGTAGTCCACGCGGCAGCGATCGAAGCAGCCAACCATGGACAATATGGAGAAGCCGAGCATTGGGCGCTTAAGATGACGACAGGAGAAGCTAGTCGTACAGCCCTAGCCGATGTTGCAGCTCGAGGCGTCTTTACTTTATCCTCTGAAGCTCGGTGGATAGTTGTTCTCCGTCAAAGTTGGCAACAGACTACCACATCTCCAGGAACGTTCAGCAGCGCATTCGATCCCTGACGTAGGCAGCGGAAGGTTCGGGAACATGGCCCGTGGGATCGCAGGGCACGCGTGCTACGGTAGTGCACTTTTTAAGTGGCACATCGTTCCTGAAGATCTGCCCCCGCCCGAATTCTCGCCACGTCATGCAAATGGATGACGCCGACCGAGACAGCCTCTGTTAACTGCTGTCTCTGCCTTATTCCAAGAGGCCGTTTCGCGGAGCGTGACATGACCGCCTATATCGTTAGTTCTGGACAGACCT
>CAXTWC010000226.1:0-8034 GCA_964247805.1 uncultured Acetobacteraceae bacterium | reverse complement strand
CGGCGGCGGACGCGCCGGGGAAGTTGGCGGTGACCTGCACCTGCGGCGGCACGATGTCCGGGAACTGCGCCACCGGGATGCGGGTGAGCGCCAGGCCGCCGGCAATGGTGATGACGATGGCGATAACGATCGCCAGCCGCGGCCGGTCGACGAAGACGGCGGAGATCATTAGTGGTTACCCTGGCCGGCGCCGCCCGCTTGGGTTGCCGGGTCAGGGACCGACGTCGTGGAGTTGCCGGAGCCGGTCGCCGGAGCGCCAGGCGCCGAGGCCGGGGTCGCCGCGGCAGGCTGGCCGCCGGGTGGTCCGCCGGCGCCGCCTGGCCCGGGGGCGGCGGGAGCGGGGCTGACCGGCTGGTTCGGCCGCACGCGCTGCAAGCCGTCGGAGATGATGACCTCGCCCTGCTTCAGCCCCGTCGTGACCGTGGTGAGCCCGCCATTGGCGGTTTGACCCAGCGTGACCCGGCGCACCAACGCCTTATTATCCGGCCCGAGCACGTAGACGTAGCTACCCTGTTGGTCCGACAGCACGGCCGAGCCCGGGATGGCGAGCGTCTGGATCGGTTGCGCCCCTTGCAGCAGTACGGTGACGAACTCGCCATCGGTCAGTTCGCGGTCACCGGGCGTGCCGGGTTTGGCGCCGGGGTAGTATGGGTTGGGGATCACGCCACGGATGTTGACCGTGTCGGTGTTGGTGGCGACGATCGGGTCGATGTAGTCGATGTGGCCCTCTGGCGCATACAGGTTGCCGCCGGGCAGCCGCAGCTTGATCACCACGGCCGAGGTGCCGCCCTTGTCGGCATAGCGGTCGCGCAGTTCCAGCGCAGTGCGTAGGGCGATCGGGAACAGCACGTACATCGGGTCCTGGCTGACGATGGTGTCCAGGGTGCCGCTGGTGGGTCCGACGACGTTGCCGATGGTGATGTTGGTGCGGCCGATCTTACCGGCGATCGGCGCCGCGATGTCGGTGTAGCCGAGGCTGATCTGCGAGGTCTGCAGGTTGGCCTGCGCCGCCAGCAGCAGGGCCGCGTTGGACCGCTGGCTTGCCGTGGCATCGTCCACCGTGGAGCGCTGGCCCGCCGGCGTGCTCAGCAGGGTCTGGGCGCGTCCCAAGGTGATGGATGCGTTCTGCAATTGCGCGTTGGCCTGCGCGACGGCGGCCTGTTTGGCCTGCACGTCCGCCTCGAACGGCGGTTTCTCGATCTGGTACAGCAGTTGACCCGGCTTCACCTCGTCGCCCTCGGTGAACAGCCGCTTGGTGAGGAACCCGGTGACGCGGGCCACGAGGGCGACGCGGTCGGTCGCCTGGATGCGGCCGACGAACTCGTCGGTCTGGGTGATGGACTGCGGCTGCACCACGGTCGTGCCGACGGCGGGCGGGCCGCTGGGGCCGCCCTGCGCCAAGGCGGCGGGCGCGAAAGCGGGGATTATCGGGGCCAACAGCAGGGTGAGGGTGGCCAGTCGCAGCGTCGTTGTCACTCTCATGGTTCCAACCAGTAGCATCTGTTCCAGTGATCGCCAATGGCAGCGGCTTGCAGAAGCGTCGACCCCGCCGCAAGTTTGGGCGTTCAGGGAGGGCGCCGGACATGTCCGAAACAGTCATGGTTTGCGAAGTCGGCCCGCGAGATGGGCTGCAGATGGCGAAGGGCCGGATGGCCACTGACGCTAAGATAGCATGGATCACGGCGATGGCAGAGGCCGGTGTGCCGGAAATCGAAGTCGGCAGTTTCGTCCCCGCCCGGGTGATCCCGCAGATGGCGGACACGGACGCGGTAGTGCGGGCCACCGTGGGGCTGCCCGGTGTCACGATCACCGCGTTGGCGCCGAACCTGCGGGGCGCGCAGGCGGCGCATGCGGCGGGGGCGGTGCGCATCAGCATCCCGGTGTCGATCAGCGAGGGGCACAGCCAGGCCAACCTGAACCGCACACCCGCCGAGCAGGTGGCCGAAGTCGGCCGCATCGTGGAGTGGGCCCGGGCGCAGGACCGTAGAATGGCGATCGCCGCAGCCTGCTCCACCGCGTTCGGCTGCTCGATCGATGGCATGGTGCCCGAATCCGCCGTGTTGAAGGTGGCGACCGGCTTGGCGGCGACGGGGGTGGATGCGATCAGCCTGGCCGACACCGTGGGCTACGCCAACCCGGCGCAGATCCGCAGCCTGGTGCGCGCCGTGCGGGCGGAGGTCGGCGCCAAGCTCGACAACCTGCATCTGCACGACACGATGGGTCTGGGCCTGGCCAACGCGCTGGCCGGGCTGGAGGAGGGCATCCGCGCCTTCGACAGCTCGCTGGCCGGGCTGGGCGGCTGCCCCTACGCGCCCGGCGCCTCGGGCAACATCGTGACGGAGGACCTGGTGTTCATGCTGGAGAGCATGGGATTGCGCACCGGCATCGACCTCGACCGCCTGGTCGCGACACGCGCCCTTCTGGCGGCGGGGTTACCCGGCGAGTCGATGCACGGCGGCGTGGCCCAGGCCGGCCTGCCCAAGACGTTCCGCCTCGCCGCATGAGCGGTCCCCTAGCCGGCCTGCGGGTCGTCGAGTTCACCCACATGGTCATGGGGCCGGCCTGCGGCCTGGTGCTGGGCGATTTGGGCGCGGACGTGATCAAGGTCGAGCCGGTGCCGGAGGGCGACAACACGCGCCGGTTGGGTGGCTCGGGCGCCGGGTTCTTCGCCATCATGAACCGCAACAAGCGTTCCATGGCGGTGGACATGAAGTCGCCGGAGGGTCTGAGCGCGGTGCGCCGCGTGCTGAACACGGCCGACGTGCTGGTGGAGAACTTTCGCCCCGGTGCGCTGGACAAGCTCGGGCTGTCCTACGAGGCACTCAAGGCGGAGAACGCACGGCTGATCTATGCCTCGTTGAAGGGGTTCCTGCCCGGCCCGTACGAGCACCGCGTGGCGCTGGACGAGGTGGTGCAGATGATGGGTGGTCTCGCCTATATGACCGGTCCGCCGGGGCAGCCGTTGCGCGCCGGGTCGTCGGTGAACGACATCATGGGTGGCATGTTCGCCACGATCGGTATCCTGGCCGCGGTGCAGGAGCGCCACGCGACGGGGCAGGGCCGGCACGTGCAAGTGGGGCTGTTCGAGAACAACGTGCTGCTGATGGCCCAGCACATGGCGCAATACGCGATCCTGGGTAAGGAAGCGCCGCCGATGAGCGTGCGCCAGGTCGCCTGGCCGATCTACGATTTGTTCGAGACCAGCGACGGTGGCCAGGTGTTCGTCGGCGTGGTGACCGACACGCAATGGCGGCTGTTTTGTGCCGAGTTCCACCTCCCCGAGCTTGCCGCCGACCCGGCGTTGCTTACCCAGCCGCAACGCGTGGCCTCGCGGGCGAGGGTGCTGCCGATCGTGGGCGCTGCGCTGCGCCAATACGACCGGGCGGCGCTGATGGAAAAATGCGAGCGGCTGGGTCTTCCGTTCGCGCCGATCACCCGGCCGGTGGAGTTGTTCGACGATGTGCATCTCAACGCGTCGGGCGGGCTGGTGCCGCTCACACTGCCGAACGGCGAGGTGACCAAGCTGCCGGCGCTGCCGCTCAGCTTCGACGGCGAGCGCCCGGTGCAACGCAGCGGCTTGCCGAAGGTGGGTGAGCACACCGCCGAGATCATGGCGGAGGTGGACGCACTGCTGGCCTAAATAAAAGCCCTCTCCCTAGGAGCGAGGGAGAAAAGTGGGGGAAGACGTCACTCTATGATGATGGAGTGGGTGGCGACCCGGCGTTCTCCGGGTGCGATCAGGGAGAGGTAAGGCTTCTCCACGAACTCGCCGGTGAACCCGGCCGGGCTTGCCACCCCGCACCACGGTTCGATGCACAGGAAGTCGGCATCCGGACGCGACCAAACGCCAAGTTGTGGAAACCCCTGCCACGACACGGTCAACGCGGGCCCGTCAGCCGCCGCGAACCGCACCGAGCGACTGGCCGGATGCAGGAGGATCAGCGCGTCGTGCTCGAACAGCCCCGGCGTCAGGGCGAGGTGGCGGCCCTGGATCGGCGATGGGCGCAGCGCGTCGGTCAGTAGCCCATTCTCCACGCCCCGCATTGGAGCCGGCTCGTCCGCATCGAAGGTCAGCGCGTAAGCCTCCTTCGGCGTGCCCGGCACGAGCGGCCAGCGGAACGCCGGGTGGGCGCCCATGGACGCCGGGAGCACCGCGTCGCCTGTGTTGACGATCGTGTAGGTGATCTCGAGCGACGCGCCCTGCACCGCGTAACTCACCTCGAAGCGGAAGCCGAACGGATACATCGCCCGGGTCTGCGCATCGTCGACCAGCGCCAGTACACAGCCGGTGGGCGAGCGATCCACCCAGGTGAACCGGCGGTCGCGCGCGAAGCCGTGCTGCGTCATGCGGTAGCTGCGGCCGTCATGGGTCAGCGTATCGTCCTGCAGGCGGCCGACGATGGGGAACAGCACGGGCGCGTGCCGGGTCCAGGGCTGCGAGGCCGGCCACAGGTAATCGAGCCCTGCCGCATTCCGCAGCAGGCAGAGTTCGGCGCCCTGGGCAGTGACCGCGACCGACAATCGATCCGAGCCGAAATCGTGACGGTCCGCGTCGTCTGCCATTCTCGTGTCGCTCCTCTACATTACGCCGACTTGGCTGCGGTCGCGAGCATCGCCGCCCCGAAGGCCGCCGCGACCGCCGTGACGACGGCCAGCTCCAGCCGGATTCGGCTGCCGATCGCATCTGCCTCGTGCAGGATGGTCTCGTGCGCGGCGGTGCGGGCGGTTGCGACCCGCGCGGCCAGCGGTCCCGTGCCATCGATCACCACGGCGGCGCTGTCGTCCAACGGGTCCCGCAAGGCCTCCAGTGCCGGCTTGTCGTCGCCGATTTGCAGGGCTTGGTCGAGCACGGCGTCGCGGGCCATCAGGCGCTCGTAGGGCAGGGGGGCGGCGTAGCTGGCGAACAGCCCCATCAGGCCGACGACGGCGAAACAGACCAGCAGGAAGGCCATCCACGTTCCGGTATTGCGCTTCATGGCCGCGCTATCCGCCGCGGCAGGCGCGGCGTCAATGCCCGCGCCACCCGTGCGCCCTCAAACCGGGTCAGGCCCAGCCAAGCTCCTTCATGGTCCAGCCGGCATTCCAGATCTTGGTCATGTGGCGGATCAGCCCAGCCTCGAACATCATGACGTAGACGTAGTCGGCATGGACGGTCTTGCCCGTCGGAGGCTGGGGGCCGCCGGAGCCGGTATGGGTGGCGTTGAACACGGCGTAGGCGGAGACGCTGGCGGTGCTCTCGTCGGTCGCAAATGACTTTATGTCGTAGGTTGCGCCGGGCACGGCGGTAAGCAGTCCGGCCATCCAGTCGGTGTAGCCTTGTAGGGTGTGGATTTCGGTCAGCGGCTCGCTCTGGGCGGAGAAGCTGGCCTCGGGGCTGCAGAAGCTACGGCAACCATCCCAGCCACGGCCGGTTTCGCAGGCATCGAAGAACTGCCGGGCGGTTTCGGTGATGCTGGGCATGGCGGGCTCCTTCGCTGATGGCGCGACGATGCCCTTTCGCAGGCGGAATGTCATGCTCGGCTTGACAGGTTAGGCCCGCCCCGGTATCCGCACGCCCTCGCCGCGGCACGCTGGCTCATGGTGTGCCGTGCCTTTCGTTTTGCTTTTTCCAGGTTTGAATCATGAAGATCCGTAACAGCCTGAAGTCGGCCAAGGTGCGCGACAAGAACTGCCGCGTGGTCCGCCGCCATGGCCGGGTCTATGTGATCAACAAGAAGAACCCGCGCATGAAGGCCCGCCAGGGCTAAGTCCGAGGTGTCGAGAGGACGACTGTCCTCTCGCGGGGTTTGGGGCAGCGCCCCATCCTACTGATGGTCGATCGGGGAAGGCTTCGCCCCGATCTGCATCTTGTCGATCCAGACCGGGTAGTGCACCGCCATCTTCCCGCGGTTGAACCCAGGCGTCAGGTTCTGCTGTGTTGCCGGAATCCAAAGATACCCGGCTGAATCGATCCACATCGCGTCTGACCAGATCAACCGTGGATCCGCGATCAACGTGCTCACATTCCCCGCCGGGGTAATAGCCAGGATCCGCCGCAGCCGCGTGTCACTGAGATAAATGGTCCCATTGGCGTCGATCGCCGTGCCCCCCGTAGTCGGCGTAGCCACCCAGGTGGCATCCACGTGCGAGACCAAATCGCCCGGCGTCACCGAGGCATCGTCCAGCCACCTGGTCTCCACCCGCGCCATTGGACCGGAGGCCGGCTGGAAATACAGGTACTTGCCGTCGGGTGACACCTCGATCTGGTCGGCGTGGATCAGCAAGTCCTTCCCGTCCGGCCCCACCAGCTTGCGCTCATCGGCGTATTCCGCACGTGTATCCGTGGCCGTCTTGTCGCCGTCCAGCACTCGGCGCACCCCGCCCGTCTTCAGGTCGAGCACGATCAACCCCGGTTCGCCGGCATCCGTCAGATAGGCGACGTCGCCGTGGAAGCGGATGTCGTCGACATAACTCATCGCCTTGGTGGCGCCGTCCATGGCGTAGATGCGGCTGATCGTGTTGCTGGCGAGGTCGATCCGGATGGCGCGAGCCGCCCCCTTCACCGCCGGTTTGCCGATACCCGGCGCGCCGGCGTCGATCACCCACAGCGCGCCATCCGGCCCGATGCGAACCGAATTCACCCGCACGAAGGCATGCGCCGGGTCGCCGTTGGCCGGCTGGTTCCAGGCCGCATCGGGGAAGGGCGTCGCGGCGCCGGTGCTGGACAGCTCCTCCAGTTCCGGGCCGGGCTTGTTGTCCGCCCCCGGGAAGCCCACGAACACCCGGCCCGAGGGCGTGGTGGTGACCGCGTTCCAGACCCGGTCGGAGTGGAATACCTGCTGCAGCCGCGTGTCCGGCTGCGCGGGCCAGGGGGCCGCCGCCATGGCAAGGCAGCTCGCGCCCAACAGCAGAAGGGCGCGCGGCAGGGATCGGCGGATCGGCATGGCGTTACTCCGGACTTCAACAGGGCGCCGAACGCCGGCCTGACCGAAGCAGTTGCGCTTGCCGGGACGCTGCGGAATGCTCATCTGCGGTAGAACGCCATCGGAGGAGACTGCCCGTGCTCGCGCTGCCCGAACCCAAAGCCGACGTAATGGCCCGGCGTGACGAGATCGTGGCTGGGTTGCGCGCCATCCTCCCGGACAGCGGCGTGATCTGCGAACCGGTGCGGCTCAAGCCATACGAGACCGACGGCCTTCCCGCCTACCGCCAGGTGCCACTGGCGGTGGCGTTGCCGGAAACTACCGAGCAGGTGGCCGCGGTGCTGAAGCTGTGTCACGGCATGGGTGTTCGGGTGATCCCGCGCGGCGCCGGCACCAGCCTGTCGGGCGGGGCGATGCCGTTGGCCGACGCCGTGGTGGTCGGCATGATGCGGATGAATCGGATCCTGGACATCGACTACGCCGACCGCTGCGCCACGGTGCAGGCCGGGGTGACCAATATCGGCATCACCCAGGCGGTGCAGGGCGACGGATTCTTCTACGCGCCCGACCCGTCATCCCAGCTCGCCTGCATGATCGGCGGCAATATCGGCATGAACTCCGGCGGCGCGCACTGCCTGAAATACGGCGTGACCGCCAACAACGTGCTGGGGCTGACCCTGGTCACTATCGACGGCGAGATCATTCACCTCGGTGGCGAGCATCTGGACTCCGCTGGCTACGACTGGATGGGCCTGCTGATCGGCAGTGAGGGCATGCTGGCGGTGGTGACCGAGGTGGTCGTCCGCATCCTGCGCGGCCCCGAGGGGGCACGGGCGATGCTGGTGGCGTTCGGCTCCAACGAGGTCGCCGGGCAGTGCGTGGACGCGATCATCGGCTCCGGCATCATCCCGGTTGCGCTGGAGTTCATGGACAAGCCGGCGATCCACGCCTGCGAGGCGTTCGCCCATGCCGGCTACCCGCTGGACGCGGAGGCGCTGCTGATCATCGAGGTGGAAGGCAGTGTCGCCGAGCAGGACGATTTGCTGGACCGCATCAAGGCGCTGTGCGAGCCGTTCGCTCCGATCAGCATGAAGGTGTCGCAATCCGCCGAGGAGAGCCTGGCGATCTGGAA
>CAXTWC010000225.1:0-8138 GCA_964247805.1 uncultured Acetobacteraceae bacterium | reverse complement strand
GCGTTGCGCGACCCCGACGGCATCAGCATGGGCGAGGCGCTGGACGCGATCGGTGCCCGCGGCGACACCCCGGCCGCGCCCTTCCCCGCCGACAGCTATTTCGAGCTGCACATCGAGCAAGGCCCGATCCTGGAGCGGGAAGGCAAGATGATCGGCATCGTCACCGGCGGCCAGGCTCAGATCTGGTACGACGCCGTGGTGACCGGGCGGGACAGCCACGCCGGCACCACCCCGCCCGATGCAAGGCGGGACGCCTTGGTCGGCGCTGCGCGCATCATCGACCTGGTCGACCGCACCATGCGCGCCCGCGGCGAGTTGGGGCGTGGCACGGTGGGACAGCTCTTCGTCTTACCCAACAGCCGCAATGTGATCCCGGGTGAGGTTCGCTTCTCGATCGAGTTCCGCCACCCGGACGAGGCGGAGCTCAACCGGATCGCCGCCCAGTTCCCGCGCGAAGCCGGGTTCATCGCCCGCGACTCGGACGTGACGCTGGAGCTGACCGAACGTGTCCGCATTCCCGCGCAACCGTTTGATCCCGCGTGTGTAGCGTTGGTTCGCGAGGCCGCCGCCCGGCTCGGCTATCCCGCGCGGGAGATCGTGTCGGGCGCCGGCCACGACGCGATCTTCGTGGCCCCGCTAGTTCCGACGGCGATGATCTTTACCCCCTGCCGGGACGGATTGTCGCACAACGAGGCCGAAAGCATCGAACCGGAGCAGGCGGAAGCAGGCTGCCAGGTGCTGCTGGAAGCCGTCCTCGCCCGTGCCGGCCGCGTCACCTAACCCTGCCTGCTTCGTAGCCCTCTCCCTCGGGAGAGGGTTGGGAGAGAGGCCTTCAGTCGCGAACCGTGTATGTGGCCACCCCTTACCCCGGCCCTCTCCCGCAAGGGAGAGGGAGAAGCGAGCTAGATGGGCACGCCCGCCACGTTCAAACTGGTCCGGATTGTCTGCAGCGTCTGCACCCGCGTCACCGAATCCGCCCCCGTCAGCGCCTGCGTTAGTTGGTTCTCGTGCGCCGTGTCCCGCGCGACCAGCCGCAACAGGAAATCGCCACCCCCGCGTATCATGTGGCAAGCCCGCACCTCCGGCCACTTCGCCACCTGGTGCTCGAAGGCCGACAGCACAGCCTCCTTCTGGCTGTCCAACCCCACGATGGCGAAGAACTCGATGGGCCAGCCGAGTTTCGCCGGGTCGGTATCGGCGTGGTAGCCGCGGATCACCCCCGCCTCCTCCAGCCGGCGCAGTCGGCGCAGGCACGGGGGCGCCGAGATCTCGGCGCGGCGGGCCAACTCGACGTTGGTCATCCGGCCGTCGCCCTGCAGCTCGGCCAGGATCCGCCGGTCGATACCGTCCAGGTCAGGGATCTCGGTAGGGAAGTGTTTCATAGATGTGTCTCTACGGCGCAGGCCGTTACCGTTCTGGGCATTTCAACGCAACAATATTGCACAGGTCGCATCCGGCAAGGGGCTGCTTGCAACACATCACCCCTGCGCAGATATCGTGGCACTGTTGGGAGCACCCGAATGCCACAGACCATCCACACCCGCCTGCTGATCGTTGGCGGCGGACCGGCCGGATACACCGCAGCCATCTACGCCGCACGCGCCAGCCTGTCACCCCTGCTGGTCCAGGGCCTGCAGCCCGGCGGCCAGCTGACCATCACCACCGAGGTGGAGAACTACCCCGGATTCGCCGAAGCCATCCAAGGCCCCTGGCTGATGGAGCAGATGACGGCGCAGGCCCAGCACGTCGGCACCAAGCTGGTGGACGACGTGATCACCTCGCTCGACCTCTCCACCGGGCCGTTCCGCGCCGAGGGCGACAGCGGTGACACCTACACCGCCGACACGCTGGTGCTGGCGACGGGTGCGCAGGCCCGCTGGCTCGGACTGCCGTCGGAGAAAGTTTTCAGCGGCGCCGGGGTATCCGCCTGCGCCACCTGCGACGGCTTCTTCTTCCGCGGCAAGGCAGTCGCCGTGATCGGCGGCGGCAACACCGCGGTGGAGGAAGCGCTATACCTCACTAACCACGCGTCCTCCGTGACCGTGATCCACCGCCGTGACAGCTTTCGCGCCGAGCGCATCCTGCAAGACCGGCTGTTCGCCAACCCCAAGGTCCGAGTCGTCTGGAACAGTACGGTGGAGGAGATCCTCGGCACCGCGCAGCCCAAAGCCGTGACCGGAGTCCGCGTGCAGGACCGCGACGGCGCGATGCAGGACATCCCCGTGGACGGCGTGTTCATCGCCATCGGCCACGACCCGGCCACCGCCCTGGTGCGCGGCCAGCTCAACCTGGACAGCGACGGCTACGTGCAGATCGCTCCATGGTCCACCGCCACCAACATCCCGGGCGTGTTCGCCGCCGGCGACGTGGCCGACCCGAAATACCGCCAGGCGGTCACCGCGGCCGGCATGGGCTGCATGGCGGCCCTGGAAGCGGAGAAATTCCTCGCCGAACACTCTCCCCTGCCCTCTGTCCGGGCGCGCGAGGCACGCACCGACCAAATGATTGGCGCTTGGGACTAGAAAAACCCGCGATTCGGGCGAGACATGCGGGCAGAGACTGTTACTCTGCCCGATATGACTGCGAATCGGGGGAGAGGGCCGGCGATGGACTGGGACAAGCTGCGGGTATTCCATGCAGTGGCGGAGGCAGGCAGCTTCACCCATGCAGGAGACACGCTGAACCTCAGCCAGTCCGCCGTGAGCCGGCAGATTTCGGCGCTCGAGGAGAACTTGCAGGTCTCGCTGTTCCACCGCCACGCGCGTGGCCTGATCCTGACGGAACAGGGCGAGAGCCTGAACCGCACGGTGCGCGACGTGTTCGCCAAGCTGGCGATGACCGAGGCGTTGCTGACCGAGAGCAAGGAAAAGCCGACCGGCCGCCTCAAGGTCACGACCACGGTCGGGCTTGGGTCGCACTGGCTGGCCTCGCGGGTGAAGGGGTTCCTGACCGCCTACCCCGACGTCACGATGACCCTGCTGCTGGACGATTCGGACCTCGACCTGGCCATGCGCGAGGCGGACGTCGCCATCCGCATGCACACGCCGAAGCAGCCGGACCTGGTGCAGCGCCACCTGATGACGATTCGCTGGAACGTGACCGCCTCGGCTGCCTACCTGACCGAGCACGGCACCCCGCAGCGTCCCGAGGAATTGGACGATCACCCGCTGATCCTGTTCGGCGACTATCGTCCGCCCTTTGCCGATATGAACTGGCTCGCCCATGCCGGCCGTCGTGCTGGCCAGCCACGCCGGGCGGTGCTGGAAGTGAACTCATTGCACGCGATGGCGATGGCGGTGCGCGAGGGCTTGGGCATCGCCGCCCTGCCCAATTGGATGAGCGAGGAGGCGGAGGGGCTCACGACCATCCTGTCCGACCTGAAACCGCCCAAGGTGGACGTGTTCTTCGTCTATCCGGAGGAGTTACGGAATTCCAAGCGCGTTGCCGTATTCCGGGATTTCCTGTTGGCGGAGATCCAGGGGCTGCAATGAAGGCACTGTTCGCCGTCCTGGTCCTGACGCTCGGGCTCGGGGCGGCCCGGGCGCAACCGGTGCAGGACCCGGAGCATCCAGGCACCTTCCTGCTGACCATCTTCCTGCGCCACGACGAGACCAAGACCCTCGGCGAGATCAACGAGCGCTTGCGCCAGAACGGCTGGTATAAAAGCTTTCCGCCCCCCGGGGTGGAGATCGTGTCGTGGTACGTGATGATGGGCATCGGCCAGGTGGTCACCCTGCGCGTGCCGGCCGACAAGCTGCGCGAGGTGAACCGCGTGATCGAGAATAGTGCTTGGGGCGGTTACCGGACGGAGTTCTACCCGACCTACGACTATCGCCAGGCCTGGGAAGACCAAAAGCAGCAGCAGAACGCGAAATGAAGGCCTGGCTGGTCGAGACGCTCACCGACGACGGTTTGATGCGGCTTGCCGAGGTGGCCGATCCCGTTGCCGGACCGGGTCAATACGTGGTCCAGGTGGAGGCGGCTGGGCTGAACTTCCTCGATTCGTTGATGTTGCGCGGCAAATATCAGACGAAGCCTCAACTCCCCTTTACGCCCGGTGTGGAAGCGGTCGGCCGCATCATTCTTGCCGGAGAGGGTGCGCCGCTTGTCGTCGGCACTCGAGTCGCGGTCACGGGCCAGGGTGGCTACGCGGAGAAGATGCTGGTTGCGGCCGAGACCGCCAGTGCGATCCCCGAGGATGTTCCGGCCGCCGAGGCCGTGTCGCTATTTGGCATCGTGTATGGGACCGCGTGGCATGCCTTGCACAACCGCGCCGCCCTGCAGCCCAGTGAAACCGTGTTGGTCCATGCTGCCGCCGGCGGTGTCGGCTCGGCGACGGTGCAGCTCGCCGTGGCGCATGGTTGCCGAGTGCTGGCGACGGCAGGAGGGCCAGAGAAAGTGGCCTTGGCCCGTGCGCTCGGAGCCGAACTCGCGATCGACTATACCGCAGAGGATTGGGTGGAAGCGGTTCGGGCCTATACCGAGGGCGGCAATGCCGATGTGATCTTCGATCCGGTCGGGGGTGAGGTCGGCGAGAAAAGCCTTCGCTGCTTGGCATGGCACGGGCGCTATCTGGTGGTGGGCTTTGCCTCCGGGCCGATTCCCAATCTGGCCGCCAACCGTTTCCTGCTGAAGGAGGCCTCGGCGGTCGGCGTGTTCTGGGGGGCCGCCAATGCCGCCAACCCCGCATTGCGGCCGCAGATCCACACGGCGCTGTTGAAGCTGTACAGAGAGGGAAAAGCCACCCCGGTGGTCCAGGGGCGGTTTCGACTGTCGGAGGCAGAGGCCGCGCTGGCGTCACTGGCTGGGCGGAGCAGCGTCGGCAAGGTCGTGCTGGACCTTACCCTATAGGGGACGTCCTGGCCGACCGTGATCCGTGGCGGAATGCCGTAGCTGCCAAGGTCTAGACCAGGGCTGTGCGGTTTGGGGTTGCTTCCGCACTTCAAGCCAAAACACCGTCATGCCAAGGCTTGACCTTGGTATCCACGCGGTCGGGCTGGTGACGTCAAGCGCGGACGTGGCAGGACGTTATCTTGGCGCTGCAGGTGTAAGCCGCACCCCTTAGTAGCGCCGTAACAGCCCCACGAGCCGCCCCTGCACCTTCACTCGGTCGGCCGGGAAAATCCGCGGTTCGTATTTCGGATTAGCCGCCTCCAGCACCACCGTGCTGCCCCGGCGGCGCAGGCGCTTCAGCGTGACCTCCGAGTCGTCCACCATGGCGACCACAATCTGGCCGGTCTCGGCCGTATCACCCTTGCGGATGATCACCGTATCGGTGTCCAGAATGCCCGCATCGATCATCGAGTCACCGGCGACCTCGAGCGCGTAATGCTCACCACTGCCGAGCATCGCCATCGGCACCTCGATGTGGCTGCCACCATCACGCAGCGCCTCGATCGGCTGCCCAGCGGCGATCCGGCCATAGAGCGGTAACTGCACCGCCGCAGCATCCGAGGCCGCGCGAACACCCGTCAGGCGGTTGCCGCCGAAATCCCCGCGGATGACGTTCGGTGCAAACGCCGGAGACTCCACCCGCGCCACCGACTGCTCCGACCCTTTCTCCGGCAGCTTTACGACTTCCAACGCCCGCGCCCGGTGATGATGACGGCGCAGGAAGCCACGCTCCTCGAGGGCAGAGATCAAACGGTGAATGCCTGACTTGGACCGCAGGCTCAGCGCGTCCTTCATCTCCTCGAACGACGGAGAGAACCCGGTCGTGCGAAGATGGTGGTCGATGAAGATCAGCAACTCATGTTGCTTACGCGTTAACATCTGGAGACTCCCGCGGGGAACAAACCGGCAACCGCGTTCTACGTTGGTTCCAAGCCTCACGTCAAGCGTGTGCTACAACCCCAGCGTGTCAAGCCGGATCACCTCCACCTCGGCGCCCACCGGCAACGCAGGCGCATGGGGGGCGCGGAGCACCAGCGCATCGGCGCGGGCGAGCAGGCTGAGCATCCCGGAATCTTGCCGCGGGAAAGGTGTCGCCACGAGCAGCCCGCCTGGGGCAATCGCCAGAGTCGCGCGCAAATGGTCCGCCCGGCTGTCGTTTTCCACGATCGCCGCCCCAAGCACAGCCCGTTCCGTCCGAGGCGCCGCGGCCGGCAAACCGCCCAGCACATCGAGCGACGGCAAAAGGAACAGTGCGGCGCAGATCAGGGCAGACACCGGATTTCCTGGGAGCCCCAATACTGGTGTGTTGGCAACTTGCCCGGCGATCAACGGCTTGCCGGGCCGCATCGCGACCTTCCAGAAATTGAGCTCGAACCCACGTTCGGCCAGCGCCGACTGTACAAGGTCGTGGTCGCCGACGCTGGCCCCTCCAGTCGTTACCAGCATGTCCGCGCCGCCAAGCGAATCGACCGCCGCCCCGATCGCCAGCAGATCGTCGGGCGCCACGGGCAGCACGATCGGGATACCGCCCCCAGCCCGTACCAGGGCCGCGATCGCGTGGGAGTTGGAGCTGACGATACCACCGGGGACGATCGGTTCACCGGGCATGGCGATCTCGTCGCCGGTGGCCAGGATGGCGATCTGCGGGCGGCGGTGCACGCTGAGCCAGGGATAATTAGCGGCGGCCGCCAGCCCGATGTCGCGTGCGCCGAGTCGCCGGCCAGGGCTCAGCAGCAGATCGCCGGTGAAGAAGTCCTGCCCCGCCCGGCGGATATGGCGTCCGGTCGTGCACGCTTCCTTAACCTCCACCATGTCATCTATGCGCACCGCATCCTCCTGCAGAAGGATCGCGTCGGCGCCCGCCGGAACGAGGCTACCGGTGAACAGGCGAATGGCCTCTCCGGCGCCCAGCGTGCCCGCATAGGGATGGCCCGCTGGGGCGGCGCCGGCGACGTGCAAGCGCGCGCCGAGCGACGCGTCGACCGCGCGCACCGCGTAACCGTCCATCGCCGATAGGTCAGCCGGGGGTTGTGTCAGCCGGGCGGTGACGGGAGCGGCCAACACCCGACCCCAGGCATCCGCGAGAGCCACGGTCTCGGCCGGGCACGCCCGCAGCGGCGCTAGGATGCGGGAGCGGGCCTCGGCGACACTGATCAAGGCTGGGTAAACTCCCCGGACTTGCCGCCAGCCTTGTGGACGACCCGCAGATCCTCGATCCGCATGCCGCGGTCCATCGCCTTGCACATGTCGTAGACGGTCAGTGCGGCTACGCTCGCCGCGGTCAAGGCTTCCATCTCGACCCCCGTTGGCCCGGTGGTACGCACGGTCGCGGTAATTTCGACCGCTTCCGACCCTGCCTCCAGTTCGACTGTCACACCCGAAATTGCCAGCGGGTGACACAGTGGGATCAGGTCGGCTGTCCGTTTCGCGGCCATGATCCCGGCCAAGCGGGCCGTGCCCAGGACGTCACCCTTCTTCGCCGTTCCCGCGGCAACGACCGCGAGCGTTTCTGCGCGCATGACCACTCGCGCCCGCGCGGTTGCCGTACGCACCGTGGCTGGCTTGGCGGAGACGTCCACCATCACCGCCTGCCCCGCCGCATCGAAATGGGTCAGGCTCACGAGGCCGCGCAGGTGCCGAGGAGTTCGTGCACCCCGGCACGGATATCGGACTGCCGAAGCAGGCTCTCGCCGACGAGGAGGCATTGCGCGCCGGCCTCTCCCAGGCGGTGCACATCATCCCGGGTGCGGATGCCGCTCTCGGTGATCAGAAGACGGTCTGGTGGAACGAACGGCGCCAGGTCGATCGTGGTCTGCAGATCGGTCTGCAACGTCTTGAGGTTGCGATTGTTGACCCCGATCAAAGGCGTCTGAAGGCCTAGCGCTCGGTCCAGTTCGGCGCGATCGTGCACCTCGACCAGCACATCCATGTCGAGCTGGCGTGCGATGTCCTCCATCTCCAACGCCAGTTGGTTGGTCAGCGCCGCCATGATCAGAAGCACGCAATCGGCCCCAATTGCCCGGCTTTCGTATATCTGCCAGGGATCTAGCATAAAGTCCTTGCGCAACACCGGAAGCTTGCTGGCCATGCGCGCAGCCTGCAGATGCGCAGGCTCACCCTGAAAATGCGGGGCGTCGGTCAAAACGGACAGGCAGGTGGCCCCGGCAGCCTCGTACTCCCGCGCGATCGTAGCAGGATCGAACTCGGGCCGGATCAGGCCGCCAGAGGGAGACGCCTTCTTGATC